>DAIPJL010000031.1:0-23175 GCA_036770305.1 Bacteriovoracaceae bacterium | reverse complement strand
CTCGAGAGCAGCACGGATCTGCTGAGTCTCTTCTTCGGTAACGTCGTTTGAGTTTTTTTCGGGGTTGATTCCGACTTTCGCCAACACTTCCGCACCGATTTTAGGACCCACGCCGTAGAGAGCGCGGATGGCAATTTTCATTGCTTTATTACGGGGAAGGTCAACACCAAGAATACGTGCCATGTTCTCGTCTCCTAACCTTGACGTTGCTTGTGTTTCGGATTGCCTTTACAGATCACACGCAAAACGCCTTTGCGCTTGACCACTTTGCAGTCCTTACAGATTGTTTTTACTGATGAACGTACTTTCATAGTTTCTAACCTTTGCTTCTAAAAATAATCCTGCCCTTATCTAGGTCGTATTTACTAATTTCAACAACGACCTTGTCCCCGGGAAGGATCTTGATATAGTTCATTCTCATCTTGCCACTGATGTGTGCTAACACCACGTGACCATTTGGCAGTTTAACCCTAAACCGTGTGTTAGGGAGTAACTCGAGAACCTGCCCCTCGACTTCGATGGTATCTTGCGCTTCAGACATCATTTTTCCACTAAAAAGTAAGCGACTTTATAACTAAACACGATTCTCTTGGCAACCGGATTTCCCGGCCGCGCGTTAGAGTTTGTTCGCAATCAACTGATAAAGTTGCTCAATACTGTTTTCTGCATTTACCGTCATGAGACGGCTTGTTTTCTTATAATAATCAAGGACCGGCTGCGTATTTTCTGTGTAAACGCTCATGCGATTGCGAATGACGTCTTCCTTATCATCATCTCGATGTACGAGATTCGTACTTCCGCACTTGTCACACACACCATGCGTTTTTGGCGGGTGACTGACAAGGTTATAGATGGCTCCGCAGCCCTTGCATGTGCGACGGTTTGTGAGCCGTCCGATAAGTTTCACGAGATCAATTTCGAAGTAAACGGCTAGGCTGTCACGTCCCTTGAGAACTTCTCTGTCCAAAGTCTGTGCTTGAGCGAGATTGCGCGGGTAGCCGTCAAAGATATAGCTATGGCCATCGAGGTTAGAATTAGCGTGGATGAGCTCGATGACCAGGTCATCGGAAACGAGTGCCCCTGCATCAAGTACGGACTTAACTTTATTGCCGAGCTCAGACTCTTTGGCGATCTCTGCTCGCAGAAGATCTCCGGTGGAAATGTGCTTGCACCCCTTATCGGCTACAAGCTTCGCGGCTTGTGTACCCTTGCCTGAGCCAGGGGCGCCAATAAAGATAAGATGCTTCATCCCTAGAACCTTTTAGCGCCAGAGAATTTGCCTCGCACTTTGTATGCCGAATCAAATCTCTGAGAAATCATGAAGCTCTCCGCCTGGGCCATCGTATCAATAGCAACACCAACGAGAATCAACAGTGAGGTCCCGCCAAAATAGAAGGGAACTTTTGCATAGTTAAACAAAATGGCAGGCATGATGCAGATCAGAGCTACGTAAATTGCTCCCACCAACGTTAGGCGGCTAACAATCGTCTCAAGGAACTGCGCGGTTTGCTCTCCAGGACGGATTCCAGGGATGAAACCACCGTGCTTACGCAGGTTCTCAGAGATATCTCCTGTCTTGAACTGAATCGATGCGTAGAAATAAGCAAAGAAAATGATCAAGCCAATAAAGACTACGTTGTACAAGAGCCTGCCTGGAGCAATCATCTGCTCAATATCTGTGAAGAAGTTCTTCGCTACACTATCTGCCGGAACAAATTGCGCGATGGTTGTCGGAAAACCAAGCAATGCTGACGCAAAGATTGGAGGCATGACTCCAGAGATGTTTACCTTAATAGGAAGATGCGTCGACTGGCCACCAAACACCCGATTGTTCACAACACGTTTCGCGTATTGCACTGGAACTTTTCTAAATGCACGCTCGATATAGATGATGAGCCAGAAAGACACCAGCATCACAGCGAGGACAATGAGAAGCTTTGCAACCGAAATTTCACCATTTGAAAGGAGGTTTAGCGTGTCACGCATGCCGGTTGGAATCCCCGCTGCAATACCTGCAAAAATTACGAGAGAAATTCCATTTCCGATACCGCGCTCAGTGATTTGCTCACCCAGCCACATAACAAACATAGTGCCAGCCATAAGACTAATCACGGTCAGAAATCTAAAAGCGTAACCTGGATCGATCACAACCGGCAAACCACTGTTCGGACTGCGAATGCTTTCAAGTCCTACTGCCAAGCCGTAGCCCTGGAAAATACAAAGCAACACAGTAGCGTATCGGGTATACTGATTGATTTTCTTGTGTCCCTCTGGCTCTTTCTGAATTTCAGACAAAGCTGGTATCGAGTAGGACAGGAGGCTGAAGATGATTGAAGAGGTAATATAAGGCATGATGCCCAGAGCGAGCACAGAGAAACGCTCAAGGGCACCACCACTAAAAGTATTAAAAACACCGAAAACTGAACCTTTCATTCCACCAAAAAACGATGCGAGGGCTCCGCCATCAACTCCCGGAGTCGGGACCTGCGTAGCTACTCGGTACACGCCGAGCATCAAAATTGTGAAAAAAAGTCTCTTCTTGAGTTCTTCAAGCTTTGAAAGGTTATTGGACATCACGCTTCCTTACGAGATTACTCGTTAACGATCTTCCCACCAGCCTTGGTGATAAGTTCTTGGGCTTTTGCCGAGAATTTCTCAATACCCTTGAAAGTCAGAGCTTTGCTGAACTCACCTTTCGCAAGTACTTTAATCGGCAGGCTCTTATTTTTGCCGCTCAAAAAGCCTTTTTCAACCAGTGATTCGCGAGTAACGACTTCACCGTTAAATTTCTCAGCGATTTTCTCAAGGTTCACAACGGTGAAAGACTTTGCGAACGCCGCGTTATTAAAGCCGACCTTCGGCAGACGACGGTAAAGAGGCATTTGACCGCCCTCGAAACCGATACGGATACCGCCGCCAGTGCGAGCCTTCTGACCCTTATGACCTTTACCTGCCTGGGTTCCTTGGCCGGAACCTTGGCCTCGGCCGATACGCTTGATGTTCTTGTGAGCGCCCTTGGGGCTCTTAAGATTATTCAGATTCAACATACCGGACCTCTATTTCAAAATGTCGACCATGTGGATGACCTGCTTGATCATTCCACGTACCGACGGGGTGTTTTCCAAAGTCTTAGTTGAACCGATACGGCGCAAACCCAGACCTCTAACTGTCGCCTTCTGCTTGTCCGTGCAGGCGATCACACTTTTCTTAAGCTTAACTGTAATTTGCTTTGACATGGTAAACCTCAAGCCTTGGCTTTAGTCTTTGCACGAGCGCGAAGACCTTTAGTCTCAACGTTACGAGCATTCGCGATTTCTTCAACTGAGCGCAAGCCCTTGAGCGCCGTGAAAGTGGCTTTCACGATGTTGTGCGGGTTACTACCACGAAGAGATTTCGTAAGTACGTTACGTACACCCGCGAGTTCCAAAATCGAACGGCAGGCACCAGCAGCTTTAATCCCCGTACCTTCGCCTGCAGGCTTGATCAGAACTTTGCCTGCACCGAAGTTACCAAGGATCTCGTGAGGAACTGTTCCGTTTTCAATAGGAACCTTGATCATGCGCTTGGCAGCCTTCTGGCCAGCCTTGCGGATTGCATCAGGAACTTCTTTGGCTTTGCCGAGGCCGTAGCCGACTTTGCCGTTCTTGTCGCCGACGATGATGAGTGCAGCGAATGAGAAGCGACGGCCACCCTTTACGACTTTGGCAACTCGGTTTACAGCGACAACGCGCTCTTCGAGGTCAACATTCGGGCCATCACCCTGAGACGAGGCTTCACGGCGAGGAGGACGCTTGTCGTTTCCACGTGGAGCACCACGCTTGGGACCGCGACCCTTTTTCTCTTCACCTTCGGTTGATTCAACTTCGTTGTTTTGATTTTCTTCAGACATTTCAGCCTCTCTTAAAGTTGGATGCCGCTTTCACGGATTGCATCCGCGAGAACCTTGATCACGCCAGTATACTGCTTTCCGCTACGGTCGAAGACTGCGACGCTAACGTTAGCCTTCTTCAAGTTAGCGGCGACGGCAGCGCCAACCTTTTTCGCGCCTTCGGCGTTTCCGGACTCAGCAACACGAGTCTTTCCGTACGTCTGCACAGAAAAGAGAGTTGTGTTCGTGAGGTCGTTAACAGCCTGGACACGCAGGTGCTTGTTTGTCTTAGTCACGCATACACGTGGACGATCTGCAGTTCCTTCTACCTTCTTACGAATCGAAAGACGGCGACGGTATTCTTTTGCTTTCGTCGGATTTTTAATTTTACCGAGTACTTTTCTCATAGTTCACCACCCAATTAATTATTTCTTCGCGCCAGTCTTGCCGGCTTTACGGATCACCTTCTCACCGACGTACTTCAGGCCCTTGCCCTTGTACGGCTCGTGAGGACGGTAAGCACGGATCTCAGCCGCAACGAAACCAACCAGCTCCTTGTCGGCACCGTGGACTTCGATAACGTTTTTGTTCACCTTAACTTCGATGCCCTTCGGGAGCTTGTAGTCGATTTGGTGAGAGTAACCCAGGCTCAACTGAAGAGTTTGACCTGCGACAGCTGCCTTGTAACCAACACCATTAAACTCTAGCTCTTTCTTAAAGCCAGTTGAAACGCCGGTGACCATGTTACCAACGATTGTCCGAGTGAGACCCCAGAGAGAGCGACCAATGCGGTCGTTCGTTCCAGTAACCTCAACAACCTTGTCTTTCTTCTCAACCTTAACTTGGCTATTGAAGCTATAGGTGAGCTGGCCCTTCGGGCCTTTAACGTCGACAGTTGTGCCGGCGATTTTGACTTCCACTTTCTCAGGAATTGCGATCGGCTTTTTTCCAATACGTGACATAAAACTTTCCTCTTACCAGACGTTACAGATGATCTCGCCGCCCAGCTTCATAGCTTTGGCTTTGCGTGACGACATCAGGCCGACTGAAGTTGAAACAACAGAGACACCCAAGCCGCTCAAAACCCGCGGCATGTCTTGGTAACCCTTATAAACACGAAGACCGGGCTTAGATATGCGCTGAAGGCCAACAAGTGCACCTTCCTTAAGCGCGACACGGATTGTGATGTCAGCCGGACCTTTTGCAATAATTTTGAAGGACTTAATGAAGCCCTCGTCCTTTAGGACCTTGCAAATGCCAGCCTTGATCTTGCTGGCTGGGATATCAACTTTATCTAGACCAGCTTTGTTCGCGTTGCGAATTCTGGTGAGCAGATCTGAAATAGGATCGGTCATCATAATATTTTCTCCTCTTACCAGCTGGCTTTGGTCACGCCAGGGATGAGACCCTGGAGCGCCAGCTCGCGGAACTTGTTACGGCAAAGCTTAAAATCGCGGTAAACGCCACGTGGACGACCAGTGAGTTCACAACGATTGCGAACACGGTTAAGGTTGCCGTTACGAGGGAGCTTCTGGAGCTTTTGACGAGCTGCCTCACGCTCAGACTCTGAAAGCTTTTCGTCGAGAGAAGCCTTGCGAAGTTCGGCGCGCTTTGGGGCAAGCTTGAGGCCCAATTTTTCGCGTTTCTTATTTTTGATTACAGAGCTAATTTTAGCCATCTTACTTCTCCCGGAAAGGCATGCCGAACATCTTTAGGAGTTCACGGCCTTCTTCATTATTAACAGCTGTCGTTACGAAGCTAATTCCCATTCCGCGAACTTTATCAATTTTATCATAATTGATTTCAGGGAAGATGATCTGCTCTTTGAGGCCCATGGTGTAATTACCCTTGCCGTCAAAACCCTTAGGAGAAAGACCACGGAAGTCTTTAACGCGCGGGAGAGAGAAATTAATAAGACGATCCAAGAACTCGTACATGCGCTCACCGCGAAGAGTGACGAAGGCACCGATAGCCTGACCCTCACGCAGCTTGAACGACGCGATGGATTTTTTCGCGCGCGCAACAACAGGCTTTTGGCCGGTCACTGTTGAGATTTCCTCTACGACGCTATCGACGATTTTACCGTTGCTAACCGCGTCACGGGTAACGCTGTTAACAATGATTTTCTCGAGCTTTGGGATTTGATGGACGTTCGCGTATTTGAACTTTTCCATCATTTTTTTCTTGTATTCAGTCTCGTAAAGAGACTTAAGTCGAGCTGCCATTGGTCACTCCATCACTTGATATCCGCGCCAGATTTTGCGACGCGAACTTTTTTACCGTTTTTATCTGCAACCTTCACACGAGTCGGCTTGCCAGTCTTAGGGTCGGCCACGGCAACATTGCTGATGTGGATAGCCTTCTCAAGATCAACAATACCACCCTGGGGGTTTTGCTGTGTTGGCTTCATCGCTTTCTTGACGAGATTTACGCCCTCGACAAGAACACGATTCGTTTTCCAGTTGATGTCTTTGATCTTGCCCTGCTTGCCTTTGTCTTTGCCTGCGAGGACGACTACTGTGTCATTAAGCTTGAGCTTTTGCATGATACGTTCCCCTTAGAGCACTTCGTGAGCAAGTGAACAGATTTTAGTAAAATTCTTGTTTCGCAGTTCGCGGGCAACCGGGCCAAAGATACGAGTCCCTACGGGATCTGTCTCGTTTGAGAGAATCACGCACGAGTTCTCGTCGAAGGTGATAGTTGTTCCGTCTTCACGCTTAATAGGGAAGACGGTGCGAACGATTACAGCTCGCTTTACATCACCTTTCTTCACCTTGCCCCCGGCGATAGCCTGCTGAACAGCTACGACGATAACGTCGCCAATGTTTGCAGACATACGCTTCGAGCCGCCCAGGACTTTGATACACTGGACAGTTTTGGCGCCGGAGTTGTCGGCCACAATAAGATTAGATTGTTGCTGAATCACTGTGCACCTCTCCTTACTTCACTACTGCTACGAGTTCCCAGCGCTTCAGGGCGGAACGTGGGCGTGACTCAACGATAGTCACAACGTTTCCGACCTGCGCCTTGCCCTCTTCATCGTGGGCGTGGAACTTCTTAGATTGCGTTACGAACTTGTGATACTTCGGGTGCATCTTCTTGCTCTCGACCTTCACCACAATCGTTTTTGACGACTTGTCGCTTACGACAAGGCCAGTTAACTTGCGCTTGGTTTTGTTTGCTACTTCACTCATGGTTCCGCCTTAGTTCTTTTTGCTGTTAAGCGCAGTAAGAAGACGAGCGATGTCTTTCTTGAGTGCGCGCTTGAGGTGTGGCTTTTCCACGCCTACAGTGTGCTTAGAAAACTTGGCGTTAAACATCTCAGTCTTCAATACAGCGACTTTCTCTTTGATGTCTTTCGCGCTCATTTTCGCTGCTTCAGAATACTTCATCATAGATACCTCTACTTATTGGGCACGTGGAGGAACATGTCCCTCACGCTCTAGATCCGCTTTAGATACGATACGAGTGCGAACGGGAAGCTTGTACTTCGCAAGGCGAAGCGCCTTATCGGCTTCTTCCTTGGTCATACCGGCGACTTCAAAAAGAACACGCCCTGGCTTAATAACAGCAACCCACTCTTCTGGCGAGCCCTTACCTTTGCCCATGCGAACTTCCGCGGGCTTTTTCGTGAGGGACTTATCCGGGAAGACCTTAATCCACATATTACCGCCCTTCTTCGTTTCACGAGAAATGGCGATACGCGCAGCTTCGATCTGGCGGTTAGTGATAAAGCCGCAGGATACTGCCTGAAGGGCGAAGTCACCGAAAGTGATTCCGTTACCTGTGTGGGCAGCGCCTGTCATACGGCCTTTCTGCATCTTTCTGAATTTAACTCTTTTCGGGCTCAGCATAAAAACCTCGAATCCTTACTTGTAAATCTCACCCTTGTATACCCACACCTTAACGCCAGTGATGCCGTAAGCTGTTTTAGCTAGGGCAGTGGCGTAATCGATGTCAGCACGCAAGGTGTGAAGAGGGACTTTGCGCTCAGAATAACCTTCGGTACGAGCGATATCAGCTCCACCGAGGCGACCCGAACACTTAACCTTGATACCCTTAACTCCTGAGCGGAATGCCGACGTCATGACCTTTTTCATGGCACGACGAAACGCAACACGCTTTTCAAGTTGCTGGGCGATATTCTCGGCAATCAACTTGGCTTCTGCGTCAGGACGCTTTACCTCAGCGATGTTGAAAAATAAAGGACAGTTTGTGATCTTTTTGAGATCCGCGCGGATCTTCTCGATCCCTGTGCCCTTCTTGCCGATAGCGACACCTGGCTTAGCAGAGTAGACAGTCACCTTGACCTGATCAGCTGTGCGCGTGATCTCAGTCTTGGCGATTGAAGCCTGTGCGAGCTCGGTGTCGATGTAGTTACGAATCGCAAGATCTTGCTGGAAGATCGTTGCGTAATTATTTTTAACGTACCAGTTGGAGTGCCAAGTCTTGATGTAGCCGAGGCGGAAACCGGTAGGCTGTACTTTTTGTCCCATGCTTAGATTCCCCTTTTAAGCTTCTTTAAGACCAATAGTGACGTAGCTCGATTTCTTGCTGATGCGGTACGCACGGCCCTGGGCACGTGGCATAATCCGCTTGAGCTGTGGACCCTCATCAACCTTCACGATATCAACCGTGAGATTGTCGAGGTCGTACTTCTTAGACTCTGAAGCAATCGCTAGACCGCTGTTGATCAGCTTGGAAAGGATGATGGCGATTTCTTTCTTCTCTGAGAAGCGGAGGATCTTCAGGGCCTCCTCCACTTTCTTGCGACGAATGAGATCAGCAACGCCACGAACCTTGCGCGCTGTAATCTGAACGTTGTTGTTTTTTACTGTGATCATTTTGGTTCCCTCTATTTGCTTTCCACTTTCTTGTCAGCCGAGTGGCCTTTGAAAGTGCGGGTTTCAGCAAACTCACCAAACTTATGACCGATCATGTTATCGGTTACATAAACTGGTACAAATTTCTTTCCGTTATGCACAGCGAAGGTCAGACCAATGAAATCTGGAACGATCATTGAACGACGAGACCAGGTTTTGATAACCTTGTTGCCCTTCTGATCTTTCTTTGCCTCTGCAGCCTTGTCGTAGAGGTAAGTGTCTACGAAAGGGCCTTTCTTTAGTGAACGTGCCATTTTTTCCTCTCTTACTTACGACGTTTAACAATAAATTTGTCTGTACGCTTATTCTTGCGTGTCTTGTATCCGCGCGTTGCCATACCCCAAGGAGTAACAGGGTGGCGACCACCTGATGTACGTCCCTCACCACCACCATGCGGGTGATCAACGGGGTTCATCACGACACCACGAACAGCTGGGCGAATACCGCGGTGACGATTTTTACCAGCTTTGCCGATCTTCTCGAGTTCGTGTTCGATCTTACCAACTTGTCCGATTGTTGCGCGACAGTTGGACTTGACCTTGCGAAGCTCGCCAGAAGGCAAGCGAAGGAGAGCGAACTCACCCTCTTTGGCCATCAGTTGTGCGTAAGCACCAGCAGAACGTGCCATCTGACCGCCAGCACCGGGCTTGAGTTCAACGTTGTGAACAAGGGTACCAATGGGGATATCGCTCAACAGCTTCGAGTTGCCCGCTTTGATATCAGCAGCATCTGAAGCGATGATCACGTCACCGACCTTGAGTCCAACGGGCGCAAGAACGTAGTTCTTAACACCATCAGCGTACACAACCAAAGCGATGTTACATGTGCGGCTTGGATCATGCTCGATCGTGTGAACCGTGGCGGGGATATCAAGTTTATTCCGCTTGAAATCAACGACACGGTACTTCTGCTTTGCCCCGCCGCCGTGGTGACGCGTGGTGATGCGCCCCTGGCTGTTACGGCCAGCTTTGGACTTTTTCGGCTTAAGCAAGCTTTTTAGTGGCTTAGCGCCTTTCGTAAGTTCACCCGTAACAACAGCCATCTGACGAAGAGATGGTGAAGTGGGTTTAAATTTCTTAAGGGTAGTCATGGTAAAACCTTTTCCTTAAATACCTTTGAAGAACTCAATCTTCTGACCGTCCTGAACCTGAACCCATGCCTTCTTAGAGGATGAGCTCTTCTTCATGCCACCTTTCGTGCCGGCGCGCTTTGGCTTACCGGGCATGACGGATGTGCGGACGCTCAGGACCTTTACATCGAAGAACTTCTCAACAGCTTGCTTGATCTGGTTCTTATTCGACTTGAGGTTAACAAGGAAGCTGTAGCGGTTTGTCGCCTCAGTCTCCTTGGAGCTCTTTTCAGTTAACAATGGCTTAATCAATACGTTTTCGAGACCTGACATCTTACACCAGCCTGTTGAGAAGAGTTTCAAGGGCGGCTTTCTCGATGACCAGGTTTTCGAACTTCACTGCTTCGTAAACAGAGAAGCCAGAAACCGGGGCATACTTGGCGCGCGCAAGATTGCGAACAGCGAGGCCAACCTTATCGTTTTGCTCATTCGTCACAACGAGCGCAGGCAGGAGCTTGCGCGAGTTGAGCGTCTTGAACATGTCTTTCGTCTTACCGTTCGAGTCGAGCTTGTCGACGACGATGAGCTTACCAGCTTGGAGCTTGTCAGCGATGATCGACTGGATAGCGCCGTTCATCACCTTCTTGTTGATCTTCTGCTCGTAGCTACGTGGCTGTGGGCCGAAAACGGTACCGCCGCCGGGCATAAGCGGAGAGCGCTTTGAACCCTGACGTGCGTTACCAGTGCCCTTCTGCTTGAACGGCTTCTTACCGCCGCCCGAAACAAGAGCTTTGTTCTTCGTGGCGGCTGTACCCTGGCGACGACCAGCGAGGAGCGCCTTCACAACCTGGTGAACGACGGGAACGTTCACGGTCTCTGCAGTGAGTGCAACTTCCGTCTTGAGCGCACCGGCTTTTTCGAACTTTGAGTTGAGGATTGCGATTTCAGTCATGGTAGTCCCCCTCACGCCTTCTTGACCGCTTTCGCGATCCGAATGAAGCCGTTCTTAGACCCGGGAACTGAACCCTTGATGAGCATGTAGCCCTCTTGGGTGTTCACTTCGAGCACTTGAATGTTTTGAACTGTGACTGTTTCGTTACCCATCTGGCCTGGCATCTTCTTCTCAGCGAAAACGCGGGCAGGAGTTGCGCGACAGCCGATCGAACCTGGGCGACGGTGGAAGTGTGAGCCGTGAGAGGCTGGACCACCCTGGAAGTTGTAGCGCTTCATGACACCCTGGAAACCTTTACCCTTCGAGGTACCGGTGACGTCGACGAAAGTGTTGGGAGTAAACTCATCAACACCCACGTGCTTACCGACGGCGTCAGTCGCAGCGTTCTCAACTTTCACTTCAGAGAAATGAGTGAGGTTCTGAGAAATGCCAGCTTTCTTGAGCTGACCTTTGACGGGCTTCGTGAGGAGCGACTCGCGCTTCTCATGGTACGCGACCTGGTAGGCAGCGTAGCCGTCTTTCTCTTGGGTTTTTACTTGGGAAATGACGTTTGGAATGAGTTTTACAACAGTCACAGGAACATGGTTCCCATTCGTGTCGAAAATCCGCGTCATGCCTGCCTTGATTCCGTAAATGGCAGGCAGACTAACAGTAGCCTCTGACATTGGACCTCCACAGCATCACCCCTTCACAGGGATGCATTCATGGTTAATAAAATGTATCTAACTCGAATAAAGTTCGAGATTTATACTAGTACTTGATTTCTACGTCAACGCCGGCAGACAGGTCGAGCTTCATAAGGCTATCAACCGTCTGTTGAGTTGGCTCGATGATGTCCACGAGGCGCTTGTGAGTGCGCATCTCGAACTGTTCACGAGACTTTTTGTCGATGTGAGGTGAACGGAGAACGGTGTAACGGTTGATCTCTGTTGGCAGAGGGATCGGACCGGCAACGCGAGCGCCTGTGTTTTTAGCTGTTTGCACGATTTCCTGAACGGAGGCGTCGAGGATGTTAAAATCGTAAGCACGCAGCTTGATTCTCAGCTTATTGGTCTTCATGCTAGCTCCCAAAATTGTGTCTCGGAAAAATAAGGTAAGACCGGGCCTTTGTAAAGTACCTGGCCGTGTATTTTTTATTGAGGCCAGTTGACCTCAAAATGCTCAGACGAAAATGCCCCTCTTCTGAAGAACCGCCTTGGCCTGCTGCGGCGCAAGGCGCTCGTAACGGCGGAAAGACAGAGTGAAGCTCGCTCGCCCCTGGGTCTTAGACCGGAGTTGGGTACTGTAGCCAAACATCTCCGCCAGGGGAACCTCCGCCTTCAGCACGTCCTTGCTGGCCTTTGGCTCGATGCCTAAGATCTGGCCTCGTTTGGCGTTCACGTCGGCAATGACGTCTCCAGCGAAGTCTGAGGGGGTGGTCACCTCGAGGGCCATCAGAGGCTCCATCAGGACCAGTCCGGCCTTCTGGCAGGCCTCCTTGAAGGCCTGGGAACCGGCGATGACGTAGGCGACTTCGTTGGAGTCCAGCTCGCTGTACTTGATCTCTTCGATGATGGCCTTGATGCCGATGAAGGGGTAGCCGGCGAGGGCGCCACCCGGGACAGAGTCCTGGATCCCCTTCTCGGCGGCGGCGTAGAACTCCGCAGGGATGCCGCGATCTTTCTTCGCCACTTCCACACGAACTTCCGGGCTACCTTCGATGGGTTCCACGCGCACGCGACAGTGGCCGAACTGGTTCTTGCCCTGAATTTCGCGGTTCACGCTCTGCTCGGCGACGCCACTACCGGAGATGGACTCGCGGTACGAGACCTGCGGCGAACCGACGTTCACGCCGACCTTGAACTCGCGCGCGAGGCGGTCGCAGATGATCTCCAGATGGAGCTCGCCCATGCCGTAGATCAGTAGTTGGCCTGTTTCTTTATTGTTACTGTAGGAGAAGCTCGGGTCTTCGATTCGCAGGTAGTCGAGCGTCGACTGGAGCTTCTCTTCGTCGGCGGTGGTCTTCGGCTCGATGGCGACGGAGATCACGGTCTCGGGGAACTCCATGAGGTCGAAGATGATCGGCTTGTGTTCGGCGCAGAGAGTTTGCCCGGTCGTCGTCGACTTCAGGCCCGAGATGGCGACGATGTCTCCCGCCCCTGCCTCTTCGATCTCCGTGCGCTTGTTGGCATGCATCTGGAGCAGCTTGTTCACGCGCTCCTTCTTCTTCTCGAGCGGATTGTAAACCTGCTGGCCCACCTTCAGGATACCGGAGTAGATGCGGACGTAGGTGATGCGGCCGACGAATGGGTCGGAAGAGATCTTGAACGCGAGGCCACTGAAGGGCTCTTCGTCGGTCGGCTCGCGCTCCACCATTTTCTCGAAGTCCTTCGCGTCGTGGGCTTTGACCATTCCCTTGTCCGCCGGCGACGGAAGGTACTTCACAACAGCGTCGAGCAGGGGCTGGACGCCTTTGTTCTTGAATGCAGATCCGCAGAGCACGGGGATGAAGCCGTGCTTGATTGTCGCCGTTCGGATGGCGAGGTCCATGACCTCCGCGGTGATCTCTTCACCGTTGAGGTAACTTTCGGCGAGTTTATCGTCGTAGTCGGCGAGGTGTTCGAGGAGCTCGTCGCGGTAGAGCTTGGCTTCGGTGGACTCGTCGAGCGTGAGCTCGCGCTCCTGGAACTTCTCACCAAGATCTCCCTCGGCCCATTCGAGGGCCTTCATGCGAAGGAGGTCGATCATGCCCTTGAAGCTTTCTTCGGCGCCAATGGGCATCTGCAAGGCCGCGGCTTTCTTGCCGAGTTTCTCGCGGATCTCGGAGATGACAGCGAGGAAGTCGGCGCCGACGCGATCCATCTTGTTGACGAAGGCGATGCGCGGGACTTGGTACTTATCCCCCTGGGCCCAGACGGTTTCAGACTGAGGCTCGACGCCGCCGACGGCACAGAAGACGCCGACTGCGCCGTCGAGGACGCGCAGAGAGCGCTCGACTTCAATTGTAAAATCGACGTGGCCCGGCGTATCGATGATGTTGATGACATGGTTGTTCCACGCACAGGTCGTAGCAGCTGCAGTTATGGTTATCCCGCGCTCCTGCTCCTGGATCATCCAGTCCATGGTGGCGGTGCCCTCATGGACTTCGCCGATTTTATAGTTTTTTCCGGTGTAGTAGAGTATCCGCTCACTGGTTGTCGTCTTGCCAGCGTCGATGTGAGCCATGATGCCGATATTGCGAATTTTCTCAATCTGACGTGACTTCATTTGAATCAACTCACCATAAATAAAAAGGGGCCCCGTAAGGCCCCTTGTAATTTAAACCAAATTTGAAGCGATTACCACTTCAAGTGAGCGAAAGCCTTGTTGGCCTCTGCCATCTTGTAGACGTCTTCACGCTTCTTAACTGCACCTCCGCGGTTGTTAGCAGCGTCAAGGATCTCGTCAGCGAGCTTTTGGACCATATCCTTGCCAGCGCGCGAGCGAGAGTACTCGCGCAGCCAACGGATGGCGAGAGATTGCTTACGGTTCGGACGAACTTCGATAGGCACCTGATAGGTCGCTCCGCCGATCCGGCGTGACTTAACTTCAACAGCAGGCTTTACGTTGTTCATAGCTTTTTTGAAGACCTTGAGGCCTTCTTCGCCAGACTTCTGCTCAACGATAGAAAGAGCGCCGTAGAAGATTGCTTCCGCTGTCGACTTCTTGCCGTCGTACATCATGCAGTTAATGAATTTGGTAACGAGAATATCTCCGAACTTTGGGTCAGGAAGTACTTCGCGGGTTTCAGCTTTGTGTTTGCGGCTCATGATCTACTCCAAATTCTCTTACTTCTTAGGTTTCTTAGCGCCATAGAGTGAACGACGCTTGCGGCGCTTTTCAACTCCAGAGGCATCCAGGGCACCACGAACAGTGTGGTAACGAACACCTGGAAGGTCTTTCACACGACCACCACGGATAAGAACGATACTGTGCTCTTGAAGGTTGTGGCCTTCCCCGCCGATGTACGAAATGACTTCGTAACCAGAAGTAAGCTTTACCTTACATACTTTACGCAGAGCTGAGTTAGGCTTCTTGGGTGTAGTCGTGTAGACACGAGTACAAACGCCGCGACGCTGTGGGCAGCTCTCCAGGGCCGGAGCCTTGGTACGGAACTGAGTTTGTGTTCTGCCCTGACGGACAAGTTGGTTAATTGTAGGCATTCAACCTTCTCCTTACTGCCGAATCTCGTAAAGTGACCTGGGGTTCTAACATGGCCCCCAGGCCTCTTACAAGCTGTTTGTTTATAGACTCATCATGAAGGGGTTCTCTTCCTTCACAACTTCCGCCTGGAATCCTGCGTAACGCGGCAAGCCGGTTCCCGCTGGAATCAGACGACCCATCAGTACGTTTTCCTTGAGACCCAGCAACGTATCCTTTTTGCCCTCAAGTGTCGCTTGAGTAAGGACTTTTGTTGTCTCCTGGAACGACGCAGCAGACAGGAAACTTTCCGTAGTCAGAGACGCCTTGGTGATACCAAGCAGGAGAGGCTTAGCCTCAGCTGGCTGTAGTCCCTGGGCGATGAGGCGTTCATTCTCTTCGGCCAACTCTGCCTTAATAATTGAATCGCCCTGAACAAAGATGGAATCACCGGGTTCAGTGATTTCAACCTTCTTCAGCATCTGACTTACGATAACTTCAATGTGCTTATCATCGATCTTCACACCCTGGAGGCGATACACCTCTTGGATTTCATCAACGATGTAACGAGCTACTGCCTTGTCACCAAGAACACGCAGAATATCGTGTGGGTTCGTTGGACCGTCCATGATCTGATCGCCTGGGCGAACATAGTCACCTTCGTTCACAACGACATAGCGCCCCTTAGGAATGGTGTAGACCACTGGCTCACCACCATCTTCGGGCTTGATGATAATCTTGCGTGAGCCACGGACCTCTGGGCCGTACTCGACGGTACCAGCGATGTCCGCAATCTGCGAGCTATTGGTTGGCTTACGCGCTTCGAAGAGTTCGGCAACCCGTGGAAGACCACCGGTAATATCCTTAGTCTTCGTTGATTCGCGCTGTACCTTCGCGATGATGATACCACCGTCGATTTTGTCGCCCGAGTTCACGACCACGTTTGCCCCGACCGGCAGACCGTAGGAGGCGATACGCTTCGTTCCTGGAACGGTGACAGGGTTACCAGCATCGTCACAGATGATGATTCGCGGCTGCTTCGAGATGTCTTCCTTGGCCTTCGCCTCAATCACCACGCGGTGAGAAAGACCAGTGACCGAGTCAACCACTTCTGTGAAGGTTGCACCAAGTACGAGGTCTTCGTACTTAACGGTACCTGCTACTTCCGAGATGATTGGCATTGCGAAGGGATCCCACTCGAGGATCTTATCACCCACGTTGATGGCCTGACCGTCCTTGAAGAAGATCGAAGCACCGTAAACCGCTGGGTAGCGTTCTTTCTCGACGCCCGCAGCGGTCTTGATCACGATCTCACCCGTCTTGTTCATGATGATATTGATGCCATCAGCACGCTCGAAGACTTTAACGGTGTCGAAGTGAACAACACCTGCGGTCTTCGCCTCGGTCTTGTTGACCTGAGCACCCGCGGTTGCAGTACCACCGATGTGGAAGGTACGCATGGTGAGCTGCGTTCCGGGCTCACCGATCGACTGAGCGGCGATGATACCCACTGCTTCACCGTCTGAAACGAGCTTGCCTCGAGCGAGGTCACGACCGAAGCAGAGAGCACAGAATCCGTGACGCTCTTTGCAGGTCAGAACTGAGCGAACCTTGATCTGGTCCACTTCCTGGTCCATCAGCGCCTGAACGTCTTTTTCGACGAAAAGGTGGTTCTTCTTAAAGATCACGGCGCCGTCCTTGCCCTTGACGTCGTCGAGGGAAACGCGGCCGAGGACGCGGTGTGCGACGTGCTCGACGATCTCGCCGGCCTCGATGCGCGAGGTCTGTACGATGCCGTCGTCAGTACCACAGTCGCTGGAACGGATGATACCGTCCTGGGCCACGTCAACGAGGCGTCGGGTGAGGTAACCGGAGTTCGCAGTTTTCAGAGCGGTGTCCGCGAGACCCTTACGAGCACCGTGAGAAGAAGCGAAGTACTGGAGTACGGTGAGGCCTTCGCGGAAGTTCGAAGTGATCGGCGTTTCGATGATCTCGCCAGACGGCTTAGCCATCAGACCGCGCATACCAGCGAGCTGACGGATCTGAACGTTCGAACCACGAGCACCGGAGTCTGCCATCATGAAGATCGCGTTGAACGACGGAGCTTTGGTCTTTTCTTTGCCGTTCTCAGAGGCGAAATCCTGCTTCGAGAGGCCTTCGATCAGAACCTTCGAGAGCTTCTCGTTTGTCTGTGCCCAGACGTCGACGATCTTGTTGTAGCGCTCGCCGTTGGTGATCGAACCCTCGTTGTACTCGTTGGTGATCTTTTCGACTTCCTTCTGAGCTGTACCGATGATGTCGGCTTTCTCTTTTGGAATGACCATGTCTTTGATGTTGATCGAGATGCCCGCTTTCGTGGCGTACTCGTAGCCCATCTTCATGATTGAGTCCGCGAAGATCACTGTCTGCTTCTCGGTGCCTTTGCGGTAGGCCTTATCGATCAGCTTCGCGAGCTCTTTCTTATTGAGGATCTTATTGATGTCCTCGTACTCGAGGCAGTCCGGCAGGATGTTGTAAACGAAGGTACGGCCGACGGTCGTTTCGATCAGCTTGCCCTCGATACGAATCTTGATGGGTGCCTGAAGGTGCAGGTTGCCGGTGTGGTAGGCGAACTGAGCTTCTTCTTTAGAAGCAAAGACCTTTCCGTGACCACGGGCAAAGGGACGCACGCGAGTCATGTAGTACATGCCCAAGACGATATCTTGAGAAGGGACAATGATCGGTGTTCCGTCTTTGGGAGAAAGAATATTGTTTGTAGACATGGCGAGAACACGTGCCTCGATCTGAGACTCGATCGAAAGCGGAACGTGAACTGCCATCTGGTCACCGTCGAAGTCCGCGTTGAAGGCTGTACAGACGAGCGGGTGCAGCTGGATCGCCTTGCCCTCGATCAGAACAGGCTCGAAAGCCTGGATACCAAGGCGGTGCAAGGTCGGTGCGCGGTTAAGAAGAACCGGATGCTCCTGCACAACCTCTTCGAGGATGTCCCAGACTTCCTGGCGCTGCTGGTCGACCATCTTCTTAGCGACCTTAATGGTGGTACAGTGACCCTTCTCGATGAGCTTGTTGTAGATGAAAGGCTTGAAGAGTTCGAGTGCCATCAGCTTCGGAAGACCGCACTGGTGCAGCTTCAGGTTCGGGCCGACGACGATGACCGAACGGCCAGAGTAGTCGACGCGCTTACCGAGAAGGTTCTGGCGGAAACGGCCCTGCTTACCTTTCAACATATCGGAGAGCGAGCGCAGCGGGCGCTTGTTCGCTCCGGTGAAGACTTTGCCGCGACGACCGTTGTCGAAGAGAGCATCGACCGCTTCCTGAAGCATGCGCTTCTCGTTGCGGATGATGATTTCTGGTGCGTTCAACTCTTTGAGTCGCTTCAGACGGTTGTTACGGTTGATCACACGACGGTAGAGGTCGTTGAGATCGGAAGTAGCGAAGCGGCCTGCTTCCAGAGGAACAAGTGGACGAAGATCCGGTGGGAGGACAGGAATTACATCCATCATGAACCAGTCTGGCTTGTTCGAGCTTCTCAGGAGAGACTCCACAACCTTCAGGCGCTTGATGATCTTAGCGCGAGCAAGATCAGTGGTGGCATCCTTGAGGCCGCGTCGAAGTTCTTTGTTGAGGATGTCGAGATCAACTTTTGAAAGGAGGTCCTTCGCAACTTCACCGCCCATGCCTGCTTTGAAGTCGATTCCGGCTTGCTTTAGTTCGAAGAACTTCTGCTCTGTGAGAATCGACCCCACTGCAAGTCCACCTTCCTGGCCATCAGTTGATGACTGAAGAACGATGTAGGCTTCGTTATAGAGAATGCGCTCAAGATCCTTAAGAGAAAGATCGAGGAGCGCGCCGATACGGCTCGGAAGAGAGCGTAGGAACCAGATGTGGGCAACTGGTGTCGCCAGCTCGATGTGGCCGCAGCGCTCACGGCGGACTTTAGAGAGCGTGACTTCAACGCCACACTTCTCACAAACCACGCCGCGGTGCTTCATGCGCTTATACTTACCACAGATGCACTCGTAGTCCTTGATGGGCCCGAAGATCTTGGCACAGAAGAGGCCATCGCGCTCGGGCTTGAAGGTACGGTAGTTGATGGTTTCCGGTTTTTTTACTTCACCGAAGGACCACTCACGGATGGTATCAGGGCTGGCCATCTTGATGGAGATGGCCTGTACACTGACTGGATCTTTTGGCTTATCGAAAAAGTTTAGCAAGTCTTTCATGTGACCTAACCCCTCAGTATCTTAAAGAATAGTTTCTTGGTTTGGTTCCTCGAGCTTCACGTCGAGAGCGAGAGCCTGTAGCTCGCGGATCAAGACGTTGAATGACTCAGGGAGACCCGGCTCAAGGACTTGCTCGCCCTTCACGATGGACTCGTACATGCGCGTACGGCCTACCACGTCGTCCGACTTCACGGTCAAGAACTCCTGGAGGGTGTAAGCCGCGCCGTAAGCTTCCAGCGCCCAGACTTCCATCTCTCCGAGTCGCTGACCACCGAACTGCGCCTTACCACCCAGCGGCTGCTGCGTGACGAGGGAGTAGGGGCCCGTCGAACGTGCGTGAATTTTTTCGTCCACCAGGTGGTGGAGCTTCAGCATGTACATCGAACCGACGGTGACTTCTTCAGAGAAGGCTTCACCGGTGATGCCGTCGAAGAGTGTCGTCTTACCGCTACGGTCGAGGTCCGCAAGGGCAAGCATCTCTTCGATGTCCTCTTCCGTCGCGCCGTCAAAAACAGGGCTGGCGAAGCGAACACCGGACTGAAGCTGCTCACCGAGGCGGATGACGTCTTCATCCTTCGCCTTCTTGAGCCACGCGTCCGCTTCCGCGGATTTGTAGATCTTACTCAGGAGGTCCTTCAGACGAGCAAGGTCCTGCTTCTGCTCAAGGAGCGCAGAGATCTTCTCGCCGAGACCACGGCCTGCCCAGCCAAGGTGCAGTTCGAAGAGCTGACCGATGTTCATACGGCTCGGAACACCCAGAGGGTTCAGAACGATTTCTACCGGCTGGCCATCGGCCATGTAAGGCATATCTTCGAGCGGAAGAACGCGCGAGATCACACCCTTGTTACCGTGGCGTCCCGCCATCTTGTCACCAGCCTGCAGCTTACGCTTGATGGCGATGTAGACGACGACTTTCTTGATCACGCCCGGAGGAAGCTCGTCACCCTTGTGGAGCTTCGCGATCTGTTCGTTGGCCTTGGCGCGAACGCGGTTAATGCGGTTGCGGATGTCGGCGAAGTACTCGGACAGGCGCTCCTCGAGGTCCGCCTTGAGCGGCAGGTAGCCGATGAGCTCGAAGGGAATACCGTAGAGGACGTCTTCAGTGATCTTCGTGCCCTTCTTCAGGAGCTCGGTCGAGCCATCTTCGGAGATCAGCTTGTCTTCAATAGAAGCACCCGAGAGCATCTCGGAGATCTTCTTAATCGCAGAACGCTGGATCGCCTTGATCTCGATGTTCTCGTCGCGACGGACGAGTGTGGTCTCGCGCTCGATGATGGCTTTAGAGCGAGCGTCGAGCTCGACGCCTTCGCGGGTAAAGACGTGGGCGTCGATGACGGTACCCCGGACGGAAGACGGAACACGCAGCGAAGTGTCCTTCACGTCGCCGGCTTTATCACCGAAGATCGCCTTAAGGAGCTTCTCCTCAGGAGAAAGCTGGGTCTCACCCTTCGGTGTGATCTTACCGACCAGGATGTCGCCAGGCTTCACGATAGCACCGACGCGGATGATCCCCGCTTCGTCGAGGTCCTTGAGGGCTTCCTCGGAGACGTTCGGGATGTCGCGGGTAATCTCTTCCTTGCCGAGTTTGGTGTCACGGGCCTCGACTTCGTAGTTCTCGATGTGGACCGTGGTGAAGACGTCTTGAGCGAGCATCTTCTCGTTGATCAGGATCGAGTCTTCGTAGTTGTAACCACCCCAAGGCATGAACGCCACCAGGATGTTGTGGCCGAGGGCCAGGTCACCGTATTGAGTCGCCGGGCCGTCGGCGATCACGTCGCCCTGACGGACTACGTCGCCTTCCTTAACGAGGGCGCGCTGGTTGGCGCAGGTGTTTTGGTTGGTACGCTGGTACTTCACAAGCTTGTAGATATCAACGCCAGACTCGTCTTCCTTGAAGTTATCACGCTGGATAACGATGCGGTTCGAGTCTACGAAGATCACGCGGCCGTCGTGCTCAGCGACCAAGATGGCGCCAGAGTCGTGAGCGATGACGTTTTCGATGCCCGTTCCGACGATAGGAGCGTCTGTCTTTATGACAGGTACCGCTTGGCGCATCATGTTTGAGCCCATGAGCGCACGGTTGGCGTCATCATGTTCGAGGAAAGGAATCAGCGAAGTCGCGATCGAAATCATCTGCGAAGGAGAAACGTCCATCAGATCAACTTCCGAGGCGTCGACGAGAGCGAGTTCGCCCTGCTTGCGAGCTGGAACCATGTGGCCAGAGACCTTGTTGTCTTTGATGGACGAGCGGTCTGCCTGGGCGATGATCTTGCCTTCTTCCTCGAAGGACGAAAAGTAGCGGACTTTCTTCTCAAGCGAACGATCTTCGTTAACGACACGGTAAGGAGTCTCGATGAAGCCGTACTCGGACACTTTCGCGTAGGTTGAGAGAGACGTGATCAGACCGATGTTCGGACCTTCCGGTGTCTCGATCGGGCACATACGGCCGTAGTGGGTGGCGTGAACGTCGCGGACTTCGAAGCCGGCGCGCTCGCGAGTCAGACCACCAGGACCAAGAGCCGAGAGGCGGCGCTTATGCGTGACTTCCGAGAGTGGGTTCGTCTGATCCATGAACTGTGAAAGCTGGCTCGAGCCGAAGAACTCTTTGATCGCAGCGGCGACGGGCTTCTGGTTCACCAGATCGTGCGGCATCATGGTGTCCAGCTCCTGGATCGCCATGCGCTCCTTTACGGCGCGCTCCATGCGGACCAGGCCAACGCGGAACTGATTCTCGAGGAGTTCGCCGACGGCGCGAACACGGCGGTTACCAAGGTGGTCGATATCATCCACTTGGCCCTTACCATTGTTCAGGTCAACGAGGTACTTCACGGTCATCAGGATATCGTCTTTCGTGAGAATCGTATTCTCGACGGGGATGTCCAAACCAAACTTGTAATTAATCTTCATGCGACCGACTCGCGAGAGGTCGTACTTCACAGGCGTGAAGAAGAGTCCGTCGAAGAGCTGCTCGGCAGCTTCGAGTGTCGGCGGTTCACCCGGGCGCAGGCGCTCAAATACTTTGAGCAAAGCTTCCTCGGTGGAGTTCGTTTTATCGAGGTAGAGCGTGTTACGGATCTGATCCGAGTAATTCACGTTATCGATGTAGATAACCTGGACTTTCTTTACGCCGGCCTTGATGAGTTCAAAGATCTTTGACTCCGTCAGAGCTTCGTTAGCGGTTGCGATGACCTCACCAGTCGACTTATCGAAGATATCGTCGGCGACAACTTTGCCAACGACATCTTCCAGCTTTGCCGGAAGGGTCTTCATGCCTGACTGCTTGAGCTTCTGGACAGCTGCCTTGGTGATCTTCTTGCCCTTCTTAATGATGGCTTCACCGGTCTTCGGATGAACGATGTCATCCTCAACGCGCGCGCCGGTCAGAAGATCGAAGTCGAGCTCGCGCTCGTAGGATTTCTCAGAAAGGTGGAGCGTCTCCAGTGGATAGAACGCCTTAAGCAGGTCTGCTACGCTGTAGCCCATCGCCTTGAGAACGACTGTCGCGTGGAACTTGCGCTTGCGATCAATGCGTGCGTAGAGAATATTCTTGTGATCGAATTCGAAGTCGAGCCAAGAACCGCGATGCGGAATAATCCGAGCAGAGTAAAGAAGCTTCCCGGAAGAATGCTTCTTACCAGAGTCGTGCTCGAAGATAATGCCGGGAGAGCGGTGGAGCTGAGAAACGATGACGCGCTCAGTGCCGTTAAAGATAAACGAGCCGGTCGGCGCCATGAGCGGGATGTTGCCGAGGTAGACTTCCTGCTCTTTGATCGATGAAATAGTACGCGTCCCGTCCTCTTTCTCACTATTGAGATCGTAGAAGATCAAGCGCACAGTCACCTTAAGCGGTGATTCGTAGGACATGCCGCGAGAACGGCACTCAACCACACTGTATTTTGGCTCTTCGAGTGTATAGGAAACAAACTCGAGAGATACTGTCTTATTGAAGTCAAAAATTGGGAAAATGGACTTAAAGACTGCCTGCAGTCCTTTGTCTTCACGCTTTGCGGGGGGGATATCCT
>DAIPJL010000030.1:0-23193 GCA_036770305.1 Bacteriovoracaceae bacterium | reverse complement strand
ATGCGATTGAGCTCCGCCTTGAGCGTTTGGTACTCGTGCTCCGTCAGACCCCGTTCGGTGTCCGAGAGCGTGTCCGTGGCGGCCTGGATGGCGACCTCTTTCATGCGCGCCAGAATATTGGATGACTCGTTCAGTGCCCCCTCGGCCACCTGCACGTGAGAGACCGCATCGTTGGCGTTGCGGTTGGCCTGCTTCGACGAACGGATGTGCGCCTTGAGTTTTTCGGAGATCGCCAGGCCTGCGGCGTCGTCGGCGGCCTTGGTGATGCGCTCACCGGAGGCGAGCTTGGAGAGGTTCTCCTCCGACTCACGGTTCACCGTGCTCAGCGTACGCTGAGCAGCAATGGAGGAGACGTTGGTGTTGACACGAAATCCCATAAGTCTGTTGTTGTATCGGAAGAATTTGCCCAGTGATTTATGCCCACGAGAGCATTTCACGGCCGTGAAACTTTTCTTTCAAGCCGAATTCCGACTAACTCACTCCGCCGTGCCGAAATCAATTTCACTGAGCACACTAAGTGCATAAAATTCTTCACCGGAGATGATATGACCAAGTGTTTCGCCTGGGCCCTTGCCCTTGTTCTCGTGTTCCCCGGCTCAAGCTGGGGGGCCGAGGAGAAAAAAGCTGACTCGTCAAAACCCGACGAGGCCGATCAAGTGATCACCAACCGCCGCCTGCGCGCCGACGCCGGCTCGCTTTCACCCTGGAGCGCGTCCACCTTTTTCAACTACCAGGGTGGTTCCATCGCCGATCCCGGCAAGCCCGAGCGTCCGAACATCGTCAGCGGAGCCGACGCGCTCACGCTCCAGAACATGACGGGCGAGATCGGCATCCGCTACCGCGTGACAACCTTCGATAGCTTCACTCTCAGCACGGGCCTCTTCATGACGACGCCCTTCCACGACGACATCGACACTGATAATCCGGTGCTCGAGGAAGAGTTCGAGCGCACCCACCAGAAGCTGACGGTCAACGACCCGTCTCTGCGCTACACGCGCGTCGGAAAGCTCGGGCCTGCGCAGTCCGTCCTCTTCATCAAGCCGAAGCTCATCACCAACAACCAGCAGAAGAACGCGGGCTACAACGCCTCCTACGAGATTCTCCAGCAGTACATGGTGGCCGTACCGGAGACGCGCTTCTCCTACGGCGTCGGTTTCCTCGGGACATTCTACACCTTCAATAACGACAACCGCTTCCTGGCGAGAAACGTCTGGGGCGTCTTCCCCGGAATCGAGTACGACATCAACGACACATTCAACTTCCGCACCATCTGGGGCTGGCAGGTGTACCAGAACGCCCGCTTCCAGGGTCGAGACACCTTCACCAAGCGCAAGGTGTACCAGTCGATGGGCCTAGGGATTTCGGTAACGAGAGACGTGTTCCTCTATCCGAACATTCAGTTCATCCCCTCGGACCTGCGCTCCGACAGAACGAACATCGCGATCAGCGCGAACGTCAACGTCTTCTAGCGCTTCACGCAGTTCAGACGGAGTGTGCCGCCCGCGTGGTGCTCGAGCTGCGAAAGCATGAGCGCCGCGCGGAACTCTTTCACCGCCGGATCGAAGACCTCGAAGGGAAACATCAGAGACCCTTTGCCCAGGGGGATGAGGTGGGAGAAGTCGAAGCGGAAGTGGTTGCGGTACACCGTCGGGTTGTAGTTGCGGCGGTTCTTGAGCGGCTTGATGCCGCGGGACTCGAAGCGCGAGAACTCTATGTCGTCGATCATGATGTCGTACTTGATGTCGTAGCGCTCGAGGTAGGTGCGGAACTCCGTCTGGCGGAACTCGCCCTGCACCATGGCGTCAGCGGTCATGTAGTCGTTAAAGGGATGGCCCTTGGTCTCACAGCGGAAACTCACCGCCTCCGCGGAGACGACAAAAAGAAGGGACAAGAGCAGAATGAGCTTTTTCATGGGAACCTCGTGTGGTCGGAGTTTTTAGACCATCCGCCACATAAGGTACAGGGCCTTCGCAGGAGTTTCCCTATCTGATTTTTAGCTAGACAGGAGGATTCTACTCACTGGGACGATGAATTAGCGCCGAACCATCCGTTTTTCCGTATGGAGCTGGCCGCAGGCCGCGAGGATGCTATCCCCTTTGGTCCCTCGGATGAAGGCGACCACCTTCCGCTCGTCGAGGATCTGCCGGAAGCGCTCCACCCGCTCTAGCGAAGGGCGCTGGTAGGCGACGCCGGGGATGGGATTGTAGGGGATCAGGCTCACCAGCGCCTTGCGGCCGCGCAGAAACTCCGCCAGCGCCAGCGCCTGAGCGTCGCTGTCGTTGAGGCCTTCGATGAGCAGGTACTCGTAGGTCACGAAGCGCTTCTTCCCCTGCGGGATCGAGTCCAGCAGGTCGATCATCGAGCGCAGCGGATAGGTCTTGTTCAGCGGAATGAGCTCGCTGCGGATCTCGTCGTCCACCGCGTGCAGCGAGAGCGCGAGGTTCACGCTGGGCATCTCCGCCTTGAAGCGCTCGATGCCGGGCAAAAGGCCCGCGGTGGAGACGGTGATCTTGTGATCGGCGAGGCACAGGCCGGAGCGGGAGAGCAGGATCTCGCAGGCGCGCTTGACGGCGTCGAAGTTGTGCAGCGGCTCCCCCTGGCCCATGAACACCACGTTCAAGAGCCGTGCCTCCGCGGGCCGGTGCTCGCGCAGCCAGTCGTGGGCGACGAGGAACTGCGTGACGATCTCGTGGGCCTCGAGGTGGCGCGTGAGGCCCGCCTGGCCGGTGTAGCAGAAGCTGCACTTCATGGCGCAGCCCACCTGCGACGACAGACACAGGGAGTACTTCCCCTGGAAGGGCAGGAGCACGCTCTCGACGCGCTTGCCGTCGGCCAGGGCGACGACGAACTTCACCGTGCGATCCGGCGACACGATGGTCTCGTGAATGCGCACGCGCTCGAAGCTCAGGTGTTCCTCGCACCACCGCTGCGCTGAGCGTGAGATGTCGGCCACGGGCCAGTCGCTGCGTTTGAGCTTGTAGAACCAGTGGTAGAGCCGGCGCGCGGCCCAGGCGCCGAGCTCGGGGGTGGCCGCGAGCTCGGCCTCGGTGAGGGAGAAGAAATTCTTCATACTCCTCTGCGCCTACTGCCGGACGACCGGGTAGGACTCGTACTTCTGGTCCCAGGAGGCGTGGCGCCGGTAGAAGAACTCGAAGCGCTGCTGCGGGTCTTTGCGGAAGGCCTCGTCGGCGGCCAGCCGGGCCTCGAAGGCCTTCTTGACCTGTGGATCCTTGAGCAGCTCGCGGGCGACGTCTTCCGCCACGTAGTCCTCCATGTACTCCTTGCGCTCGAACCAACGATTGAAGTGGCCCCAGGCGAGGAAGGAGTCGCTCGAGAGCGGCTCGAAGAGGTGGGCGACGAGCTGCTGCGGGTTCTCGTCCGTCGGCACGAAGAGCGCGCCCTTTTCGATCACGCAGTCGCGCTCCTCCCACTGGCCTTCGACGGTGAGCCGGTGCCGGCCCTCGAAGGACTCTGGCGCGAACTTCTTACTACTGGTCACGAAGACCTCGCAGCTCTGGCGCAGCTCTTTCTTCACCGTATGGTACTTGAGGCCGTGGACCTTGAGCTTCGCCTTGACCCACGGGACCTCGGCCTTCGCGACGTAGTAGCCACGGCGGGGAGCCTTCACGCTGATGGTGGGCCTGAGCTCGTGGTGCACCGGCAGCCGCAGCACCTGGGGCTTCGAGGTGTCGTAGCGGATCACTTTGCCGCCCGAGATCTGCGAGTCGATGACCTGGTAGGCGTAGCCGAGGAAGTCGAGCGGCGAGCTCTTCTCGGTGTGCGTGAAGGCCAGCTCGATGCTGTTGCGTTTGGCGCGCTCCTCTTCGCGGACGGCCCCGAGCCAGCGCGCGGCGTTCTTGTCCAGCAGCTGTACCACGGTCTCCACCACCGCTCGCTGAGTCTTCACACGCGTGGGGTAGTCTTTCCAAGAGTGGGCCTCCACCAGGAGCCCAAGCCGGTTGTTCAGGCGCCAGTAGCCGTGCGCGAAGCGCGCCTGGGGGACGTAGCGGGCGAAGCCCTTGGTCGGGTCGAGTTCGTCGAGGAAGCTGGGGTAGAAGGGCAAGGCCTTCTGGCCTTTCTGCACGAGAGCGGAGACGAGCTGCTCCTCGAGCTCGCTGCCGGCGCGGTGGAGCGCGCTACTGCCGTAGAACTTGCTCGGCGTGGTGACGAGGCCAACTTCGTACTGGAAGTCCGCGCCGTTGGTGACGTGCAGGTCGACGCTCAGGAGAGGCTTGTGCTCGTGCCAGAGCTTGAGCAGCGCCCGCATCTCCGGTGCCTCGGCCTTGGCGAAGTCGCGATTGAGGTTCAGGTTCTCGGCGGTCACGCGCCAGCCCATTTCTTCGGGCCCGCGCTGGTTCGGCCGGTTGTGCGCTCCGAAGCGTTCGTGGCCATCCAGGTTCACGATGGGCACGAAGATGATGCGCAGTTTTTTCAGCACCTGGGAGGCCTTCGGATCAGCGAGCAGGTCGCGCAGGTACCAGTAGGTCGCGTCTTTGCCGTCGATCTCGCCGGCGTGGATGCCGGCCTGGAGCCAGAGCGTGGGCTTCAGGGCCGAGAAGCTTAAGTCTTCCACCACGAGGTAGTGCAGCGTGCGCCCCTCGGGGGTGGTGCCGTAGGTCTGGCAGCGCACCTTGTCGCTGTAGCGCGCCTGGAATTCGCGGCAGAGCTTGAGGGACTCCTTGGCCCGGCCGGTCTTCACCCACCCCGAGAGCTCGGCGGTGGTGGCGAGCTCGGGCGGGAGCTGCGGGGCCTCGCTCTCCACGGCCTTCGGCGTTTCCTGCGCAAGCGCCGCCATGACGATCCAGAGCATTCCGATCAACTGAAGCATACTTCTCCCTCGTTAGAGACTTCACTATAGCGAAACACTCGGAAGAGTTAAACCTTCAGTGCGAGAGTCCGATAGTTCTTTATGCGAAATTTGCTCACGCTCATTCTGCTGCTCTGCTCAATGGCCTCATCCGCTGGTGAGCTCAGGCCACTGGCCTTCAGCGACGACCTGACGCTCGAGGACCTGCGCGCTCCCTACGCCCATCTCTCGGACGACGCCTTTCGAGCAAAGCTCGCGGCTTCACTCACCTCGCCCTTGCTCTTTTTCCGCTCCTACGTGAACAGCTACTACCGCGACTTCGCGCAGTTCCCGCACTCGGGCAGAGTGATCGCTTGCCTGGGTGACGCGCACCCAGAGAACTTCGGCTTCATCGAGTTCGCCGGGCGCACGCGCTACGTCTTCAACGACCTCGACGATGGCGGTGACTGCCCATTGGAACTAGATGCGCTTCGCTACTTTACGGCCGTGCTCCTCACCTACCAAGACGACGAGCTCCTAGGTGAGCTCCTGCGCGAGTACGCGCGCGCGCGGCAAGGCGCCGCTCCCCAGCCGCTGCCAGAGGCCCTGCAGGTGGAGCTCGCCCCGCGGCGCCAGTCGCTGCTCCTCAAGCTCACGCGCAACAACCTATTTATCCCGTCGCCCGAGTACGCGTCTCTGGGCCCGAAGGAGCACGCCGAACTCAAGCAGGGACTCGCCCAGCTTCCTCTCCTCAAACCCTATCGGGTGTTAGATTTCGTCCAGGTGGTCCGCAGCAGCGGCGGCAGCGCGGGCCTTCGGCGTTACTGGGTGCTGGTGGCCCGCGGGAAATGGCGCGACGTCCTCGAGCTCAAGGAAGAGGCGAAGCCGGGGGTGAGTTTTCTCACCAGCGGCGCCGAGAGGCCCGAGCGCCTCGCCGAACTGAAGGAAAAAGTATGGCAGGAATCGCCGCGCTTCTACCACTCGGTGAAGTTTCAAAACAAAACTTTCCTCCTCCGCAGTCGCACGAAGGAGAGCATCTCCCTGGACAAGACGAAGAGCAAGCTGATCCCCTCTGTCCTCAAGGCACAGGTCGGCCTACTGGGCGAGCACCACCGGCGCCAGCACTCCGGGTGGGACGAGGCCGAGCAGAAGTGGCTCGAGGCAAGTGCCAGGCAACTTGCCTCGCGCTATCGGAAGTTACTTACGACACTCACCAAAGAGCTTCGCGTCGAGGGACAGTCGCCCCGGCCCGTGAACGGTGAGAAGCCCGTAGATCAGTAGGTAGAGAGTTGCCATCTCGTAGGAGCCGCCCTGGCCGGTGCTCACGAAGGGATCCTTCAAGACCACCATGTGGAAGAGCGCCGCACCCAGCATGGTGAAGCTCAGGCCGAGTCCCGCCAGACGCGTAACGAGGCCGAGGGCGACGGCGATGGCGCCGGCAAACTCGGAGACCGCAGCGAGGGCCTGGAAGATGCCTGGAACGGCAGCGCCCTCACCCATCCACGCGAAGGGGTTCTGGATCTTGCCCCAGCCGTGGGTGGCCATGGCGATTCCGGCGACGACCCGGAGAAGCAAGAGAGCAACATCGGTACACAGCGGCGTTGGGCACGGAGCAAAGAGCTTTTTCATAGAACCTCCTAACGCTGTTCCAGCGTGCAGTTAACGTCTGAGACCCAGCAGCGCGCTTGACCGCAGAACTCGCGCTCGAGGCGCACGTCGCGGCCCTCGATGACCAGGGCCAGTGCCACTCGCCCGCTCTCGCTCGGCTCCCAGGGGCCCTGGACGCGCAAGAAGCCCGTGACCGACTCGAAGGGATAGCTCGCCCTCACGAGGAACTGGTGCCGGCGCGGGTTAAAGAGTTGCACCAGCATGTCACCGCCGCTACGGGGGAAGACGTCGACGGTGCACTTTTCGCGCAGGCGGTTGGTGCCCTGGTACTCCTGCGCTCGCAGGTGCAGCGCGAGCTCACGCACCGCCGAGGCGCGCGCGGAGAGGGAGACCGTGGAGCAGAGGAAAAGGCCTAGCAGGGTTCGCATAGGAAAAGGCTACGCAAACCCTACGGACAGGTAAAGGACTTATTTGAGGAAGACGTCGCAGGCGTAGTAGTCGGCCGAGGCGGAGTAGAAGCACCGGAAGTGCTTTCCGTCTTTGAAGAAGACGTCATCGCCGGCCCCGCCGTCGAGGTCGACGACCGCCTTGATGGAAAGCTTCTGGTACATCTCTTTCGCCGCGGCACCGGAGATTTTCACGAAGGTCGCGGCCACGAGCACCTCGGTCTTGGCGAAGGCCGAAAGGCTAAGAGACAGAAGCGCGATGCTGAAGATTTTTTTCATGGGATACTCCTCGGGTTGAGATGGGGAGGCTTTACCACGGGCCCTGGCCCTTGCGCCGCCGGCGCAGGCGGGAGCGAGTAAATTCTACCGTCTTCTGCGCCAGGGCCAGCAGCGGGGCCAAGAAGACGGCCACTTCCCAGCCGAAGAACTCCGCGCTCATGACCACTGCCGTGAAAGGGGCCCGCGTGACAACCCCCACCAGACCCATCATCCCGAGGGCGGCCGCGAGGGTGGACGCCTCAGCGAGAAGGGCGAGGCACAGCGTCTGGGCGAGCATGGCGCCGAGGATGAACAAAGGCGTGACTTCGCCGCCCTTGAAGCCCGCACCGAGAGTCAACGCGGTAACGATGGTTTTGTTCAGAAAATCTGCCAGCGACACCTCTCCGATGAACGCAGCGTGGAGCAAGGGCAGCCCGAGGCCCGCGTACTGCGTTCCCGCGAAGGTCAGCACCACCGCAACGAGGGCCCCGCCGAACGAGAGCCGCTGCCACGCCTCCGGGAGAAACCTACGCGTTTGGTTTTTTACCACCTCGTAGAGCGCGCCGTAGAGCAAGGTCGCTAGCACCACCGCGACGAGGGCCAGGGCCCAGGGCAGAATCGTCTGCGGTTGCCAGTTCACTACGACAGCAAGCTTCTGGTGCTCCGGTGCGAGGTGATTGGCAACCGCGAAGCTCACCCCGGCGCTCAGGATGAGAAGGGCCACTGCCCCGGGCCTGCGCAGCTCACGGTTCCCCCACTCGAGGGCAAGCACGACGCCGGCGAAGGGAGTTAAGAACACCGCGGCCAGGCCTGCGGCAACTCCCATCCCGAGCACCTGTGCCCGAGACGCAAAGCTCTTGCTCGGCAAGGTCGACGCCAGCGCCGTACCGATGATGATGCCAACTCCCTCGCGCCCCGCTGAGCCACCGAAAAGATGCGTCACCCAGCTAGAAAAAATAATCCAGGGAATAGACCACCCGGAGAGTCGTAAACATTTGTCAGCCAAGCCGTCCGTTAGTCCAGAGAGAGAGATGTCCGTGTCCGCCGGCAGCTTCGTGAGGAGGACTCCCAGCCCCGCCCCTGCGAAGGGCAGCAACCAGATGATCCCGGGGACCTGAGCGCGCGTGGCCGGAATGAGGTAGAGCCCCCATTGGAAAAGCGATACGGCGAGGGCCGTGAGCAGCGGCAAGGAGACGCAGAAAAGAATTTTTGAGGCCACACTTTTCACAGGAAGCATCAACTCACGCTCCTCCCAAATTGTAAACCTCGAGTTGCTCCCTCGACAAAGAAGGCTCGGATGCTCAAAATAAAACTAAAGGAAGTGAGAGATCCTATGGCACGCCCCTACTGGAAAACGATCCTCGCGATCGCCTGGCCCCTCATCATCGCGAACAGCTTCTGGAACCTCCAGCTGACCATCGACCGCATCTTCCTCGGCAGCTTCGCCACCGAAGCCCTCGGCGCCGCCATGGCGGTGATGGGCGTCTTCTGGGTGCCGATGGCCCTTCTGCAGCAGACGGCCGCCTACGTGACCACCTTCGTGGCGCAGTACTACGGGGCCGGCGAAGAGAAAAACATCGGGCCCGCTCTCTGGCAGGCCTTCTTCGTCGCCGTAGTCGGCGGCGTCCTCTTCTTGGGCCTGAATCTTTTCTCGCCGGCCTTTTTTAGAATGGTGGGCCACGGGGCCAGCATCGAGGCCCTCGAGGTGAGCTACTTCAACGCCCTCTCCTACTCCGCCTTGCCGACCGCCATCGTGGCCGCCGTCAGCGGCTTCTTCACGGGCCTGGGCCGCACCCGCATGGTGATCCTCATCAACTTCATTGGCCTCCTCCTCAACGTGGCCCTCGACTACCTTCTCATCTTCGGGAAACTCGGCTTCCCGGCCCTGGGCATCGCCGGCGCGGGCCTCGCCACCGCCCTCGCGACCTACGGCGCCGCCGCCATGGGATGCTACCTCCTCGTGCACAATGCCCAGGCCGCGCGCTTCGCCCTCGGGGACTGGAAACCGCGCTGGCAGCTGCTCACGCAGTTTCTCAAGTTCGGCATCCCGAGTGGTCTGCAGTGGGCCCTCGAGGGCCTCGCGTTCACCGTCTTTCTCATCTTCATGGGCCGGCTCTCCCAGGGCGAAGCCGCGCTCTCGAGCTCTTCCATCGCCGTCACCGTCATGATGCTCTCGGTGCTTCCGACGATGGGAGTCGCCCAGGCGGTCCTCACCCTCGTGGGGCAAAAGCTCGGTGAGAAGAATCCCGCCGAGGCGCAGGCCCTCACCTGGGCCGGGGTGAAGATTTCTTCCCTCTACATGGCGGTGGTCGCCGCGAGCTTCTGGCTGATCCCGGACTTCTACCTCGCCTGGTTCAAGAACGACGCCAACCCTGAGCTCTGGGCCCAGGTCACCCTCCTGGCACCACAGCTCCTCAAGATGGTGGCCCTCTTCACGGTCTTCGACAGCGCCTACCTCAACATCTCCTTCGCCCTCAAGGGCGCCGGAGACACGCGCTTCGTGTCGCTGGTGGCCCTCGTCATTCCCTGGCCCCTGATGGTGCTGCCGGCCTATCTCCTCCAGACACATCCCAACGCGGCGGTGTACTCCTGGGCGTGGGTGGTGGTCTACTCGGTCACCATCACCCTGGTGCTTTGCGCACGATTCCAACAGGGCAAGTGGAAGTCGATGAGCGTGATCAACTAATCCTGTCCACCTCTTGCCTCAGGACAAAAAAGGAAATCTCCTCCAGAATGGTGGCACCCTACGCATCAAAGGAGATCCCATGCGCCTGTCCCTCGTTCTCGTGGCCCTCGTTGTCATCGGCTGCGCTCACAAGCCGAGCGAGAAGAAAGTTAGCTACTCGCCCCTCATCAGCTTCCAGGCCGAAGGCAAGAGCTTCGAGTCGGAGGTCAAACTTCCCAAGAAATTCGATGGGAAGATTCCCCTCGTTGTCATCGTCCACGAGTGGTGGGGCCGCAACGAGTTCATGCAGGATCGCGTGGAGAAGCTCACCGCCGCCGGCTACGCCACTCTGGCCGTCGACCTCTACGGAGAAGGCGTGGTGGTGGAAACTCCCGCGGAGGCGCAGGCCCTCGCGACGCCCTTCTACCAGAACCCGCAGCTCGGCATCGAGCGCCTCAACCGCTACATCGCGGCGGCGAAGCTCGACCCGCACGTCGACCCCAGCAAGGTCTACGTCATCGGCTTCTGCTTCGGGGGCACTCAAGCGCTTAACTTCGCACGCTCAGGTGCGGAAGTTGCAGGCGTGGTGAGCTTCCACGGTGGCCTTGCTTCGGGCCTTCCGCAGCAGCCGATCAAGGCGCGCGTCCTGGCGCTCAACGGCCTCGCCGATCCGATGGTCCCCGCCAAGGAGCGAGCGGCCTTCGAGAAAGAGATGAAAAGCACCAAGGCCAATTACAAAGTGGTGAACTACCCGCAGGCCACGCACGCCTTCACGAACCCGAAGGCGACCGAAGTCGGCAAGAAGTACAAGATCCCAGTCGCCTACAACGCCAAAGCTGCCGAAGCGGCGTGGTCGGAGATGCTCAAGTTCATCCAGTAACTCAGTGTTATTGATCAAACCAGCGTAATAAATTTTATTACGCTGGGCACGCGCACGGATGTGTGAGACACCTAAGGTCCGAGTCCACATCTTCGTGGTCCGCTCTTTGGAGGCTCAAAATGAGTCAGAAACTTTATGTCGGCAACCTTGCCTTTACCATCAACAACGACGAACTTCGCACGAAGTTCGAGGCCTTCGGCACTGTACAATCTGCCAACGTCATCATGGATCGCGACACTGGTCGTTCAAAGGGCTTCGGCTTCGTTGAAATGAGCAGTGGTTCAGAAGCACAAGCAGCGATCGACGGCCTCAATGGCCAGTCGATCGGCGGTCGTGCCATGAACGTCTCTGAGGCCAAGCCTCAGGCGCCGCGCGAAAAAAGCGGCGGCGGCGGTTTCCGCAGCCGCTACTAAGCGCTAGCACTTGCGCATCGAGCGCTCTCGCGTCACTATCTTGGTGACTCAGGAGCCGCTCGATGCGCTTTTTTATTTCTGCCCTCCTTCTTCTCCTCTCCGCCTGTGCCACCGCTCCCACACCCCGTGCCACGCACTACCGGCACCACCCGCGAACCCAGGTTCCCGCCCCGCTCCCACCGGTGATAAAGTTTTACTCGCGCTCCCAAGCCTTCGGGGAGTTTTCCAACTTCGCACTCTTCCCCATCCTGCTCGAGGGGCGCTGGTGGCCCACCAGCGAGCACTACTACCAGGCGATGAAGTACCAGCGCGGCGACTGGCAGGAGTGGGTCCGCGCAGTGGCCGATCCGATGGAAGCCGCCAACCGCGGCCGCGATCCCCAGAAGCCCAAGCGATCGGACTGGAGTAGCTACCGCGACGAGGTGATGCGAAAAGCGCTGCGGGCAAAGTTCACTCAGCACCAAGAACTGCGCGAGCTGCTCCTGGCCACCGGCGAGGCGCGGCTCGTCGAGCACACGGAAAAAGACTGCTACTGGGCCGACTGCGGCGACGGCCGCGGTGAAAACAAACTTGGCCTGATGCTCGAGGAGCTGCGCCAGGAGCTCCGGCCCTAGCCATGGCACCCGAAACCCCACTCTCCCACCACGCTCGCCAGCACGGCTTTTGGTTCGATCTTTTCATCCTCGCCATGCTGTGGGGAAGCCTCCTCGTGATCTCTCCCGAGGCGCTCATCTTCTCGCGCTACTCGCTGAGCGCCCTCGTCAAACTCGTCGCCCTGGTGGGCACCCTCGAAGCACTCGGTTTTTTTGCCGCTCACCTCTTCGGCGCCCAGCGCGGGCTCCTGCTGCAGGGCCTCCTGGGCGGTTTTCTCTCGAGCACCATGACCTACCTTCGCCTGGCGCCGCTGCAGGTTTCCGTGAACCTCCGGGCCCGCGCTCTCTTGCTTTCGACGCTGGCGATGCTCACCGAAGCCCTGCTCATCATCGCGACCCTCGCCCCGGCACGAGCGCTCGTCCTTCCCCTTTCCCAGATGCTCCTCCTCGGACTGATCGTTGCGTTTTTTCGGCAGGCATCTCAGGCGCAGGGTGATCGCACCGCCGCCACCGCGGAGCTGGAGATTGACATCCGTGACCCCATCGTCTGGCGCCGAGTCCTGAAGCTATCCCTGCTGATCATCGCCTTCATCGGAGGAATGCGCCTCATCAGTCAGCGCCTCCCTCTACCCTTCGAGCTCACCACTCTGGTGATCTCGCTCTTCGAGTCGCACGCGGTGCTGGCGGCGCTCTTGGCCGATCCGCAGAAAGAGGAGTTCGTACCCACCATCATCCTGATCGTGTTGCTGGGGAATGCTCTGAGCAAGTGCGTCCTCACTTACTGGCGCTCGCGCGACTGGAGACTCACGCGCGCCGTCGGCGGCGCTCTCTTCGCGAGCTTCCTCGGGGCAACCGTGAGCTATCTCTTGCTCGTCCGGCGCTAGCTAGAAGTACCGAGCGTTCCCGCCGTAGGTCGCGTCGAACATCCGCGCACGGCCGTAGACCTTCACGTTGCCCTTGAGGCCCGCGATGCCGTAGATGCGAGACTCGCCGTAGGCCTCGGCGTTTTCCCACACCGCTGCGCGGTCGTAGACCTGCGCGCCTTCGTAGACCTTGGCAGAGCCATAAACTCGCGCCTCCCCGAAAACCTGGGCGCGGTCTTTCACGATCGCCTGGCCCGTGACCTGAGCGTAGTCGAAGACGCGCGCTTCGTCGCAGACCTGTGCGCCGGAACCAATGTAGACGTTCTTGCCAGCGAAGGCCGTGTAGGCCACGAAGCCACCGACTTCGCCATTCTTGTTCACGTGGTAGTCACCGGCCGCCCCCCCACAGGGCGCAGCGAGAGCTTGCAGTGAAGTGGACATGAGAACCAGGCATACCAATGCGCGCATAAGCACCTCCGCGATGGAGTTGATTATGCCATGAGCGACGAACTAATTGTCCAAGCTAAAACGCTCGAGCGTGACACCGCTGCCGTCTTCCAGGCTTCCGCCGTGGCCGATGCGCAGGCGCACGTTCACCAGATGGTAGTCCACCGCGAGGCGCACCAGTTCACTCTCTTCGCTCATGTCTCGCACGCATCCGATCGTTTCGCTCGACCACTCCCGGAGCTCGCAGGTGAAGAGCCCTTCCTCCTGCGCCCACCCCTTCTCGAAGAAAGCCGCTCGTTCGCTCACCAGCGTCCCGTGCAGCGTGCTCCCCTCGAGGCGATAGGCCCAGGTGTGTATCACGCCGAAGCGCGGCCGATAGGGTTTCGCGCAATCGGCCCGCGCCAGAACGAGGGTGGCGACCTTCACCGTCTGCGCAGAGAACTCCCGCAGATGCAGCTCCGCGCCGCCCTCCCTGGGAACACACTGCCCCCAGAGTCCCATAAGTGCTGTAAGCGTGAGAGCTAGCATTCCCTCCCCCTTGCTCTTAGCTTACTCTCGCCCGAGAAAATGAGTAAAAAGCGATTGATCATCTTCGCTTAGAGGCCTTCTCCCAAGAAAAGATTGAGTTGATTTTCTGCGTTTCGTCATCGGGCTAAATTCTAGTCTGCCAGAGGCGACTCGATTACAATGAGCGGATGAACAAGCCCTTCACGCCCCCGCAGACCGTCGCCGAAGTTCTCTCTCGCCTCACGCCGCCGAAACGAGCGGTGGTGACGGGTGGCATGCCCTACGCCAACGGGCCTCTGCACTTGGGTCACCTCGCCGGCGCCATCGTTCCCCCGGACATCATGGCGCGCTTCCTGCGCATGTGGATCGGCGAGGACAAGGTGCTCTTCGTCTCCGGCAACGACGACCACGGCTCCACCTCCGAGGTGGCCGCGCTCAAGGCCGGCAAACCCATCCGCCAGTTCATCGACGAGATCCACGACCAGCAGGTCGCCACCGTCACGCGCTACGGGATTTCCTACGACATCTTCTCCGGCACCTCGCGGCCGGACTGCTATCCGACGCACAAGGAGACGTCCCAGGAGTTCCTCTCGAAGCTATGGCAGAACGGCATGCTCGAGAAGAAGACCACCAAACAGTGGTTTGACCCCAAGCTCAATCGGTTTCTGCAGGATCGCAACGTCACCGGCAAGTGCCCGAACCCCAGCTGCAGCAACGAGAGCGCCTACAGCGACGAGTGCGAGGTCTGCGGCACTCAGTACGACCCGTCGAAACTGCTCGCGCCGAAGTCCTCGCTCTCCGACGCCACTCCCGAGCTGCGCGACACCACCCACCTCTGGCTCGACATGTGGAAGGTGAGCGACCAGCTCACCGAGTGGATCAAGGGCAAGCAGAACAAGTGGCGCAAGTGCGTCTTCAACGAAGTCTTCGAAACGGTGCAGCCGGCGCTGCAGTTCGACAACACCCACGAGCCCGCCTTCAAAGAGGTGCGGCCGAGCTTGCCGAAGCACAAGTCGCGCTACGCGCCCGGAAAGAAAGTCGTCGTGCAGTTCGAAAACCTCACCGACTTCGCCGCCGGCGAGAAGCAACTCCAGGAGCTCGGCATCGCGACGGAAGTCATGAACGGCTGGGCGCACCGCTCGATCACCCGCGACGTCTCCTGGGGGATCCCCGTGCCGGAGGCGATCGACCCCGCCATGAAAGACAAGACTCTCTACGTCTGGCCCGACTCCCTCATCGCGCCGATCTCCTTCACCAAGGTCGCGCTCAAGGCGAAGGGTCTTCCCATGGAAGACTACGAGAAATTCTGGAAAGACCCGGAGGCGCGCATCTACCAGTTCCTGGGCCAGGACAACGTCTACTTCTACGTGCTGATGCAAGGGGCGATGTGGCTCGGGGTGAAAGACAACTGGACCATGACCGACGTCTACTCGGTGTTCCACCTGATGGTGAACGGCGAGAAGATGAGCAAGTCGCGCGGGAACTTCTACTCCGCCGACCAGCTCACCCAGGAGATGGGCCACCACCCGGACCAGATCCGTTACTTCCTCTCGACCCTGGGGCTGGCCGACAAGCAATCGAACTTCGACTTCGAGACCTTCAAGGAGCGCAACGCCTTCCTCGCCGGGCCTCTGAACGCGGCGATCGAGAAGCCCATCGCCGCCGTCCACTCGAAGTTCGAGGGCCGCGTGCCGGCCGGCAACCTCCTCGAGAAGGCGGAGAAGGAAACGCTCAAACTCGTGCAGCTGTACATGCGCAACATGGAGAAGGCCGACTACCTCACGCTGCTGGGCCAGATCGAAAACTACGCCCGCCTGATCAATAGTTTCTTCGTGCAGTACAAGCCGCACGACGATCGGGCGGAAGAGCAAGGACGAAAGGACGCGCTCTTCACGTCCTTCTACGTCCTGAAGAACCTCATGATCATGCTCTACCCCTTCGCGCCGCAGGTGATGGACGAGGTTCGTCGCTCGTTGAACCTGCCGGAGTCGGTCTTCTCGGTGCATGAGCTAGGAGTGGCGATCCCCGCGGGCCACACGATCGGCGAAAAGCGCAGCTACTTCCCTGCGTAGGGTGCCAGCTTACTTTTCCTTAAGCATAGCAGCATCTTGATGCTGCTATGCTTAAGGAAAAGTAAGCTGGCACCTCGCCAACGTCAGTCGAGGTGGCCTTGGCGGATGTATTGTTGAGCGAGGTCGCCGACGATGCGGCCGATGGCGTAGGCGACGTCTTCTAGGTCTCGACCGCCCTCGTGCGAGAAGCCCATCAGGTGGATCCACTCATGCACCAGGTTCGAAGCGACGCTCGAGAGGTCGTAGCCCGTGTAGAAGCGACCGTTGATGTGAATCGTATTGTCCTTACCCGGAACAGTGTAGCCGATCACTTTACTCCAGCCGCGATAATAATAACGAACATCAAAGTTCATTTCTCCAGGCGTGGCATCTCCACCTAGAATCTCACGACCACTCATCAAGAACTGGTAGATCTGCTCGTTCGTCATGCCACGATTGGCAGCGTAGCGACGCTGGCCACTCGAATGCTGATAATTGATCACGCGCTCTTTGAAGCTCTCCGAGTTCAGCACCGCCTCGATGATCTCGTAGGAGTCGAGGACCTTCTGGCGCGTCGGTGAGTTTTTCGTGAAGTTGAGCAGCTGGCCACCTTGCACGCGGATGCGTCCGGTGGGAACGGCCTGGGCAAAGCCGAATTTCTTCGCGGCGAATTTTTGCTGCGGCAGAGATTGCATGTCTCCTTCCACATGCGCGAGGGCCTGAAAGGCAAAGAAGAGTGCAGTGAGAACAATGGTAAACTTCATGGGTCCATCCTTGGATAAGGGATGCCCACCTTTCGGCTGAATGAAGCCGCCGGCCGAAACGCCGAATCCGAGGGGGAAAGAATTGCCGCTCGCCAAGCGAAGGCACCGGGGACACACTCATCCTATGCGTCTTCGCTATCTCCTGATCCTGCTGCTCACCTTTTCCTGCGCCACCACGCCCGTCCCGCGCTACGAGCGCCAGAGCTGGCGCTACCCCACCGACGAAGACGGAGACTGCCAGAACACGCGCGCCGAGGTCCTCGTGGCGCGCTCGAAGGTCCCGGTGCGCTTCAAAGGAAAGAAGACCTGCGTCGTCGTGTCTGGGCTGTGGGATGACTTCTACTACCCCGAGGAGATCCGCGACGCGAGGAAGGCCCACATTGACCACCTCGTCTCCCTCAAGGAGGCGCACGACGCCGGGGGGCACGCCTGGGGCCCGGAGCAGAAGCGACGCTTCGCGAATGACCCGGAGAACCTGGTGATCACGAGCTCGAAGACGAACCAGCAGAAGGGATCCAAGTCCTTCACCACGTGGGTCCCCGTGCATCAGAGCTACGCCTGCCGCTACCTCGCGGGCTGGAAACACGTCATGGCCAAGTACCAGCTCCCCGTCTCCGCGCAGCTCGCCCGGGCCCTCCGCGCGAACCACTGCCCGGCATCAGGATCGTCTAGAAACTAGACAGCTGTCGCCAGGCACACACCTAAGACTGCACCTCGCGCGGCCCGCGTTGGCACCTCCTTTGCGAAGTCGAAAGGAAATCGAAGGAGTTCCCATGATGAAGCTCGTCCTCTTGCTGGGTGTCTGTGTCAGTCTCGTAGGCCACGCTTCCCCGGACCTGGTCCGGCAGCTCACCACCGCTGAGTACAAGGACGACGTCGAGGACGGCTACCGCGGAGGCCAGGACCACGGTGCAGGCCGTACGGTGCAGGTGTCCCCGCTTGATTGCCAGCGCGCCGCCGAGCTGCGCGCGGAGCGGCCGATGAACCTCCCGCTGGTGCTGGCCGCGGACAAGCTCTGCCAGCAGAGCATCGCGATCGACGTTACCGGCCAGGTGACGAGCATCCGCTTCGAGAACGCGACGAAGAATCGAGTGAACCCGCGCACCTCCGATAACGGCTCCGTGCGCTCCTTCCAGCTCAACTTCGCGCACCGCTCGATCCAGAACATGAACCTCAAGATTACCGAAGACTCGGGCCTCACCGGCAACATGTCTCACGACCTCCTCGAGTCGAGCTTCCACTTCGTTCCCCGGCGGGTGGTGCCCTACCTCGAAGTGATCCCGCGCGAGGGCGGCCAGCTTCGCCGCATCTACCTTCCCACGAACGAGAGCTTCGACGTGCGCACGGAGAGCGGCGAGATCGTCGGCGGCGTGCTGGCGGAGGACCCGATGGACATGACACTCAGTCGGCACGACCGGCGCTTCGCGGGGCTGCGCTACCTGGGCCGCGGCATCATGATCCGCGCGGACCGTCGCGCCGGAACGCCGGAGCACATCTACGCTCAGAGCTTCAACCGCCACGAGCGCATCCGGGAGGCAACGCTCACCCACGCCGGGAAGACCTGCTACGTGCCGAAGGAGCTGATCTGGGAGAACGCCCACGACGCCAACAAGGGGGCCTTCTTCCGCTACGGCACGGACCAGGAATTCCTCGATCAGGTGGTGAACCCGCGCTGCAAGTGGAACCTCAAGCTCTCGGACCTCGTCGGCCCCTAGCTCACTTCGTCGCTGCCACCGCCGCGAGCATCTCGAGGAGCTGGTCGCGCTTGAAGGGCTTCGTGAGTCGCGCGTCCAGGAGCGGGGCGACCGGGCCGAGGTTGAAGTCGACGCCGCCGGTGATCATGCAGATCTTCCCCTTGTAGGAGAGCTGCTCGCGCAGCGCGATCACCAGGCCCGGGCCATCCAGCTCGGGCATCATGAAATCGGTGACGACGAGGTCGAAGGCCTTCTCCGAACGCTGCACCTTCTGGAGAGCTTCGATGCCGTGGGAGGCCGTCGCCGCCTCGTGGCCCATGCGCACGAACATCTCCGCGAGGATCGAGCGCAGGTCCGGCTCGTCGTCGACCACCAGGATGTGCAGCTTCTCTTTGCTGGCCGGTCGGATGGCCGGCCCTGCAGGCGCCGCGATCCGCTCCTGGCTCAGCGGAAGCACGAGCTCGAAGCGGGCGCCGCGGGCCGAGGGCGCGAGCACCAGCTCGCCCCCGTGGTCCCGCGCGATGGCGTGGGCGATGGAGAGGCCGAGGCCCGTGCCCTTGCCACTCGCCTTCGTCGTGAAGAAGGGCTCGAAGATTTTTTTACCGATCGCCGCCGAGATCCCCGGGCCCGTGTCCTGGATGCTTAGCTTCACTCGCTCGCCCTGCGCCGCGAGGTCCAGACGAACTTCACGCACCTCGCTCTCGGCGAGGGCGTCGCGGGCGTTGCTCAGGAGGTTCATGAGGATCTGCTGGATGCGCCCGGGCGAGCCGTGCACCGGAAACTCTCCGAAGCCGGAGACGATGATCTTCACGCCGGCGCGCTCGAAGAGCAGGTCCATGAGGTCCGTGGTTTGGCGGACCATCTGGTTGAGGTCGAAGACCGTGTACTCGGCGGCGTCGGTGCGCGCGAAGGCCCGCAGGCCCTTGGCGATGGCGCCGATGCGTTCGACGCCGGCGATCGCTTTGCCGACGCGCTCGAGGCCCTCCTGCGAGATCCCCGGCGCGGCGGCGACGAGGTCGCGCAGGCACTCGAGCTGGCCCAGCACCACGGCCAGCGGGTTATTGATCTCGTGGCCCACGCCCGCGGCGAGAGCGCCGATGGAGGCGAGCTTCGACTGGTGCATGGTGATCTGCTTCTGCTCGTCGAGTTCGAGCTCGCGGCGCACTTGCTCCGTGACGTCCTGGATGGTGCCGCGGATCCGCGTGACCCCGCCGGCGTCGTCGAGCACCGGGGACGCGAGGACGCGCACCCACTTCTCGGCCTTTTTCTCGTCGACGAAGGCGAAGCGCTCGTCGAAACTCTGGAGTTCTTGGGCACACTTCTGCAGGAGCCCTTGAAGACGCTCGCGCTCGTGGGGTGCGTAGTAGGAGATCCCATCGACGGCGGTGGTGGGGGTTCCCACGGGGAGCTGGTAAATGTTGTAGACCTCGTCCGCCCAGAGCGTCTCGCCCGTGGCGAGGTCCCAGGACCAGCCTCCGGCCTTCACCATTTCCTGCACCTCCCGGTACTGGGTGGTGAGCTGCGTGAGTTCGCGGTTCTTACGGCGAAGCTCCAGGAGCTGGATGGCGCTCTCGGCGAGGGCGCAGAGAATCTCTCGCTGCTCCTGCGTGAGCCGCCGCGGAGTGTGATCGATCACACAGAGAGTGCCGATGTTGTGGCCCTCGGGCGTGCGCAGAGGAGCTCCGGCGTAGAAGCGCACGTGCGGCTCCCCGAGAACCAGCGGATTCCGACAGAAGCGCGCGTCCTGCATGGAGTCTTCAATTTCGAAGATCGCATCGTCAAGGATCGCGTGGGCGCAGAAGGCGACCTCGCGCGGAGTCTCCCGCGCCGCGAGGCCATGGTGTGACTTGAACCACTGGCGCTCCTTGTCGACGAGGCTGATGAGCGAGATCGGGGTCCCGCACACGCGGGCCGCGATCTCCGTCAACCGATCGAACTCGTGCTCCGCCGGCGTATCGAGGACCTCGTACTCGAGAAGGCGAGCGAGACGCTGCGCCTCGTCCGTCGGCTGCGGGTGTCGGGCGACCGGCAGCTCGTCCTTCTCGCCGAAGAGGTCGCGGGTAAAAAACGAAAGAAGTTTTGCTGAATTCATAGCCTCAAGTCTAGAGGGCTTAGGCCTCGACTGATATGAGGCAAGGAAGGAAAGAAGGTGATCTATCTCAGGGAAGCAGGGCCTTTCAAGACTGAAAGGCCCTGAACGAGAGCTTAGGGTGTCTGCTCGTCTCGCAGCTGACGCAGGTAGCTTGCCAAGTCTTCGCGATCCGCTGCCGTCAGCGGCTGTCGCCACCCCGGCATTTCTCCCTGCACCTGAGAGACGGCCATGTAGAGCTCGAAGTGCGGAACCTCTCGCAGGGTCCGCATGAGATCCGGCGGCGCCACCGGCCAGTCTCTCGCCGTGGGGCCATCGCCGCGCCCTCTTTCGCCGTGGCACTCGAGGCAGAGGCCGCGGTACAGCGACTCTCCGCGCTTTCGGCTCGCGAGCTGCAGCTCCTGGGCAACGGGCCTTGCCCGCGGTGGGTCGCGGGGGATGATCCCGTGGCGAAGTTTTCTTTCTTGTTCGAACGCCGCGCGCTCCTGGGGATTGAGGCGCGAACAGCTCACGAGTAAAATGCTCAGCATAAGAAGATGTTTCATGAGTGACTCCTGGGCCCAGTTTAGCGCACCCCGCGGAATAAAAACCTGAGCGCCGTCAGTTGCAAGCTCTTCTTTTGTGACAAAATAGCGGGAACACCACGAAAGAGGACCCATGCCAAAATTCGTCACGCTCGCTCTGCTCCTTTCGCTCGTCGCCGCGCGCCCCCTCGCGGAGATGAACCAGGCCTTCCAGGCACTGGTGCGCTTGCTGCCCTACCTCGCTGACGGAGCGAGCTTCCGCGACCCCGCCAACCGGCAACTGATCGGGGCGCAGGTAGATCTCCTCACCGACGCGTTCACCAAGGCCAAGCACAAGGACCTGCTCCAGGAAGACATCTTCGCTCCCTCCTACGAACTCGTGGTCGAGGGCCTAAAGGATTCGCGGGAGGCCTTCCGGAACCGCAAGTCCGACTACGCGCACTGGCGACTCCGGGAGGTCACCAGCTTCTGCATCGACTGCCACACGCGCATCCCTTCGCTGCACGCCTCGAGCTACCAGAGCGGCGACCTGACGCTTCCCATGGCCAAGTACCCGGACACCTACACCCGGGGCTTGGCGGCGCTCATCGTCCGGCGCTACGACGACGCCACGGCCCACTTCTTGGCGACCGTGGATGAAGAGGTGGGACGAAGGACATTCCACCGCGCCGAAGCCGCCGTGAAACAGCTCGCGCTCATCGCGCTGAAGATGAAGCGCGCGCCGCAGGCGCTCCGAGCGACCTACCAGGGTCTCCTCGCGAAGGAGCTGCCCCTTTCGCTCAAGACCGAGCTGGCGGAGAAGCTCAAGGAGCTCGCGGTCCTCGAGAAGTCACCCCTCGCGCAGCCGCACAGCTCGCTCGAGACGATCTTCACGGAGCTCCAGAAGCTTCGCTCCGGCAACGAGAGCTTCGAGCGCATCGAGCTGCGGCTCCTGCTCGCCGCGGGCCAGCTGGCGCACTACTCCTTCGTTCACCCGAAGGCCCCCGAGGCTCCGGAGATTAGCTTCTGGCTTGGCTGGAGCGAGAAAGTGCTCAAGCGCAACGACTACTACGGGAGCGCGAACCACTTCTTCAAGCACTGCGTGCGGCGCTACGGGAAGTTCCCCATCGCTCGGGAGTGCATGCGCGAGCTCGAAGAGAGCATCGAGTTCGACTTCACCGGCTCCGCCGGTACCGACGTCCCGGCGGACGTCGCCAAGGAGCTGAAGACCCTGCGCGACTCCTTGCCGAGCGCTAAGAAGAACTAGCTAGCCGCGGAGCTTCTGGTAGATGAGAAGACCGACGACCGCGTCCACCGCGGCGTAGCGCAGCTGAGAGTCGCTCAGCTCGGTCTTCTCCCAGTTCGTGAGCTTGGCGGCTTTTGAGAGCCGCTGCCCAAGGTAGAGCCCGGTGAGCGGTCGCAGCCCGGCTTCCTTGCAGCCCTGGCGCTTGGCCTCGGCGGCGATGTCCACGAAGCCCTGCGCGGAGAAGGGCGTGATCTTGCGCAGACCATTCAGGTCGTCGGCGATCCCGACGCCCACCTTGAGAATGTTCTTCTCCTCCAGGAAAGCGCGCAGCTCGGCCGGGAAAGGATAGAACTTTAGACGAAACACGAAGGCCTGGGTGTTGGTCGCGAGCTGCAGGAGGGCCGGCGTGTAGCTTTCCCCTTTCTTAAACGAGGGGCGTGTCTCCGTGTCGAAGCCCACGACGGCTTCGCGCTCGAGGATTTCGAGGGCGCGCCGGACTCCCTGCGGAGTGACGATCTCGATGATCTCGCCGGGCCATTCGAAGGGGGGGAGAAGGTTGAGTTCTTCAGCGGTGATGGAGACTTTTTGCATGCGCCCTAGATCATAGCAGGCCTCACCCGGTGAGGCTATTTTCAAAACTCCATCTGCCGAAGTTTCTTGCCGGTCCACCGGGTGACAGTGCTTTAGCCTCCAATAATTTCCATTTAAAAGATGCGAAAAGAATGAGTCTTATCAAGCGCGACACGAAAGCCGGGGGTGCGCGCTAGAATTGAGACTCAGCAAGGAGTTCTATGTCGAAGCTAAGCACCTCTCCGGCCCCCTCCCCTTCCGGCCTCACCACGAACCTCACCACGAACCTCACCATCGAACTACGCCGGCTCTCCGGGCTTCAGCGGCGCCAGCGCTTCGCTCCGCTCCTCTGGATGCTGGCAACCGGAACGCTGTGCTACGCCTTCCTCGATGAGCAGAATTCCCTCACGGTGCGACAGGAGTACTGGCTCTGGTGCCAGCTTGGGCTCGCGGTCGCCATGACTGCTATAGACTGGAAGCTCAGGGATGCGCTCGCGGACCTTGCCCTTGGCAAAGCGGAGAGGTACGAACACGTCCTCGCGCTCGTCCTAGGGCTCGGAGGACTCAGCTGGACCAGTAGCATCTTCCTCTTCACCTCTGCCGGGAACCCGGAGCTGCTGCGGCTCCCGATCCTCATTCTCATGGGACTCGCCGTAAGCGCCATTTTCACTTACCAGTTCAGTCCGAAGATCACTCTGGCCTTCGGCGGCGCGACCACGGCCCTTCTGATTTCCTTCGCCGTCGCTCAGTACGATGGCAGCTCGCTGATCCTGATGGGGGTCGCGCTGGTGATCTTCGGGCTGATGGCCG
>DAIPJL010000230.1:0-3626 GCA_036770305.1 Bacteriovoracaceae bacterium | reverse complement strand
CTACCACGTCTTCGTGCTGCTCACGCTGGCCCGCGAGCCCATCGCGGTCGCCGACCTCAAGCAGATCCTCAAAGATCCCAAGGGCGTGGACCAGGTGCTCGCCGAGCTCGAGGAGGGTCTGATCCTCGTGCGCGAGGGCCTCACCATCATCGCCGCCTTCCCCGACGTGGCCTTCCCGAAGGACCCGGGTCTAAGCAAACTCTACGCCCAACTCGACGAGTGGGACGTGAGCTTCGGCGAGCAGTTCCAGCTCGACACGGTCATCAAGCGCATGCAGATTCGCCGAATCTCGTGGCGCTACCTCAACCTCATCGAGTCGCACCTGAACCTCGTGCTAGAAATGATCCGCTCGTCCGACGAGCTCGAAACCAAGCACAACGACCACATCATCCATCTTCAACTCACGCTCAAGCAGGGCAAGGTGCCGGGCTAGGGGCGGCAGCGCCACTCTTGCTCGCGGCAGAGCTGGGTGAGCTTCAAGAGCTCCTCGCCCTTCTGGCGCTGGGCCTGGGACTTGAGCTGCGCCAGCTCGGGCGCCACCGCCGAAAGCAGCCGGTGCTTGAAGAGCGCGAAGGCGTAGGCGTAGCGCAGCGGCTCGTCCATCAAAGGACCCAGGGTCGGCGCCGCTGCGAGGAAGTGACCGAAGCGCTCGCCGTTGACCCAGGACACGGCCCGCGCCTTGAGCGCTTTGCTCGGCTCCGGCGTCACCAGGCGCCGGTAGTAGGCGGCTTCGGGGAGCCCCTGCGCCTGCATGAACTCGGCGACGTGGTGGTGGTACGCCGTTTCGCTCGCAGCGAGCCGCTCGAAGAGCGCCAGCGCCGCGCGCAGCTTGCCCTGCCGGAAGTGGTACTGCACGGCGGGCAGGATCACCTCGGGGCTTTGCGGGTGACAGGCGAGGGCGTGCTCGTAGCTCGCGTCGTCGTCCAGCATTTCCTCTTCGAGCACCTTGAGGTACTTCAGGTAGAAGCTCGCCGTCGCACAATCCCTCATCCTCGCGGAGCGCCACTCGTGGGCCCTGAGCTTTAACCCCGCTCGCGAGAAGAGCCGGAGCTGGTCGAGCTGGGAGTCCTCGCTCGTGCGCGGGAGCAGCCGCAGGGCCGCGCGCGCCATGCTCTCCGGACTCTCTCCCAGCGCCCAGCGCTGGTAGTGAAAAGTATCTCGTTCGTCGAGAGCGCCATCGGGAATTTTTTCAAAGAGTTCTCCGCCCTGAGATTTTTTTTGCAGAAGATTTATGAGCGCAAGGCGTGCCTTGAGCTTGTCGCTTTTCGCGGCGTGCTGCTGGATGAGCTGCTGCGCTTCGGGCAAACGTTGCAACCCGATCAGGGCATCCGTCTCCAAGAGCACACCGCGCTCGCCGGCCCGCTCACTCAGTTCACTAATCGCCTTCAGCGCCTCGGAGAACTTCGCGTCTCGCACCAGGGCGCGCACGTAGCTCAGGCCTTCGAGCTCGTCGTAGGCCTTGTGCTCGTCGGGCGTGAGCTCGGCGTGAGCACTCCAGGCCAGCGAGATGAAAAAGAAATAGCTAATCCAGCGCAAAGTTCATCCGATGTTTGACCCACATGACCTGCGGGGCTCCGTTCTGAATTCCCGGTTTGTAGCGCCAGGCGCGCACCGCCTTTAGAGCGCTCGCCTCGAAGACTCCCGCGGGCCTTGCCTCGAGGACCTTCACCTCACCGACGCGGCCATCGGCGAGCACCTGGATCTGCAGCAGCACGTGGCCTTCGATGCCCTGGGCCTGGGCCGTGCTGGGGTACTGGGGCGCGCTCTGCTGCGAGAGCTGCGGGGGCCGCGACTCGACCTGGCCCTGGGAGACCACGCCGGCGGTGTCCACCTGGCCCTGCGAGACGCCGGAGACTCCCCCGCCCTTGCCGCTCGAGACGACGCCGGCGGTGAGGCTCGCGAGCCCCTCGCCGCTGGACGACATATCCGGTGCGAGCGACGCACTCATCTCGAGCATCGGCGGTGGAGGAGCGAGTTCTTCCGGCTTCTGCGCGAGATCCACTTCAATGCGCTTTTCCTTTTTCTGCGCCTTGAGCTCCGGGCCAAAGAGTTCCGCCGGAGGCCTTGCCACCGAAAGCAGGATCCCCAGCGCGAAGAGCTGAGGAAAAATCAAGAGCGGAAGACCCCAGTCTAGGCGCTGCTGCATCTAGGCCCTCGCCAGCGCCACGAAGAGCGCCACCACCGCGAGCATGATGATGAGCATGACGATGGCCGGCACCGAGTCGGCGACGCGCTCGCGCCAGCCGGCATGCGTCTTCAAGGGGCCTGGCTGAAAGGCCGGATCAAAGAGCAGCAGCTGGCCGGCGGCGATTTTCTCCTGCGCCTTGAGCCACTGGCCGTTATAGGGCGCGAGGTGAAATGTCTCGCCAGAGTTCTGTCCGTAGGCACCGAAGAGGCCCATGAGGAGAATCTTGCCTTGCACCAGCTTACCCTCTTCATCCAAGAAGGCGTGGTCGACAACACGAGGTTGACCCAGTTCCTTGAGAATGCTGATGCCTTCTTCTAGCTGGAAGCGGAAGGCCTCGACGCCGCTCTGGTCTTTGAGTGCCGAACGTTTGGTGAATGGGGCCTTTTCACGGAGAGCACGAAACTGCTCTTGCATGCGGTGCAGGTTCTTCTCCAGTTGCACGCCACCGGAAGCGGCGTCTTTCACCAACTTCTCCAGGCGCTGGTTGGTTTCCGCGTCGGCGAGGTTCGCCACATTAAGCTTCGAAAGCTCACCGCCAAGACGCGCGAGTTCCGCTTCCGCTTGGCGCACGCGCTCGAGGTGGGCACTCTGCAACTGGCCTTTGATTTTCACCAGCGAATCGCGCTGCTTGCGCAGGAATTCTGCTTCACGCTTGTAGGCCTCGGCCACGGAGTCGGCGAAGGCCGTGCTCGTAAAAAGTGAGAACACAAGAATAAGAAGTTTCATGGCCGGGCTCCTTCGAGTTGCGACATGACGGCCAACAGGCCAGGTAGCTGGTAGAGACCCGACTTTTGGTTTTGCTTGAATTGCGAGAGTAGCTTGTCGACCTGAGATCTTTCCGGCGCATCTTTCAGCTCCTGCCACTGCCAGCCCTGCGGGGTGCGGCGGTACAGGCCGTACTCTCCGCTCGCGGTGCGCACGAAGGCCATCAGGTCTCCCAGGCGCACCAGCTCGGCGGGCACGCTCTTCCCCTCACGCTCGATGACCGTCATGTGGTACTCGGCACCTTGGCGCTTCTTGAGCGCGGCTTCGAGTTGGAACCACACCTGAATGAGTCCCGTCTCCAGCGTGGTTTTCCCCTGCGCCATGAGGCCCAGGAGCTTGGCGAGTTCGTCGCTCTCTTCCGCGAGCGGCAGACCACTCTTGAGTTCTGCGCGCAGCTCCTGCACCAGCGGCGTGAACCAGGCCGGCGCCTTGAGGCTGCCCTGCGGGTCGAGGTTGAGGGCCCGGAGCTTGTCGGCCAGGCGGCGGCGCTGCTCGCCGAACTGCTGGGCGCGGAAGCGCTCGCGCAGCAGCTGGGCTTCGAGTTCCTGGCGGCGCTGCAGGTAGACGTCGAGCTTCGCTTGATTTTCTTTTTGCGTGCTCTCGACCTGCGTCGCAAGGGCCTCGACTTCTTGGCGCAGGGCCAGCACCTCGTCGACTTGAGCAAAGACAGAAC
>DAIPJL010000029.1:0-23509 GCA_036770305.1 Bacteriovoracaceae bacterium | reverse complement strand
GCCCAGCACCACCCCCGCCACGCTCCCCGGCCAGGATCCCCTGACGGTCTACCTCAAGGAGATCTCGCGCTACGATCTGCTCTCGCCGGAGGAGGAGAAGGAGCTGACCCAGGCGCTGCAGGAGACCGGCGACATCGAGGTGGCCAAGAAGCTCGTGGTGGCGAACCTGCGCCTGGTGGTGAAGATCGCCATGGAGTACCGGCACGCCTGGCAGAACCTCATGGATTTGATCCAGGAGGGCAACATCGGGCTCATGAAAGCGGTCTCGAAGTACGACGCCAGCAAGGGCGCCAAGCTCTCGTACTACGCCAGCTGGTGGATCCGCTCCTACATCCTCAAATACATCCTGGACAACTTCCGCCTCATCAAGATCGGCACGACCCAAGAACAGAAAAAACTTTTCTACAATCTGATGCGGGAGAAAGAGCGGCTGGTGGCCCTGGGAGTCGAGCCGGGGGTAAAACTGCTGGCGGAGAACCTCGGCGTGTCTGAGAAGGCGGTGGAGGAGATGGATCTGCGGCTCTCGGGCCCAGGGCAAGAGGTGAGCCTCGATACGCCACTTGATAACGCAACTGGCAAAGGCGTACTGGGCGATCTCTTGAAAGATCAGCAGGCAGGCCCGGAAGAAACCCTCTCGCACCTACAGAGTCTGGAGATTCTCCAGTCGCAGCTCGGAGAGTTCATTAATGGTCTTAAACCACGAGATCAGGAAATCTTTAAAAATCGCCTTCTTAGTGAGATCCCTATGAGTCTGCAGGAGATCGCTGATCAGTACGGCGTGTCACGCGAGCGCATCCGTCAGATCGAAGAGCGCCTCATCGAGCAATTAAAGATTTACATGTCCGAGCATATTCGTTAATACTTTCCCTAAGTTATATTAACACAGGTGTTTTGCTCATCGGTGATGAGCAAAGTTCCTACAGCTTGGTTCTGATGGCACATCAGTACTCGGGGTAAGGAGAAGTTATGGTTACAGCAGAAAAGAACGCAGAACTCGTTAAAAAGTTCGGCAAGAACGCACAGGACTCTGGTTCTGTGGCCGTGCAGGTCGCGGTGCTCACGGAGCGCATCAACACGCTCTCGAGCCACTTCGAGAAGCACAGCAAAGATCACTCAGGAAAGCGCGGGCTCATGAAGCTCATCGGCCGCCGCCGCACGCTCCTGAAGTACCTCGGCCAGCGCAGCGAGAACGAGTACCAGAACCTCATTTCTGAACTCGGTCTGCGTAAGTAAGAAGAAAATTTCGAAGGCCCTCTCGGGGGCCTTCGTGTTTTAAAAACTAGGGAAGGATGTAAGAGCGGGCCATTGATGGGCCTCAGGGTTTAAGGGGATATATGAGAGCGCTTATCCCGACAGTGTTTTGATATATCTCTGTAAACCACGTCCATCAAATCTCCCACCTTACCCAAATGATCATCTCCCCGGCCGCATCCGCCGGTGGCGACCGTATTGGAGGGTAGCTTATGCTAAACAACAAAAAAGAATTTAAGATTAACTACGGCGGTAAAGACGTCGTCATCGAGACCGGCCGTCTTGCCAAGCAGTCCGACGCCGCCGTACTGGTGAGCTGCGAAGGCACCCAGGTCCTCGTGACTCTGGTGTGCGCGCTGGAAGTGAAGGACGGCCAGGACTTCTTCCCGCTCCTCGTCGATTACAAAGAGAAGTTCTACGCGGCGGGGAAATTCCTCGGCGGCTTCATGAAGCGCGAGTCGCGGCCCTCGAACTCCGAGATCCTCACGATGCGCCTCATCGACCGTCCGCTGCGGCCGCTCTTCCCCGAGGGCTTCATGTTCGAGACGATCATCACCGCCCAGGTGCTGAGCTTCTCCGTCAACGGTGATCCGGAAGTGCTCACGGGCCTCGGCGCCGCGGCCGTGCTCGCCATCTCCGACGTTCCGTTCAACGGCCCCTTGGGCTTCGCCAAGATCGGCAAGATCGGCGGCCAGCTGGTGCTGAACCCGACCGCCAAGGAGTTCGAAGAGTCGGACATGGAAGTGCTCATGGCGGCGACGAAAGACGCCATCATGATGGTCGAAGGCGAGGCCAACGAAGTCTCCGAAGCCGACATGCTGGCGGCGCTGAACTTCGGCCACGAAGAGATCCGCAAGTTCTGCGCCCTCCTCGACACCATGGTCCGCGAAGTGGGTAAGAAGAAGCGCGCCTTCGAGTCGGCCGCGCCCAACGTCAAGCTCATGGACCAGGTCGCCGCGGACTTCACCGCCGACGCCCGTGCCGTTCTGAACGTGCTGGTGAAGACCGAGCGCATGCGCGCCACCTTCGCCTTCGGCAAGAAACTCAAGGAAGCCTTCAAGGCGAACCCCGCGCGCTACGGCCTGGCGGAGGACGCGGAGTTCGGGAAGCTCGGCATGAAGTGCTGCGACGAGCTCCTCTATAAGCTCATGCGCAACGACATCATCGAAAAAGAACAGCGCATCGCGGGCCGTGGCCTGGCGGTGGTTCGTCCCATCGAGACCGAAGTCAGCGTCCTGGCCAACGTCCACGGTTCGGCGCTCTTCACCCGCGGCGAGACGCAGGTCATGGCGACGGTCACCATCGGCGGCAAGGAAGGCGAGCAGATGAAGGACGGCATCACCGGCCTCTTCTACGACAAGTTCTACCTCCACTACACCATGGCGCCCTTCTCCGTCGGCGAAGCCAAGGGCTACCGCGGCGTAGGCCGCCGTGAAATTGGCCACGGGAATCTTGCGGAACGCGCGATTAAAAAGGTCATGCCTGATCTCCAAACTTTCCCCTACACCGTGCGCGTGGCCTGCGAGGTCCTCGAGTCCAACGGCTCGTCTTCCATGGGCTCCGTGTGCTCCGGTTCGCTGGCCCTGATGGACGCCGGTGTTCCGCTGAAGGCACCGGTCGCCGGCGTGGCGATGGGGTTGATTAAAGAAGGCGAGAAGTTCAAGATCCTCACCGACATCCTCGGCGACGAGGACCACCTCGGTGACATGGACTTTAAGGTGGCCGGTACCAAGAACGGCATCACCGCCATCCAGATGGACATCAAGATCACCGGCATCACTCCCGAGATCATGCAGAAAGCGATGGCCCAGGCGAAGGAAGGCCGCGTGCACATCCTGAACGAGATGGCCAAGACCCTCGCCCAGCACCGCCAGGCCTTCAAGCAGGGCGTGCCGCAGATCAAGATGACGAAGATCGCTCCGGACAAGATCGGCGCGCTCATCGGCCCCGGTGGCAAGAACATCAAGGCCATCCAGGAGAACAACAAGGTCACCATCGAGGTCGAGGAAGACGGCACCGTCAAGGTCCTCGGCTCCGACGTCAAGGTCCTCGACGAAGTCATCTCGCTCATCGAGCTCCAGCTCTCAGGGCCTAAGCCCGGTACCGTTTACCTCGGCACGGTTGCCACCGTGAAAGAGTACGGCGCCTTCGTGGACATCGCCCCGGGTATCTCGGGCCTGGTGCACGTGTCCGAGATCGCCGACGAGCGCATCCAAGACGTCACCCAGTACCTCAAAGAGGGTGAGCAGGTGAACGTGAAGGTGATGGAGGTCGATCGCTTCGGCAAGATCCGTCTGTCGATCAAGGCCATCGCGCCGATCGCCAAGAAGAACTGAGGATGGCCGAGTCGGTGACGGTCAAGGTGCGCCCGCTGGCGCACTTTGACCCAAGCTTCGAGCTTCCCTTCTACGCCACGGCCCAGGCCGCCGGCGCCGACGTGCGGGCCTCGCTGCCCAACCGCGACGGCCTCACCGTCGCTCCCGGCGCGCGCGTGCTGGTCCCCACCGGGCTCGCCTTCGAGATTCCACCGGGCCACGAAATTCAGGTGCGGCCACGCTCGGGCCTGTCGCTCAAGACGCCGCTTCTGATCGTCAACGCCCCTGGCACCGTCGACGCCGACTACCGTGGCGAGGTGCAGGTCATCGTGGGCAACTTCTCCGATAAACCCTTCGTCATCGAACATGGCCTGCGGCTCGCCCAGCTGGTGCTGGCGCCGGTGTGGCAGGCGCGCTTCGAGGTCGCTGCGGAGCTCTCTGCCACCGAGCGCGGCGGCGGCGGCTTCGGTTCCACAGGAGTCAGCTAATGGATCTCAAAGTTCCCTACGTCAGCGTGCAGAAGAAAGAAGACGCCTACAACGCGGCCAAGAAGCTCGTGCCTGAGGCGCTGGCGAAGTTTGGCGTCAAGGCCGACGTCAAGCAGGACGACGGCGCCTGTAAATTAGTCGCCAAGGGCAGCGGCTTCGAGGCCCAGATTCAGTTCGTCGACGGCGAAGCCCACGTGAAGGTCGATCTCGGCTTGCTTTTGAGGCCGCTCAAGGGCAAAGTCCTCGAGGCCCTCGAGCGCCAGATCAAGAAAGTCGTCTAGGAGAGAGTCCCGTGAAACATAAGCTTACCCTCTGGCCTTCAGGTGAGGTGATCAGCGTCAACGAGCACGACAGTCTCTTGAAGCAGCTCAAAGAGGCCGGCAAGGCCATCAAGTCGTCCTGCGGGGGCTGCGCCACCTGCTCGGACTGCGTGGTGGTGGTGAAGTCCGGCGAGGAGCACATCGCGCCGCCGGCCTTCGAGGAGATCCGCCTCTTGGGCAACGTCTTCCACATTACCAAAGAGCGCCTCTCGTGCCAGCTCAAGGTCACCGGCGACGTGACCATCGACATCTCCGCCCACGAGAAGAAGAAGTCGCTCTCCAAGGGGCCGGCGGCGCCGGCGAAGAGTAGCGTCCTGGTCCGCAAGAAAGACGAAGTCGTCAAGCGCCAGGAAGAGAAGCAGGAGCAGCGCGAACAGAAAAAACCCGAGCAGTGGTTCAAGCACTGGGAGAAGGACAAGGCGGCCGATGAGGCCTCCAAGGTGAAGAACCTCGGCGGCAACAAGCGCCCGAAGCCTTTCCAGGTGCCCGAGGACAGTGGGCCCCCGAAAAAATCCGACGACGAGTAACGAGGAGTTCCCATGGCGTGGTCGCAGTACCCATCGCAGATTAAGTTTATCGTCGGGAACGAGGCCTGCGAGCGCTACAGCTACTATGGCATGAAGTCCATCCTCGTGGTGTTCATGATCCAGGCGCTGAAGATGGGGGAGGGCGAGGCCACCGCCATCTACCACCAGTTCTCCGCACTCTGCTACCTCACGCCGCTCTTGGGCGCGTACGTCTCCGATCGCATCCTCGGAAAATACAAGACCATCCTCTACCTCTCGCTGGTCTACTGCGTGGGGCACGCCGTGCTGGCGGTGTGGGAGAACGCCACGGGCCTCTACGTCGGGCTCTTCCTCGTGGCCCTCGGCGCCGGTGGTATCAAGCCCTGCGTCTCGGCGCACGTCGGCGACCAGTTCAAGAAAGGGCAGGAGGCGTTGCTCGCCAAGGTCTTTAATCTTTTCTACTTCATGATTAACTTCGGCTCCTTCTTCTCGACTCTCATTACTCCCTGGACGCTCAAGGCCTTTGGCCCTTCCATCGCCTTTGGGGTGCCAGGTGTGTTGATGTTCATCGCCACCTTCATCTTCTGGCTGGGCCGAAAGCAGTACGTGCACGTGCCTCCTTCCAAGGCCTCCGGGAATGGATTCTTGAATGTGCTGTGGACCAACCTCACCAAGAATAAACCGCTTCCCTTCTGGGAGCGCTCGCTGAGCGTGCACGGGGAGGAAGCGGCCCGCGGCGCCCAGGCCGTCTGGGACATCACCAAAGTCTTCGCCGCGGTGTCGCTCTTCTGGGCGCTCTTTGATCAGCACGGCTCGAGCTGGGTGATCCAGGCCTCGCGCATGGACCTCGTGTTCCTGGGCATTCCCTTCGAGGCCTCGCAGATCTCGGCCTGGAACCCGATCATGGTCATGGGGCTCATCCCGCTCTTCACCTTCGGGATCTATCCGCTCTTGGAAAAGCTGGGAGTGGTGCTCTCGCCCCTCAGGCGCATGACGATCGGCATGTTCGTGGCGGCCTTCTCCTTCGCCCTGGCGGCCCTCATCCAAATGCGCCTCGACGCCGGCGTCACGCTCAACGTGATGTGGCAGTTCTTCCCCTATCTCGTGATCACGGTGGCCGAGGTGATGGTCTCCATCACGGGCCTCGAGTTCGCCTACACGCAGGCCCCGCGCGCCATGAAGTCCTCGGTCATGTCCATGTGGTTTTTGACGGTCTTCTTCGGAAACATCCTCGTGTCGTGGATCACCAAGGTGGAAGTCTTCCCGGTGGCCAGCAGCGGCTACTTCTGGCTCTTCGCCGGTGCCATGGCGGTGTTCGCCACGATCTTTGCGGTCATGGCGAAGTTCTACCGCGAGCGAAACTTCATGAATGCCTAGGGCGCGATCGCCCGCGGGAACCAGCGCCGCGTCTTGGGGGCCTGCGCCGCGAGGTCGTCGGCCGTCGGCACCGGCAGCGGTGGCAGAGCGGCCTCCGGCACGACGTTGATGCTCGGGCCGCAGAGGCCCGAGGGCGAGTTACTGAACTTCAGGAAGTCATCCCAGTCCACCCGGTTGTTGAAGGAGCGATCCACCACGTCGTTCGACGGATCGTTGTCCAGGTGGTTGCGGTACTGCAGCAGGGTCACCGGGGAGCCCGAGTCCATGCGACCGCGGCTCTCGAAGGGCAGGGCGCGGTTGTACACGTCGGAGACGAAGCTGAAGTCCTGGCCGCTGGAACTGAAGATTCGGTTCCACTCGCGTACGGCGACGCGGATGCGCGCCTTGATGTCGTAGGCGTAGTCCAGGCACTCGAAGGTGTAGAAAGGCTGGGTGGCGAGGAACTCGACGCTGTAGTCGCGCAGCGGATCGGTGCTCGGAAGTGTCGCGACGATGTCCATGGGAATGCCCCCGCGGAAGGCGTGATCGGCCAGCGGGATGACGTCGAAGTCGTTGGAGTCTCTCTGCTGGCCCAGCGGGGTGTTCACGCCCACCATCGAGTAGTTCGTCATGACGTCGGGGTTAAAGCTTACCCCCGGCCCTGGAGTGAAGGATGCCTCCGACTCGTAGTTGGCGACGCCGGAGCACTGGCGCATGAAGTTCGCCGAGTAGAGGTTGGTGGTGAAGCGCGGGAAGCTGGGCTGGACGGTCATCTTCGTGCTGCCGCCGGCCACCGGGATCTGAGAGATCTGGCCGGTGAAGCCGCTGCTGACGAACTGTGCGCCGATGATGTCGCGCGCGGGGCCACCGTAGCAGTTACGAATGTTACCGCCGCAGCTCACAGTCCGTGACTGGCCCGGGCCCGGGCGCACGACGTCGAGCACGCCGTCGCCGTCGAGGTCCACGGAGGTCATGGTGACCTCGGTGATCTGGATGCTGCCGGCGTCGCAGTTGACTTCGTTGTTGCCGAGCTTGTAGCGATAAGTGCAGAGGTCGCGCTCCTCGGTGACGCTCACGCCTTTCGAGAAGGGAGCGATGTCGAGGTTGATGGCGCCGTACTCGACGGTGGGCTGGCCATCGTCGTTGAGGTTCAGGTAGCGGTTACACACGCTGGCGAGGTCGGGGTACGCGGGAGCGTTGTAGGTTCCCCAGCCCAGCGGGACGGCCGCGGCACTGAAGGTTCTTGTGGCGTCGTCGTCGCAGCGAAAGTAGACCATGCGGCGCGGAGACCCGTCGGCGCGCAGGCTCAGGCCCGGAGGAAAGTTCCAGTAGAAGAAGGGCTTCTGCACGATGTACTCGCAGGTGTTCGCCGTTGCGACGGCCTGGAGCTCGAAGCCGTTGAAGAACACGGCCTGCTCTTCGGCTTCGAGGAAGCAGGCGATGTCGCGAGTGGTGTCCAGGGACTCCGGCGTGTTCACCACGTCGGTGACGGAGCAGGCGACTCCGGAGTTGAAGTTGGCCTTGTGGAGCACGTAGCCGAGGTCCGTGGGAGAGGCGTTGGTGGGCGTGGGCCCCATGCGAACGGAGAAGCTACGAGCGGCACCGCTATCAGTGGGCGGCGGCGGGGGCGTGGTCGTCGACGCGGGCTGGGAGAGTTCGGGAGCGATCTTCTCCTGACAAGCAGCTGCCACGAGTAAGCTCGCGAGCAGAAGGGGCAGCTGAATCTTCCATGTCTTGGTCATAAGGCGTCCTTTCACCTAGTTCACTACTCGGGCCTATCGGACGGTTGGAGGGAGAGTTTTAGCCCGACACTTTCCTTTTTCCTCAAACGCGATAGACTAAAAAGGGTAGTGACTGATTTTATTATAATACCGTAGCAAGGGACTCTGCTAAGTGAGGGGAATCGCGCTCTCTAATCGGCGCCTCGGCGCCCTGGGCCGCCAGCTTTTTGTGCTCCTTTGCGTGCTCGTGGCCCTACCCGTTTGGGCGGCCCGGAACGCTGTGGTGACCGTCGAGCAGGCCATCATCTGGGCGGACGCGCAGCGGAGCGCGCCGATCGGCTACGCCCGCCGAGGCAAGGTCATCCGCGTCGGTGAGCGAGAGCTCGAACGCGGCTCGGTCGTCTCGCTCATGGTCTCGGGCCGCATCGGCTACGTGTCCGTGAGTGACATCGCCTACGACGATGATCGCAAGAAGGCCGTCGAGCCGGAAGAGACGAAGGCCTCGCGCTTTCACTTGGCCGCCAAGCAGCGCTACCGCGACGAGCTGAGCGCGGGCTACCGACTCTTTCGGTCCGTCGAACTCGAAGACAGCGAGCGCGGCAGGCCTGAGAAAACGTGGAACTTTCAAGGCGCCTTCTTGAAAGGAGAGGTGCGCACCAAGAACGAACGTCTGAACGTCGCCGTGGCCTTCGACTACCTCTTCGCCGAGTCGCAGAACGAGGCCTTTCGCATGCTCACCGTTGGCCTCGGGGCGTCCTGGGCGCTCATCAACCACCGCGAGTTCAAGGTGCGCTTCGAGGCCATGGGACTGCTGGTGCCCTGGGCGCAGTACGAAGCTCAGCCGCTTTTCACGCTCAACGGCCGGGGCCTCGGGGCCCGCGGGCAGATCTCCGCCGTGAGTTTCCTCAACGAGACCTGGGGCATCGAGGGCCAGGCCGGCCTCGAGGCGATAAAGGTCTACGGCATCGCCAGGCCTTCGCCCTTCCCGAGCTTCGAGCCTTTTTTCATCGGGACGCGCTTTTCCTTAGGCGCGGTCGCTCGTTTCTAGTCCGAGCAGCAGCAGCTCCCGCAGGGCCTGCACGTCCGCCTTCCGTGAGTGACGGTCGAGCAGGATCTGTTGTTGCGGCGACTGGTACCACAGCTCGAAGTATCCCTTGTTCTGGAAGCCGCGGGCCTCGGCTTCGCCCTGCAGCCGCGCGACGTTCGGAGAGTCGAGGTGGTGGCGCACGACGAGCGTCTGCGGCGTGAGCGGCACGGGCCTGCGGCGCCGAAAGACCAGGCCGAAGAGGCGCTCTTCGACCTCGAGCTGCGCGCCGTCTCGCACCAGGCGCTTCTCGTAGAAGAAGAAGCCGGCGAGGACGAGGGGAGACAAGGCCAGCAGGGCCTGCAGCCCGTAGACGAGGAAGTAGTCGAAGGCCGTGCTCTCCAGCGTGAGCAGCTTCGCGAGTGGAGCGCGCACCGCCAGCCAGAGGAAAAAAACGACGGTGAGCGAGGCGAGCGCGTAGAGCCAGAAGACGTAGGGCAGGCCGTAGGTCTTGAGGGTCAGGCGCACAACGCGCTCCTGCGGGTCTCGCTGGCAGTCAACGAAGTCGGCTTCGTCGAGAGAAACCGGAAAAGGATAGAGAAGGCCCATGGGCGCAGTTTAGCCGATGGGGCCGGTGGCCGTCCAGAGCGGGAGGAGAGTCAAATCCTGGAGATCGAGCCGAGCGTCGAGGGCCCTTTTCCACAGCTCGCGCTGGGGCTTCGGCTGGGCGAGGTAGAGCTCGCTCCAGGCGCGCAGCGCGCCCGTTAGCTCCAGCGGTGTGACGGTGGCGGCGAGGCCGAGCTCGACCTCCATGAGGAGCTTGAGGAACTTGATATTATCCGTGGCCGGGGCGCTCACCCGCCGCTGGGTTTCTGCCAGCGTTTGGTAGTGGAGCTGGAGCTCTCGGTGGTGCGAGATCTCCTGCCATTGCCAGAAGGCCCAGACCCACTGGCCCAGGCAGGCCAGTTCCCCGTGCGCCTGGGCGATGCCCATTTGCAACTGGTGGAAGGCCTCGGTGACCTGGTGGAGGTCGCGCGCTCTCTGCGCCAGGGCGAAGTGGCGGCGGATGCGATGCTCGCGCAGCTCTTCGGCCGAGACACTTTCCCGCACGAGCTGAGTCCGGCGCATGTCTCCGTGGAAGATGTCTTCCCAGCGCTGCAGCTGGCCCTGGAAGAACTGCGGGGCCTTTCCCACCACCGCCTCGAGCGAGCGCTGCGCTGGGTTCAGCACAAGCGCCTCAGCGGTCGCCAGCGAGACGCCCGGCACCTGGGCACGGTGGAGCTTGTGAGAGCGGGTGAGCTGGGCGAGCAAGGGCCCGTCCTCGGGCCGCAGTGGCCGCTCGAGCAGCCACTGGCGACGCTGCCGCGCCAGCGCCGCAAAGTGCGCGGGTTCCTCGAGAGAGAACTCTTTACCGCGCACCACGGGGGTCCGCGTGAAGGCCAGTACCGGCGTCTCGAGCAGGTTGATGCTGATGGCGTCGAGCTGCGGGCCCGCGACGTCCAGGACCATCGCCTGCGCCCTGCTGTCGAGGGCGACAATACCCCACAGGCGCTGGGTGGCGCGGGCCTTCGAGAACTTTCTCAGCTGCGCGACGTCTTCCACCTCGAGGAGCGCCTCGGTGACGAGCTCGGCCACGGGCCTTCCCTCGTGCGCTCCGGCGCCGAACTTGGCCTGCAGCGCGAGCGACACGCCCGCGCTGTTCATCGCCGCCAGTGGGAGGAAGGGGAGTCCCGGCGGTGTCACGAGGAGCACTCCCTGGCCACTGCTAAGCTGGACGAGCAGGCGGTCGGCGCCTTCGCCGAAGGCCAGGGGCCAGTCCGCTAGGACGAACTGCTCGGCGCTCTGCGACCGCGGGTCCCAGCGCAGAAGCACGCTGGCGTTGGGCAACAGGCCCGCCCGCGGGCCCTGCTCGAGCGCCGCCAGGAACTCGAGGTAGGAGCGCGGGTTTTCCTCCAGACCCTCGCAGTAGGCGACGAGCCAGCGCTCCCAGGGCCCGCGCGGCGCCAGCGGCGGCGCGCGCAGCTCCCGTCCCAGACGCTGGAGCTGTTTCGTCAGGCCCTTGGGGGGAGTGAGAAAATCCTGCAGCCTTTCCCACTGCGCGCGCTGCTTGCGGCCCAGGATGTAAAAGTTCTCCTCGGGGTTTCCGATGAGCCGGATGGGTTCACTGGGCTCTTGCGAAGGTAGGTTCTTATGATGCACTTTCTTAACGATCCTTCTGTTGTCACCGTCTGCCTCATGCTGGCCGTCTTCCGCATCTACCTCGAGGTGGTGCGCTTCGACTTCGCCCGCCTGCCGCTCACGTCGCGCCTCATGGCCGGCGCGCGCGGAGAGCGTTTTCATCGGATGGGCTTCTACTTCAGTCTAGGATACTTCATCCTCTTCGCGCCCGGAATGCTTTTGTCCTAACTCAGCCCGGGTAAAAGTCCACCAAGGGGAGTAGCCGATTAAGGAACTCGTACTTGAAGCGCTTCCTGCGCCACTTGTCGACCATCTCGGGCCGGCAGCGGATGTGGATGCGCACGCGGCACTCGCCGCTGATGTCGCGGAGGTTTTTGAGCTGGTAGAACTTCGACAGGAACCGGAAGTGCTGGCGGTTGTTGAGCCGGAAGCCCTCGTCCTGTTTCAGCGCGTTCCACACCACCCAGGGGTCCTGGCGCGCGGCCAGCACGCTCGCCAGCGTCAGGTAGATGATGGTGTCGCTCTCGAAGCCGTCGCCGACGAGCACGAGCTCCTTCGGAACGCCGGTCATCAGCAGGATGTTCACCAGGTGGTTGAGCTTGTAGAAGCCCTGGGTCTTAAGGTCCTTCGGCGCGAGTTCTCCTTCGAAGAGCGCGAAGACGCGGCGGTAGTCCTTGAGGTAGATGTTGGAGGTGAAGAGCTGGTTGCGGTAGAGCCAGTCGCGCAGGGCGTTCTCGTAGAAGTGCGGCGACGCCGAGACGACGAAGGGGTGGAAGCCCTCGCCGACGTAGTTTTTCACCAGGTCGATGGAGGCCGGCACCGGCGGGAAGTAGCCCAGCGGCTTGCGCAGCGAGAGGTAGAGCTCGCGCGGCGAGTGGTAGCGCGTGTCCACTAGCGTCTTGTCGAAGTCGGTGATGAGGATGCGGCTCTCCTCGCGCACGTTGAGCGGGATGAAGGAGCCGATCAAGAGGTCGAGGCCTGGCCGCGAGCGCGTCTCGAAGACCAAGAGGCGCGCCACCGGGCCCTCGGCCGGATGGGGCAGGCGCAGGTTGAAGTCGCCGAAGGAGTCGGAGTCGTACTCGCGGTTGAGGCGCTCGACGCCGTGCTGGTCCATGCCGATGATGCGCAGACGAAAGCGCCGCGAAGAGAGCAGGCCCAGGCTCTCGATGGGCCGGATGGGCGCGAGGCCCGGGAGCGGGTTCTGCCAGAACTGGTGGCGCGCCTGGCTCGAGAGCGAGAGCGAGGCCCGGATCGAGAGGTGATCCGTGGTGGAGATGGCGGTGAAGTGAACCAGCTGGGGACGGCGCATAGCTCATTCTAGCGCGAGGGAGGGCGTGGTGCGAAGTGTTGTGCCTTGCGGGGCACGAAAATTTACGCCATGATGGATGCTCTCAGGCTTCAGAGGAGGTTCCGGTGCTGCAGCTACGACTGATCATCCGCGGGAAGGTTCAGAAGGTGGGCTTCCGCTACAGTGTCCTCGAGTTCGTGCGCTCGCTGCCTCAGCCGGTGACGGGCCACGTGACGAACCTCCCCGACGGATCAGTGGAGCTAATCGCTCAAGGGCCCATCGAGGCGCTCAAGTCGATCCACCGCTTCGCCACCAAGGGGCCCGAGCGCGCGGAGGTGCGCGAGGTCAACGAAGAGATCACCGAGATCGCCGCGAGCACCTTCAAAGACTTCTCGATGGGCCAGTGATCAGGCCTTCGCGACGGTGAAGATCGCCACGCCGTCCTGCCAGGTCTTGGTAAGCTTGCGAGGGTTCATCACCTGGTCGACGCTCATGCGCTTGACCAGCGACTCGACCTTGTTCACCTTGGCCACGCCGCCGGTCTCGCTGGTGCGCTCGTCTTCGAAGCGCCGGTTGATGGTCACCACCAGCTCCTTCGCCTTGGCAGTAAGCATCAGCTCCTCCTTGGCGTACTCCGGGACGGGCACGCGGATCTCGTAGTGCTGGGGGTGGTCTCGGACTTCCACCTTGAGCTCCGTGAAGCGGAAGAAGGGGTCGTCTTTGCGATCGGCGAAGAACTTCGTGCGCTGGGCGTAGTCGTCTTTTGATTTGGAAAGGCCCTTTGCGGCGAGCTCCTCCTGGAGCTTTTCGCTCTTCAGGTGCTGCTCGAGCTGGGCCTGGTACTTGGTCTCGAAGAAGCGCTCCTTGTCGTGCAGCGAGCGCTGGTGTTCGCCGGTGATGCGTTCGTTCAGAGCGACGTGCTTGTTGTTCATGTCGTTGAGGCGCTGCTCGTGCTGCTGGTGCTGGTGGGAGAGGATCTTCTTCTGCTCCACCTGCCGCCGGTTGTTGAGCGCCTCGAACTTCTCCGATTCGCTGCGGTGCTGGTGCGTGAACTGGTCCCGCTGCTGCTGGATCTTGTGGGTCCACTCCTGGTTCTGCTGCGTGCTCGCCACGCGGTGGTCTTCGGACTGCTGGTGGAGCGCCATCCGGCCCGCTTCGAACTGGTCGCGGATCGTCGTGTTGTTTTTCTGAGTGACGTCCGTCATGCGCTCCTGGAAGCGGTCGGTGAGCTGCTGCAGCTCGACCTCGCTGGCGGCGATCTTCTGCGCGCGCTGCTGGGCCCCGAGCGCCTGGATGCGCCGAGACTCCGCTTCGCTGAGCTCGCGGGTCTTCTCCATGGATTCGCGCAGGGCCCCGAGCACCTGCTCTTTTTTGTGCACTTCTTGCGCGACCTCGTGGAGGTTGCTCTGGCGGAGGTCGGCGAGGTCTCGCTGGTGGATCTCCTTCGCCTCCGCGACGTTCAGCTCGTGGCGCTTCGCGAGGTGCTCCATCTCCCGCTTCTGCTTGGCCTGCAGGTTCTGCAGGCTGCGGCCGTGGGTCTGGGAGAAGTCGCGCACCGAATCGGTCATGGGCGCTCCGCCGGTGAAGGACACGTGTCGCGTTTACCGGTGTGCCCCGGACACATCCACGTGCGCAGCAGCGTCACGTCCACCGCCAGCGCGCCGCCGTGGTAGGCGAGGAAGCTCACCGGCGGATGCGACGAGCGCACGACGCGCGCCTCCGACTGGGTGGCACTGGCCTTCGGCCGTACCAGGTACTGGTACGCGCGGTACTCGGCGTGGGCGCCGACGCTCAGGACGAGGGCGAGGAGGAACATAGGCTAGTGGAGCTCCTTGAGCTGATCCAGCGTCTTGTACTCGACGATCTTGAAGAAGGACTGGATGAACTCCTGGCGTTCGCTGGCCGAGAAGGCCGCGAGCGCGGTTTGCTTACGGTCGTAGGTCTGGTGGCGCTCGAGGCGCTTGAGGCCCTCTTCGACGATGCGCGAGGCGCGCGCGAAGCTCAAGCGGCGGTTCTCGCTCAGGGACTCGCGGATCCACTGCTGGTGGAAGAGCGGCAGGTGGCCCTGGGAGGCGAGCGTGATGAGCTCTCCGAGTTGGTTACGCTGAGCGGGCTGGGGTTGGGTCTGGGCCATGTCACATCCTGTGGAAAGAGTCTGAGGCCGGCAACGTCCTGTCGCCGTCCGTTCTACCATCATGCCCTGCCAGGCACTTCGTTCCCAGCGGGGAAGATTTGCCCAATCGTGCTAGCATCTAAGCACCTAGAAGTGCGAGGACAGGCATGGCAGACGAATTTTACCTCCCCGAAGACACAGTCGAGTGGATCGGTCAGAAAAAAAGTGAGCTCCTGGCGTGGGTCATCCAGCACCGGCGCGATGACGACGTGCCCTTCGAAGATTTCGGCCTCTACGCGGACAACGTCGAGGACGTGCTCAAGGCGGCCGACGAGAGCTGGGCGCAGCGCTGGGATGGCCACGCGGTCCACATCATGATCAAGCACTTCGAGGAAGAGTCCCTCTGGCTCTTTGTCGTCTGCTACAGCGCCCCGGTGGAAGGCCGCGAGGGCGACCACGTGATGGTTCCGATCCTCGTGCTCCCCACGCGCCACACCGCCTGGCTACGTAGCTGGCTGCGCGGCGAGGCGATCACGAAGCGCGCGCTCCACTAGCGCGTGGTGACCTGCGCGTAGGGGTGGTTCGAGCGGAAGGTGTTGCAGAGATTGTTCATGTACGTGTTCCCCTGGCCATCGCAGTAGTTCTGGTAGAAGGGGTTCCCGCCGTAGCTTTGCATGCACGAGTTGTAGGCCACGCCATAGGCGTTCATGCACTGGAAGAAGGCGTTGGTGCTGGAGTACTTGAGGATCATCACGCTGTTGATCTGGTAGCCGGCGTGGCCCGTGCGGTTCTTCGAGACGGTGCCCACGATGACCTGGTTCTGGTTGTGCTTGGTGCACTGGGCGTTACCGAGGTAGGTGGACTTGCCGCTCGAGTCGCGGAACATCGGGACGATGCACGTCCCGTCGGACTGATCGGTGGTGGAGAAGGTGAGCTGGAAGCGCACTTCGTTGGCGCTGTCCTGGCACACGCCGACGTTGCCGAGGCCCGCGTGGAAGCCGGTGACGTTCGAGACACAGCTGATGCTCGTGCCCGACCCCGTCGTCGTTCCGGTGGTGCTCCCGGCAGTCGTTCCGGTGCTGCTGCCCGTGGTCGTCCCGGAGTTCCCGGCGCTGGTGCCGCCGTTGTCGAAGCCGACGCCGGAGCCGTTGGAGCTATTGACCCCGTCGCTGAAGCTGCCGCCGGGGTTGCGGATGCGCTGAGGAGCATCGCAGGCAGCGGCCAGGACGGTGAGCACGAGGGGAAAAATAATTTTTCTCATAGGTCCTACTCGGTTGAGAACTCAACAAATCTAGTGAGCTTTTCGGACGCTTCATTGAAAAATTGAGGCTTTTGCCCTTTTCCCGTAAACTAGTAAGAGAAATTGGCCACTTAGGAGCCCGCGGACATGAAAGGCCTACTGGTGATGATCGGGATCGGTGCGTGCCTCGCGGTGGGCGGGAAGCTGCTCGTCGAGCGCTACCCCTACTACAGCTACGCGAAAGGGCTGGCGGGCGAGGCCATCTTCGACCTCTACCAAGCGCCGCGCTTTTCGGAGAAGCTGCTCGCTCCCAGTGAGGCGCCCCCCGAGCCCCCGCTGCCGGCCGAGGCCCAGGGCCTGTGGCGCCAGTTCCAGCTGCGCGACGTGGTCGTGGCGCTGCCCACCGGCCACCCGATGTTTCGCACCATTCCTCTCATCGAGCGGCCGGCGGAAGTGCGGCCAACCCTCGGCCTACTCTTCCAGGGCCCCTCGGGCCGCGACATCGCGCGCCTCTACCTCATGAAGAGCGGCACCTGGAGCGAGGAGCTCGAGGCGCAGAAGCTTTTTCGTCTGCCGCTGGTGCGACGAGTGATCCTTTCGCGGGACACGGCCACCATCTGGCAGGACCTCTTCGCTCGTGACCTGCGCACGAAGCCGGAGAGCTGGCAGGAGATGGTCTACAACCTCTACCTGCTGCACCTGCGCGGCGTCTTCTTCCCCCCGGGGATCGAGGGCTTCGGTGCGCTCAAGCAGGGCAAGGGCTTCTTCGAGTTGCCCTCGCAGAACAAGGACTACCGCACGGAGGTGGTGCTGCAGAACGAACAGGGCATGGTGCTCTCCTACGTCATCGTCACCGAGCGCGAGAGCGTCGACTCCCAGGAGCTGCGCGGCCGCTTCCTCGGCTCCATCGCCTTCCGCGTGGCCGACCCCGCGCTGGCGGCCATCGTCTACCGCGAGTTCAAGCAGCTGAGCTTCAACCGCCAGATCGACCAGGAGGGCATGCTCTACCTCCTCTCCGCGTGGTCACAGACCTTCGATGACCAGGAGCTCCTCAAGGAGATGATCTACTTCCTCGAGCGCAACCCGAAGAACGTGCCGCACCTCAAGGCCCTCTACCGCTTCGGCCTGGCGCACTACAAGCGCACCTTCACCACCCGGGCGGTGGGCCTCGAGTCCGACAGCGACGACGTGCGCCTCCAGCGCCTCATCGAGCTGGAAGAGATCCAAAATCGGGAGAAGCTCCTCGAGCGGCCCAGGGACCGAGTGAGCGCACCTGCTCCGAGCAAGGCGCAGCAGCTAGAGGATAATCTGCAACGGGCCCGTCAGGAGAAGGGGGCGGACAAGACGAAGCCGAAGTCGAAGCTCATCGTGCACTAGCACGCGTGGCCCGTGAGGCCCGCGATGAGCACCTCGGTGAGCGCAGGTTTCAAGCGGGCGACCAGCTCCGGCACGAGTGCTTTCCTGCGCTCGTCCATGTACACCGCGCGGTTAATCTCGATCTGGATGTTGTTGGTGCGGAAGCGGTTCACGAAGGTGGTCACGAAGCCGCCGACGTAGGGGTCGTTCACCGCCACGCTGTAGCGCTGCGCCCGCAGCAGCTCGCCGAAGCGAGCGATGAAGGCCGGGTCGCAGGTCTTGCCGTGCTGGTCGGAGATGCAGAACTCGGCGCGCGTCTGCTGCTGGTGCGGGTTCTGCTTCATGTGGTAGGCCGTGGGCCGCGAGGGCATCGAGTGCAGGTCCACCACCGGCACCGGGCCCGGGGTCCGGCGCTCGAGGTCACGCAAGAGAGAGGTGTAGACCTCGAAGAAGGGCCGGTGGTAGCGGTCCACCAGCTCCTGCTCGTAGCCGGCCGCGGGGCGCTCCTTGACCTGGGTCACGCCCTGGGTGTTCTGCATCCAGAAGAGGATGCAGTTCTTCTCGTCCCGGTTGAGGTCCACGCAGACGCGATGCACGTGGGCCACCAGCACACCGACGCCGGCCCGCTGCAGGGCCTCGATGTCCACCAGCGCGTCGACCTTGAAGTCCACGTCCTCGCGCATCGTCGCGAGGTCCGCCGAGAGCAGGGGCCAGAACTCGGCCGGCACGTCCTCGCCGGAGTGGGGGATCGACACCAGCGCGCGCGCCTGGTCGGTGAGCGGCGGGTGGTAGGTGAAGAGGGGAGATTTGCTCGGGGCGTCCGATTGGAACATGCGTTATTTTACTCCGGATTCCAAGGCCAGTCTAGCACAGGCGCCATCGCCTCTGCTAGAATGGGCCCACTTCCAAGCGAGTCAACCTATGAAGTTCCCGGGCCGCCGCAAGACCAAGCACTACTTCCCCGTCACCGAGCGCCTGCGCGAGTCCTTCGACGAAGAGCTCCAGCGCCGCGGGAACGTCTACGTCGTCGGCATCGACCAGCTGCTGGTGGACATCGAGATCCCCGTCGACGACGAGTTCCTGGCGGCCCATGGCCTCGCCAAGGGCCAGTCGGTGGTGATCGACGACACCCTCGCCGAGGAGATCTACGGCGAGGCGCGCGACAAGGGCCTCATCAAGGGCGAGTACCCCGGCGGCGCCGTCGGCAACACGCTCCACAACTTTTCCGTGCTCTCCGACTCCCCCTCGGTGGCGCTGGGAGCGATCAACCGCCAGATCCAGGTGGGTGACTACGCCTTCAAGTACATCTGCAACACCAGCTCGAAGGTGAACCTCTCGTACCTGCAGCCCGCCGACCGGCCGATGGGCCGCGCGCTGACCTTCGTCACGCCCGACGCCGAACGCACCTTCGCCATCTCCAAGGGCTGCATGAACTCGCTCACGCCTCAGAGCATTCCGGTGGACGTCGTCCAGGGCGCGGCCGCGCTGCTGCTCTCGGCCTACGTCTTCCGCGACCCCAGCGCGCCGATCTACCAGGCCACGCTGCACGCCGCGCAGGTGGCGCGCGAGGCCGGAGTGCCGGTGGTGCTCTCGCTGGGCTCCTCGGGCCTGGTCACCGAACAGCACGCGCTGCTGCGCCCGTTCATCCGCGACTACGTCAACGTGCTCGCCATGAACCGCTCCGAGGCCATCGCCCTCAACGGCATCGAGGACCCGCTGCTCTCCGCCGAGCAAGTGCTGGAGGACGTCGACCTGGTGCTGCTCACGGTGGGCGCCAAGGGGCTGTACCTGGCCGGCTGGTGCGACGAAGATAAGCTGCGCCACACGAAGGATCCGCTGCACTCGAAGTCGATCCCGGAGTACAACAAGTGGGAGTACTCGCGCGCCATGCACCGGCGGCTGTGCAAAAATCCGCTGAAGATCTTCACCCACATCAACCCCTTCATGGGCGGCCCCTTGGTGATCAAGAACACCAACGGCGCCGGCGACGCCGCGCTGGCGGCCGTGCTCCACGACATCGCCGCCAACCTCTACCATCGGCAGATGGTGCCGAACTCCCCGAAGCACGACGCCAGCTACCTGACCTACTCGTCGCTCGGGCAGATCTCGAAGTACGCCAACCGCGTGAGCTTCGAAGTGCTCTCGCAGAACTCGCCGCGCCTAGCGAAGGGGCTGCCGGAGCGCGAGGACAGCCTCGAGGAGGCCTATTGGGCGAAGTGAGCGGCCGCGAGGAGAAGTTCCGCCAGGCGCTGCTCAACGAAGTCAAGGGCTCGCTCTTCGAGTACCTCGTCGCCCAGGAGCTCGCGGGCGCGGCCGGGGCGCTAGGAGACTTCCTCACCTCGATCCCGGATCACTACCAGCAGGTGCTCGAACAGCAGGAGCGTCTCCTGCGAGAGGCCGACGCTGGCCTCGCGCTCCTGCTGCCGCGCTGGGCCCGGCAGGCGGCCGAGGCCTTTCGCTCGAGCGCGGTCCTGCCCATCGAGCAGGTTCGCCTCACCGGCCAGCTGAGCACCACGGCACAAGGACAAGAGCTCGGGTCCTGCGACGTCCTTCTGAAGGGTGGTGCCGGGGACACGCGGCTCAGCCTCAAACTCAATAAGGCGCGCGCGGCGGTGAACACCAAGTCGGGTGGGGTCAAGAGTTTCTTCGGCCAGTACTTCACGCACGCGAGCGCGGCCCGCGAGCAAGAGCGCTTCAGCGCGGCCGTCGAGCGCGAGCATGCGCTGGTGCGCCGGGAGCTCTTCGCGCTGGAAGACCTCCCGGAGGAGGCGCCCGACTGGGGCCCCTGGCGCGAGCGTGGCCTGACGGAGCTTCCCGGAGAGCTGAGGCCCGAGGCACGCGAGCTGCTGCACGCCTACTACGCACGCCTGGCGCGCGCGCTGGACGACTCGCTCGCGACGCTGGCGGCGGAAGACGCGGGCCGCTTCACGCAGGCACTGGCGCTCCTCGCCGGGCTGGCCCCGCAGCAGGTGCAGCTGATCTGCTTCCACGAGTACCCCGCCAGAGACGATCTCGACGTGCGCGTCACGAGCTACCGGCAGGGCCTCGCGCAGCTCTCTCAGTGGCAGCGGCTGCCGGCCACCGACAGTGCTTCGGTGGAGTTCGCCATCGGTGCCTGGAGGCTCGCCATCCGCGTGAAGCCGATGAACACCTTCACCACCACCGCCATCAAGATGAACTGTAGCGTGCGCTACGAGACGCGCGCGACGCGCTCGCGGTGAGTGCTCAGGACTTCGACCTCTTCCCAGCCCCGGGGGGAGGAGAGCACGAGGAGCACGTGGCGCTCTTTCGCCTTCGCCTGCAGCACCTGCTTGAGCTGCGCCGTCAGGAGCGCTTCGAGCGCTGAGTGGCCTAGTTCGATCACGGTCAGTGGAGTGCTGCGCAGGAGGGCGTGGCAGATCGCCGCGAGACACTGCTCCCCGGGGCCTAGGTCGCGGGCGCGGCGGCTCCAGTCGGGGATCCACGCCATGAGTCCCGAAAGGCCCTGCGCCTCGAGGTGCGCATGCAGCACGGCGGTCTTTTCTCCCTCGAGGCCTGCGACCTCTCCCTCTTCCAGCGCGAGGAGCAGGTTGTCCAGGACGCTGAGCTGCGGCAGGAGAGTGGTCTGCGGGTCCGCGTGTCCGAAGCGAGGCCTTAGGCCCTGGGCCTTGAGCCATGCGAGAATCTGCTTGAGGGCATTGCCCTCCTGAGAGCTCTGCCAGCGCGCGAGGCCTTTGTGGGAGTAGTCCATCATACCCTGGAGTTTTCGGGGGAAAGTGCTGCGGGCCTTAGTTCTCCTTGGCGGGGGTAGGGAGTTGGCGGATAATGGGAAAAATCCTCCCGCCGGGAGGACGCAAGGAGCGCTAGTTGAGTGAACACCGGCCAGTTCTGATCGGTCTTTCTGGGGGACTCGATTCCCTCGTCGCCGCCTATTTGCTCAAGATCCAAAAGCGCCAGATCTACGCCGCGGTGGTGGCGGGGACCCCGGAGGGCTTCCAGGAGCAGGGCGACGGGCTCTTCGCCTGTCACCAGTCCGAGTCTCGTCTGAAGCTCATAAAAAAGTTCTGTGACCATCTGCAGATCCCCCTCGCCGTGCTGCGGCCGCGGGAGGAGTTCCAGGACGCTGTCCTCGAGCCCTGGCACGCGGCCCGCATCGAGCTTAAGCGCCCGCGCCACTGTCAGAACTGCCACAGCTTTCGCCTCCAGGCGCTGTGGCGCCACATGCGTGAGCTCAAGTGCGCGAGCCTCGCCACGGGCCACTTCGCGAAGCTCGTTCGATCGGGGCCCCAGAACGCCGTGGCGATCCACTCGTCCAACGACCTCGAAGCCGACCAGTCAGGGCTTCTGTCGCAGCTGCCGCAGGAACTCCTGCAGGTCCTCGAGCTGCCGCTCTCCGAACTCACGCGCAAAGAGGTGGTCAAGATCGCCGAGAACTTCGAACTGCGGCCGCCCCAGCGCGAGCTGCTCTTCGGCCAGTGCCTGCCGCTCAACGAGAGCACGAAACACTGGCTGCGGCTCAACACCCCAGCGCTCTTTTCGCCCGACGTCGAGGTGCACTTCGAAGATTCCCTCGAGGCCAAGCACGAAGGAGTGGTGGACCTCGACTTCGGCGCGCTCTTTCCGACCAAAGACCCTCGGCCCGAGAAGGCGCGCATCGTCGCCGGCTACGATCCCCAGCGCAAAGTGGTGGAGCTCAGGCATCCGGATGCTCAGCGCGACCAGGCGCTGCTGATCTCGCACTGTCAGTGGAGCGAAGGGGTAGACCTTTCTTCACCCTTGAAGGGCTACCTCCACCAAGGCAGCGGCCTCGACGACCGGGAAGTCTACGTGACCCCGCGGACCCTCGGTGGCGCGCTCGTGCGACTCTCCGAAGGCGAGGGCGTCTTCCCCATCGGCAGTGACCTTGTGGTGTTTCGCCGCCGCGGAAAAAACGCCAAAGTGCTGGTCACCGGAGTCGTCACCGAGCTCGCGAGGGAGTGGCCGGCGAACGTGGTGATGGTGGAGTCCGAGGACGAGGATCTCTCGCGCCAGGGCCTGGTGGCGCTGGATAAAGATTTCAATTTCTAAGCACTTGCCCGTCTCCGACGGGACGGGACGTTGACGGCCATGGCCTCGGGGAGCATATTTCCTGCCATGGACACGGACACCCTCCTCTCCGAGCTCGGCTTCGACACCAGCGACGCGGCGAAAGCGCTGCGCGCCTCGCAGACCGTGGTGGTAGGCATGTCCGGTGGGGTGGACTCCTCGGTGTGCGCGCTCTTAGTGAAAACTCTCGGGTACCGCACCGTCGGCGTCTTCATGAAGAACTGGGAAGACGACTCCGAGCACTGCACGGCCGAAGCCGACTGGCGCGACGTGCGCCGCGTGGCCGGTGCCCTCGACATTCCGGTCTACAGCGTGAACTTCGCCGAGGAGTACCGCCGCGGCGTCTTCGAGCACTTCCTGAGCGAGTACCGGCAGGGCCACACGCCCAACCCCGACATCCTGTGCAACCGGGAGATCAAGTTCAAGGTCTTCTCCGACTACGCCTGGACGCTGGGCGCTGACTTCGTCGCCACCGGTCACTACTGCCGCGCGGAGCAGGGGAAACTTTTGAAGGGCGTCGACCCGATGAAAGACCAGAGCTACTTTCTCTACGCCATCGCCCCCGAGGTGCTCCCGCGGGTGCTCTTCCCGGTGGGCCACCTGCCGAAGACCACCGTGCGCGAGCTCGCCGCGCGCTTCCACCTCGCCACCGCCCAGAAGAAAGACTCCACCGGCGTCTGCTTCATCGGCGAGCGCGACTTCAAAGAGTTCCTCGGCACCTACCTCGAAGCGCAGCGCGGAGACTTCGTCGACCTCGCGGGCCGGGTGCTGGGCCAGCACGACGGCATCTGCTTCTACACCCTGGGCCAGCGCAAGGGCCTGGGCATCGGCGGCCCCGGTGAGCCGTGGTTCGTCGCTCACAAGGACCTCGCCAGCAACCGGGTGGTGCTGGTGCAGGGGGAGGACCATCCGGCGCTCCTGGCGCCCGCGCTCTGCGCCACCGAGGCGCACTGGCTCACGCCGGTCGAGTTCCCGCTGCGCTGTCGCGCCAAGATCCGCTACCGCCAGGCCGACCAGGACTGCTTGGTGACCTGCGACCACCAGGGCAAACTGGTGGTGCACTTCGACGAGTTCCAGCGCGCCATCACCCCGCGCCAGTCGATCGTCTTCTACCAAGGCGAGGTGTGCCTTGGGGGTGCGATGATCGAGCAGGCGCTGGACGGCTACTTCAGTGAGACCCGTGTGGCACTGTCTTCTTTCGAAGCCGCTGAGGGCTTGGCCTCGAACCCCTGACATTCCCCCTGGCCCGCGCTCTTGACCACCTCGGAGGGGGTCTGGCGGGACTTAAT
>DAIPJL010000229.1:0-3644 GCA_036770305.1 Bacteriovoracaceae bacterium | reverse complement strand
CTCGGGCCTTACAGGCGAATTGATTCCCTCAACACCAGTCAAAGGGGGCAGTTCTGAAGGTGCCTGAATTCCAAGGCAGTTTTTCCTGACAAGTTTCCTTTTGTTTCAATCCCTTAGAGGATTTTTTACCCTCAATTCTCTCGACTGCCTTAAACTGAGTTCAGACAATTCAAAGGGTTTTCCATGAAGCTCCTTATCTTTACTTTGGTCTTCTGCACGACTCTGCAGCTCAAGGCCCAGACCCAGAAGCCGGCGGCGGACGAGAGCGCCACGAAGTACACCACTGACCTAAAAGTAGATGCCCCCCAGCTTGAGAAAGGGCTCCTCAGTGAGCCGGACTACTCCGGGGTCTCCCAGGGCCAAGAGGCCATCGACAAGGAACTCGCGGTGAAGAACGCCCGGGCCTCCGAGCGCGTGCTACGTTTCACCGCCCAACTCAAAGAATGCGCGCGCGCGCCCTCCTCCGCCGAGGCGAAGCGCTGCCGCGCACGGGTCATGGAAAGTAAAAAATCCTCCGGCACCAAAGACTAATTAAAAGCGAGTGTTCTTTATGTTGCGTCTCAAACACCTGACTTGGTCTTTCGCTCTCGCGCTCCCGCTGCAGCTTTCGGCGACCACCACCGGAACGGCCTGCGGCACGAACAAGGAGCTGATCGAGTACCTCGCCGCCTCTTCCGGAGCGGCCCGCCTCTCGATCCTCGGCTACTCGGCCGGAATCCTCGAGCGCCCGGACGCCGTTCAGAGCGTCGGCCAACCCTCCATGAGCCAGTCGGTCGGCATGTTCGAAACCGCCGAAGCCTTCACCGCGGCGAACCTCGTGTCGAACGAGCTCGAAGCGACGAAGAACAACGCCAAGCTCGCAAAGACCTGCGACCTCATCCTCGGCACGCCCGCGGCGAAGCTCGCCATCGACCAGCAGCTCGACTCGTACATCTGCACCATCCGCGACCTGCTGAACCGGGTCGTGGTGATGTTCACCGAACTCGACACCTACTACCAGCGCGACACCGAGCTCAAAGCGACGAAGAACCAGGCCGTCGCCGAGAGCAAGAAGCGCGAGGCCAACATCAAAGAAGAGCAGCAGAAGATGAAGGCCTTGAACAAGGAGCTCAAGACCGCCATCGACCAGCTCGACAAGGCGAAGAAGGCGCAGGAGAAAGCTGCCGCGGCGGTGGAGAAGGCCCAGGAGGCACTCTCCAAGGCCCAGGCGACGCCCTGTGCGCCCCCGGCGGAAGAGGATGGCCCCGAGGACTGCTCCGCCCGCGACGCGGCCGTGGCGAGTGCGACGAAGGAACTCGACGGCGCCAAGGCCGAGCTGCGCAAGGCAGAGAAGGAACTCAAGAAGGCCGTCAAAGTGCTGGTCGTGTTGCTCGTCGACAAGATGGGCGTGGAGACCAACTCCGTGCTGGCGCTCCTGACCGGGACGATCCGCGGCGACTCCGACGGCGCCAGCGCGAGCTTCCGCGTGAACGGCTCGGACTACACGCTGGTGAACATCCCCGACGTCGCGGAGAAGTTCCTCGGCATCAAGGCCGACGACGCGGTCTCCTTCCTCAACAGCAACGACGCCATGTCGGACAACGCCGCGAACTTCTTCATCCGCCTGGCGCACGGATTTAACACCAACAAGGACCTCAGCGACGTCGAGATCGACAAGACGCGCACGCCCTACGCGGCGGACCCCCGAGCGGACTACGGTGACTACGCGTTCTTCAAGCCGAAGCCGGAGACCTACCGCGACTCGTCGAGCGAAGTACTGACCGAGCTCTCGGCGATGTCCGGCGGCATCGAAAACCTGACGACGATCGCGCTCGCGGTGGCCGACTTCACGAACAACTCCTCCGACAAGATGCTCGACCGGCTGGAGAAGATGAAGACTCCCGAGAGCCGCGTGGAAGCCTTCAACGACCAGATCGCTCAAAACGCCGAGCTCATCAACAAGACGAAACTTATGATCGACTCCGCGCTCTGCAACCTCGCGACGATGCACCACCTCTTCGTCGACGTCTACGAGCAGAACAAGAACAGCATCCCACTCGAAGCCCGACCCCTCCTCGAGTACGTCAAGGCCTTCAGCACCGCGCCGCTGAAGCAGAGACTTTCGGACGGGTATCCGTCGCGCATCAGTCCGAGCGCGATCCTGAAAGAAATGGAATGTGTCGTCGACCGGAATAACGTACAATCGTGTAAGGCCGCGACCACCACGGCGCAGAACCAGTGCCGCTGGTCCGCTGCGGTCATCGGGCCCTACGTGGGCCTGAGCCACACCTCCTGTCCCTACGAAGGACTGACGAAAGAGCATGATGGATACACTTGGAAATGCCGCTGCGAATAAGCTCTTGAGCCTGCGCCTCCTCGCGCTGATTCTCCTCGCCCACTTCGCCGGCGCAGCCGCGGCGGCGACCGGCTGTCTCGTGCGCAGCAAAGAGCGCCTGGTGATCGACAACGCCTGCGTGTGCCTCAAGACCAAGACCTGCGCCACCGGGAAGCAGGCCAAGTACGACAAAGACTTCTTCCACTCGCCGAACGCGAAGAAACAGCGCATCTTCAGCGGCGAGGAAGAGCGGCTGCTCAAGGACTCCTACGAGACCTTCAACGCCATCATGGAGCTGAAGTCCCGCGGGGAGTCTCGCGGCACGGAGATCCAACAGCTCTACGTCCGGCTCGCCGGCATCAACGCCGACCTCGCGAAGATCCAGAAGAACGACCACGACCGGCTGGCCCGGAAGATCGCGGCGAAGAAGCACCGCTCGACGCTCGCCTCCGGGGACGCCAAGTTCGAGGCCGAGCTCAGGCGCCTGAGCACGCAGACCGACGCGCCTAGTGCCCTCGCGACGAGCGCGCCGGCCTCGGCGGCTGCCGCGCAAGCGCCGCAGCCTTCTGCGGTCGCCAGCGCCACAGGCAGAGCGGAGAGCGCTCCCCTTCCGACGGCCGAGGACTCCCCGGATGACCTGTCGGCCGGCGACCGTGCCCACATCCTGCGACACATCGACAAGAAGACAACGGAAGAGCACCCGGACGATTCGCTCTTCGACATCATCTCCAAGGCCTACCTCAAGAACGCCTACCGGCGCTTCCTGTCCAACGACTAGGAGGACGGAGCCAGGAAGGCGCGCACGGCGGCGCTCGCTTCCTTGAGGCCCGTGACTTCCACGCGGTAGGGCTCCATGAGTTTGGCGAACTGCTTGAGGGTGTTGCCCTTCCACTTCTTGATGCGCTGGTCGGCGATGATGACGGCGCCGAAGTCGTCCTCGCGACGGAGCAGACGGCCGCACTTCTGGTGCAACGAGCGCGCGCGGTTGGCGAGGAAGTAGTCCTGGAACTCGTTCCCGAAACTACTATCGTACCATTCGCGGCGCCGGTCGATGACCAGCTCGCGGCGCACGTCGGGGATCTTGTCGATGACGATCAACTGCAGCTGCTCGCCGGGCACGTCGATGCCTTCGCCAAAGCTCTCCATGCCGATGAGAATCCCGGCGGGAGCTTTCTTGAACTCCTCGACGACGTTCTTGCCCATCCCCTGCACGAACACCGGGAGGCGGCCTTCGAACTCGCGCAGGAGCAGATCGACGGCCAGCTCGAAGCGCACGCGGGCCGAGAAGAGGAAGAGCGTGCGGCCGCCCATGTCCTTCACCACCGGGATC
>DAIPJL010000028.1:11905-23594 GCA_036770305.1 Bacteriovoracaceae bacterium | reverse complement strand
ACTGCGCAAGAAGCTCAGCGCCTGCCGGATCTCCTCGAGGCCGTCGCCGACGATGAGCGAGGTTTCGAGCAGCGAACCGCGTTCGGCGAGCCATCGGGCCAGCCAGGGTGTGTTGAGGTCGGAGATCTTGCCCTGGAGGAGTTCGTTGCCGATGACCAGCAATCCAATTTTCATACCTGCGCTCCCGTGTGCAGGTCAGTATAGACGGATTCAGGGAAGAGGGCCATAAAGGGGCACATGTCTCAGACCCTGAGTTTCTCTCTGCCTTTCGATGCCGACGTCGCGGCGCACGTGCGCGCGCAGGTCGGCGAGAGGGCGCGCTTCCGGGTGATCTCCCAGAGCCTCGACGCCCGGGGGGCACCGCGGGGCAGGAAGCCGAGCTACCACTACACGGTCGAGATTCTCCCCGAACTCCATGGCGTCCCCGACGCGGCTTTCCCGCGCTTTGCTCCTTTGCGGTCAAAGCCCCTTATCATCGGCGCCGGCCCAGCGGGCCTCTTCTGTGCACTCCGTCTGGCGGAGCACGGGGTGCCGAGCATCGTGCTGGAGCGAGGCGAGCCGAGCGAGCGGCGCATGCTCAAGATCGCCAAGTTCTGGCGCCAGGGCGTGCTCGATCCCGACACCAACGTCTGCTACGGCGAAGGCGGCGCAGGCCTCTACAGCGACGGCAAACTCATCACGCGGGTGAAGTCGCGCCACATCAGTTACGTGATGAGCGCGCTGGTGAAGCTCGGCGCCCCGGAGGAAGTTGCGTATATTTCAAACCCGCATCTTGGGTCGAACAAAATCCGCGCCATCATCGCCCAGCTGAGCCGGGCCCTCGTCGCGGCGGGCTCCGAGGTGCGCACCAATGCTCGGGTAGAGCGTCTGCTTTACGAGGGGAAGCGAGTCGTCGGCGTCGAGCTCGCCAGCGGCGAGAAGCTTTACAGCGACCACGTGGTGCTTGCGAGCGGCCATTCGGCGCAGGAAATGTACCGCCACTTGCTGGAGAGTGACGTCGCCATGAAGGCGAAGGACTTCGCCGTCGGCGTGCGCATCGAACACTCACGGCGGCACATCGATCGTATCCAGCATGGCCAGTGGTGCGAGGCCCCCGAGCTGGGCGCCGCGCGCTACCGGTTGAGCTGGCACGACCACACCACCGACACCGGCGTTTATAGCTTCTGCATGTGCCCGGGCGGCTACGTGCTCTCCTCGGGCACCGAGGCCGATGGCCTGGTGGTCAACGGCATGTCGAACTACGCGCGGAATTCTCCGTGGTCCAACGCTGCGCTCGTCGTGACCGTCAAGAGTGAGAGGCTAGCGGACAAGGATTTGCTCGCGGGCCTGCGCTTCCAGCACGGCATCGAGCAGCGCGCTTTCGCTCTGTCCAAGAAGGAAGCCACCGGCAGAGAGATTCCCGCGCTCACTCTGCGCGAGCTGCTGAGCGATCGACTGGAGAGCAAGAAACTTCCCACCACGTCCTGCCCCTCGCAAATCTTCAAGGCGGACGTGAGAGAGATTTTCCCTCCGTTCATCATCGAAAATCTTAAGGCGGGCCTCGCCCAGTTTGAGAAGGCCTTGCCGGGCTTCACGCGAGAGGACGCTCTTCTCATGGCGCCGGAAACTCGGACCTCGTCACCGCTCACCATCCTGCGCGACCGTGAGACCTACTTATCCACATCTCACCTCGGGCTCTACCCTTGCGGCGAGGGAGCGGGCTATGCTGGGGGAATCACGTCGGCCGCGGTGGACGGAGTAAGAGTTGCCCTGGCCATACTCTCACAGGAAAAGCTTTTGCCTCATGAGGGCCCATAAGCTATAGTCCCCCAGTTAAATAAAAGGGACATACACGCATGAAACTCAAGAACATCGCCGTGGTGGCGCACGTCGACCACGGGAAGACCACTCTCGTCGACGAACTCCTCAAACAGTCAGGCCTCTTCGCCGCCCACGAACACGTGAGCGAGCGCGTGATGGACTCCGGAGAGTTGGAGAAAGAGCGCGGGATTACCATCCGCGCGAAGAACTGCGCATTCCGTTGGAACGACACCAAGATCAATCTGCTGGATACGCCCGGGCACGCCGATTTCGGTGGTGAGGTCGAGCGTTCGCTGATGATGGTCGACGGTGTTCTCTTGTTGGTGGATGCCTCCGAAGGGCCACTTCCCCAGACGCGCTTCGTGCTCACCAAGGCTCTCGAGCGCGACATCAAGATCGGCGTGTTCATCAATAAGGTAGACCGTCCGGACGAGCGCATCGACGAGGTCCGCGGTGAGGTCGAAGACCTGCTCCTCGAGATCGTCGCGCAGATCGACAAGGACGTGGACCTCGACATTCCCTTTTACTACGGCTCGGGCCGCAACGGCTACGCGTCCCAGGACAAGAACCGCCGCGAGGGCGACATGAAGCCTCTCCTGGACTTCTTCACCAGCGACTACTACCCGACGCCGACGCTCGACAAAGCGGGCCCGCTCCAGCTCCTCGTCACGAACCTTTCCTACTCGAACTACCTCGGCGCCCTCATGGTCGGCCGCGTCCAGCGCGGGACCATCTTCGCCAACAAGCAGGCCCACTGGATCGGCAAAGAAGGCACCAAGCCTAAGACCTTCAAGATCACCAGTGTGCAGATCTTCGATGGCCTCGGCATGGCTTCGGTGGACTCGGCGGAGGCCGGAGAGATCGTGATCATCTCGGGCCTCGAAGGCGGCGACATCGGCGACACCATCTGTGACCCGGCGACGCCCGAGGCGCTTCCGCGCATTGAGGTTGAGCCACCGACGGTTTCGGTTCAGGTATCGGTTTCCACCTCACCCATGTCGGGCCGTGAAGGGGAGTACCTCACCAGCCGTCGTCTCGAAGAGTTTCTGCTCGACGCCGTTCGCAAGAACGTCTCCTTGAAGTTCGAGCCCACCGAAGACCCCAAGGTCTTCATCCTCAAGGCCCGGGGTGAGCTGCAGGTCGCGGTCGTGTTCGAAGAGATCCGTCGCCAGGGCTACGAACTCATGATCGCCCGGCCTCAGGTCATCACGAAAGAGATCGACGGCGTGCTCTGCGAGCCCTTCGAGAAGTCCGTCCTCGACGTGCCGAACGACGCCACCGGGGTCATCACCGAAAAGCTCGCGCTCCGCAAGGGCATGCTCACCAACATGATGAACTACGGCGATGGCCGCACGCGCATGGAGTTCGAAGTTCCGTCGCGGGGCCTGATCGGCTACCGCTCGATCTTCCTCACTGACACCAAAGGCCAGGGGCTCATGAGCTCGTACTTCATCGGCTACCGTCCGCACGTCGGCAAGATGCTCGCGCGCACCAACGGCGCCCTCATCTCCGACCGCGCCGGCAAGTCGACACCCTACGCGCTCTTCAACCTGCTCTCCTCGGGCCGCCAGTTCATCAAGCCCACGGAGGAGGTCTACGAGGGCATGGTCGTCGGCGAGCACACGCGGCCAAATGACCTTGTGATCAACGTCTGCCGTGAGAAGCACCTCTCGAGTGTTCGCACAGCTGGGAAGGACGAGAACATCATCCTCCCGCCGATCCCACAGCGCACGCTAGAATGGGCGCTGGACTGGATCGACGAGGACGAGTGGGTAGAAGTCACTCCCAAGTCGATCCGTATCCGCAAGAAAGAACTGAACTCAAATAAGCGAAGCGTCGTCCGCTAAGCGTCTAAAGTTTTGACGCCTCCTATCCGATAAAAAGGTAGGAGGCGTTATGAAAATCCTCATCATTTCCAGTGTGCTCCTCGCGGCTTCGGTGGCCCTGGCGCGGCCTACGGCACCCCAGTTCAACGAAGCCCTGCGAGAGTCCCTCAAAGAAGACGTCCGAAACGACCGGGAGATCTACCGTGCGCCATCGCGCGGACCGGCCAGCGTGGGCCCGTCGATGCACGAGAAGCTGCGCCACCAGAAGAAGGCCACCGATAAGATCGAGAAGCAGCACAAGCAGCTCGGCACTCAAGAGTGGTAACCGAGCCGAGGCCTAGGTCACTTTAGAAGCTTGCTCAAGAAATCCATCGGCATCGGGAAGAAAGTCGTCGTGTTGCCACCGTTTCCGGCGATCTCCCGCATGGTCTCGAGGAAGCGCAGCGTGATGCCTTCCTTCTGCGATCCGAGCACCGCTGCGGCTTCGGAGAGCTTCTGTGATGCCAGCAGTTCGCCTTCGGCGGAAATAATCTTGGCGCGCTTCTCGCGCTCGGCCTCTGCCTGCTTGGCCATGGCCCGCTGCATTTCGACGGGGAGGTCGATGGCCTTCACTTCCACGTTCGTCACCTTGATACCCCAGGGTTCGGTGAGCTCGTCGAGGATCTCCTGGAGGCGGTTGTTGATGCGCTCGCGCTGCGCGAGGATCTCGTCGAGCTCGTACTGGCCGATCACCGACCGGAGAGTCGTCTGCGCGATCTGCGCCGTCGCGTGGTAGTAGTTCTCGACGCTCACGATGGCGCGGCTGGGGTCGGAAACGCGGAAGTACACGACGCCGTTGACCTTGAGGGTCACGTTGTCTTTAGAGATGATGTCCTGGCCCGGGACGTCCATGGTGACGACACGGAGATCAACCTTGACCATCTTCTCCACGCCTGGAATCAGAATGATGAGGCCAGGCCCGCGGATGCCAGCGAATTTTCCGAGACGGAAGACGACGCCGCGCTCGTATTCGTTCAGAATCTTGAAGGTGCTAAAGAGCAATCCTCCGAGGATGACGAGGAAGGGTAAGAATCCGACGAGTTCCATGAGTTACTCCTGGTGAGAGATTTGTTGAATCGTGAGCGTGAGATCTTGCGGGTCTTCTTGCACGATCTTGACGTGGGCGCCTTGCGCGAGGCCCGCGGGGCCTCTGGCCCTCCAGATCTCGCCGCGAGTTTTGACCTGGTAGATCGTCTGCGTGCCTTCCGCGGCGATGGCGTTCACCACGGTCGCGCTTTCCCCGAGGTGTTCGAAGAAGCGGACCTTCGCCGAGCGGTGGCGTGCCAGGTAGTAGGCGATGAAGCCGACGAAGGCCACGACACCGCCGAGAGTGGAGAAGATCGTTGTGTACTGCACGCTCATCCACGCGTCCGGGGTGTCGAAGAGAAAGAGCGAGCCCGCGAAGAGGCACCCGAGGCCCGCGAGAGTGAGGAGCCCATAGCTGGTGATGAAGACTTCCAGGACCAGCAAAAAAACTCCGGCGACGAGCAGCGCGATAGCGCCGAAGTTTAAGGGAAGCACCTGGAAGGCGATGGCCGCGAGGATGAGCAGCACGACCCCGACGCTCCCGGCGAGGAAGCCTCCCGGAGCCTGGAACTCGAAGTAGAGCAGGGCCACGCCGAGGACGAAAAGCACGTACGCCGTCGTGGGGTGGGCGAAGACGTTCAGCAGGGACATTCCCAGGTCCATGGGGCGCTCCACCACACTCAGCGCCTGGGCGAACTCGAGCTGCCGGGCCTCGCCGTTGAGGGACACCCGCGCGCCGACGAGCTTGCTGCGGAGAGCTTCGAGCGAGCTGGCCTCGCCGTCGATGATCTTCTTCTTGAGGGCGTCTTGCGAGGTGAACGAAGCCGAGGTGGCGATCATCTCGCTGAAGCCCTTGGCGTTCCTGCCACGCAGTTCGCTGAGCGATTCGACCAGCGCCCGAAGGTCGTTGATCGCTTTGGCGCGTCCATCGCTCTCGGGGATGTCGGAGCCAAGGCCGACCGGAGTCGCGGCTCCGATGTTCGTGCCCTGGTCCATGAAGAGCCCGTGAGCACCGGCGGCGATGATGGCGCCGGCACTGGTCGCGCTGGCGCCCGGTGGGGTTACCCAGATGATGACCGGGACGGGTGACTTGCCCATCGAGGTGATGATGTCTTTTGTGGTGCTCACGAGGCCACCCGGGGTGTTGAGTTTCACGACTACAAGGTCACCGGGACGAGCCTCGTTAAGATGGCGCAACAGATAGCGCGCGGTGGCAGGATTGATACTCGCGTCAATCTCCAGAACCACCATGGTCTCAACGATAAATGGCCGTGGCGTCGGAGCAGCAATTACTCTAAGAGAGAGGACAAAAAGCACGAGGGCGAGTAGAGTAGTGAGCTTCATAAGCTAACCTTAGCCTTGGCGAAGGGGAGCGTAAAAAGGAATCTATGGCAGCGTCGCGAAAATTAAGCTTTTATCGGGCCAGCATTCTCAGCCCTTGGGATGACAAGCGGGCAGACTACTGGCCAGACGGGGTCATCGTCACGCAGCCAGCGAGCAAGACCCGCCCCGCGACGATCACCGACATCTTGCCTTACAACGAAGCCTGCGAGCGCTACGTCGAGGACTTCGCTCGCTCGAACCTCTACGAGTACCCGGATTCGCTGATCATTCCGGGGTTCTTCGACATGCACTTCCATTGGGTGCAGGACGACGTGCGACTGATGCCGAAGGACTCGCTCCTCGAATGGCTGGCGAAATACACCTTTCCCACTGAGGCGAAGTACGCCTCCAAGAGCTACGCCAAGACCAAGGCACGTAAGTTTTTCCAGCGCCTCCTGAGCGTTGGAACTATCGGCGGAGCTTGCTACAGTTCCATCCACGATCATGCCTTGGACGAGGCCTTCAACTACGCCCAGGGTGACTTGCTGATCGGCAACGTGCTGATGACTCAGGAGTCACCGGCGGCACTCGCCCAGACTCCCAAGCAGGCGCTCGGCGCCGCTCTCCGGGGCATGAAGCGCTACAAAAAAAGATACGTCCTGACGCCACGCTTTGCGATTGCGACAGATCCCGCGACCATGGCGCGGACGGCGCTCGAGGCCGATCGCCGGGGCATCTTCAAACAAACGCACCTCTCGGAGACGCCAGCGGAGATCGACTTCGTCCTTAAGCTCTACAAAAAAATGAAGGGCTTCGAGAGAGTGAAAAGCTACACCGAACTCTACCACAAGGTGGGCATGCTCGGGGAGCGCTCGCTCATGGGCCACGCCATTCACCTGAAGCCAGCAGAGCTCAAGCTACTGAAGAAAACCAATACGGCGCTGGTCCACTGTCCGACGTCGAACGCTCCGCTGCGGCAGCGGGGCCTGGGCTCGGGCCTCTTCGATTACCAGAAAGTTGAAAAGCAGGGCATCCGCTGGGCGCTCGGCAGCGACATCGGCGGAGGCCCTTTCCTCTCGATGCTCGACGTGATGGATTCCTTCCTCAGGCAGCACAAGAAAGCCGGCCGCGGAGATGCGACGGCGCTCAAGGCGCTCTACCGGGCGACCCTCGCCGGGGCCGAGATCCTCGGGGTGGACGAGCGCACCGGGAGCCTGGCGCCGGGGAAAGAGGCGAGCTTCGTCGTGCTCCGCGCTCCCGCCAAGCGCTACCGCTCCGGGGAGGCGCACCTCCGCGCCGTCCTCGCGGCGGTCAAGGATCGCGCGCACTTCGACCGCTGCGTGCGCGCGACCTTCCTCGCAGGTAAGCAGGTGAGCGCGTGAGTGAGATTGAGATCCTTTACGTCGACGACGAGCCCGATATCCTCGAACTCGTGGAGGTCTACTTCCTCGACCAGGGACTCAAGATCAAGACCTTCGTCGACCCGCTGCAGGCCCTCGAGCGCTTCGGCGACCACCCCTACGCACTGGTCATCTCCGACGCCCGAATGCCGCGCATGAAGGGAGTGGACCTGCTCCGGGAGCTGCAGCAGCGCTACGGCTACGCGGGAAAGTTCATCATCGTCTCGGGCCACTACGAACTCGAGGTCGTGCCCGAGCAGGTGCGCGGCGTGAGCCGCATCCTCACGAAGCCCATCGACTTCGAGGAACTCTTCGCGGTCGTTCGCGAGGCGCTGGCCTCAAAGAGCTAGCCGCAGTTCCACCGGGCAGTGGTCGGAGCCGGGGACCTGCGCATGGATCAGGGCGTCCTGCACGCGGGCGCGCAGCACTTCGTCGATCATGATGTAGTCGATGCGCCACCCGACGTTTCTTTCGCGGCACCCGGCGCGCTGGCTCCACCACGTGTACGCTCCCGCGGTGTCCGGGTTGCGTTCGCGGAAGATGTCCACCATGCCGAGGGCGAGGAACTCGTCGAGCCACGCGCGTTCCTCGGGGAGAAAGCCGGTCGTCTTGAGGTTGCTCTTCGGGTTCGCGAGGTCGATCGGGTGGTGGGCCGTGTTGTAGTCACCGACGACGATGACGGGTTTCGTTTTCCGGAGCGCCCGGACTTTCTTCGCGAGCGCGTGGCAGTACTCGAGCTTGAAGGGCACACGCGAGTGATCCCGCTGCCCGTTAGGAAAGTAGCAGTTCAGCACGTAGGAGAAGCCCACGTCGTGGATGAGCGTGCGGCCCTCGTCGTCGAATTTTTTTATCCCCAGGGGGAAGGTGTCAAGAGGTTTTTCTTTCAGCCAGCTGGCGACTCCCGAATAGCCTTTTTTCTGTGCTTCACAGGCACGGAGCGTGAAGCCGGACACCCCACTAACAGCCTCGGGGAATTGCTCACGCGTGGCGCGCGTTTCCTGTAGGCATAAGATATCAGGCGAAGTCCTAGCGAACCATTCGGGAAATCCCTTCTGGCTCACCGCTCGGATGCCGTTGACGTTCCACGAAATGATGCTAAAAATTTTTTTTCCCACGCACACCTTTTCGCGAAAATCTGTATGATGGGACTACTTATTTTTTTTGGAGTTGTGAATGACATTCCAAAAAAAATGATTAGAATCTCAATTCATTTCATTGCTTCAGGAGTGGCCATGCGTTGCTTTAAAAATATCGCCCAACTCATTCGTTCACGCCGGATGAATCACCCGAAGGGATATTCGCAATCTGAACTCTCGCACCTCCTCGGATACAAAAACGGCCAGTTCATTTCGAACGTCGAGCGCGCCCTCTGTAACATTCCTTTGAAGATGCTCAAGCGCGTCTCCGAGGTCCTGGACATCCCGGCCGACGAACTCAAGGCGGCCATCCTCAAGGACCAGGAAGAGACCCTCAACAACTACCTCTACAACCTGAAGCCTACCAAGAAGACCAAAGAACTCCTGAACGGCGACCTGAGCGAGATCTCGGCCACCGGTACTGACGGCCTCTAGCGAGGACTCTCGCGGCCGCAAAAACTACGTGTAACGAAAAGGCTCCCGGAGGAGCCTTTTTTATTACTTGCTGGCCTTGTACGCCTCGTAGTCTTCGATCGAGCCACTGCTCTCTTCGCTGTCGTCGGCCCAGAGCTCGCGCGCTTCTTTCTGGAGCTCGGTGACGTGTGGGTCGTCGAAGTCGCCCTGGAAGGGAACGGGCTCGGCTTCGCGCGGGAGGTTGTGGTTAGTCGAGTAGGTGAGGTCCGGACGGTATCGTTCGACGTGGGCCAGTAGGATTTCTTTCTGTCGCTCGTCGAGCTTCTCTTCAAAGCGGCGCAGCTGCTCGATGGTGCCGAAGAAGTTCTTCTCGAGTCTCCGGCGGTGGCGGCCATCCTCGCGGTTGAAGTACTCGAAGTACTTACGTCGGTTGACGAGGTGCTGCTCGAGGAGGTTGAGGTACTTCTGCACCACCTGCGCCGGTGAGAGGGGACGCCCGGAGCGCCGCCGTCTGCTTCTGCGCGGTCGGGAGCCGCTGGCGGCCGCCCCGGAGGGACGGGCCTGGCTTGCTTGGGGGGGACGTTGGCCGCCGCCTCCCGGATTGCTCTGGGCGGAGGCCGGGCGGCGAGGGCGACGATGTCTGCGACCTTGAGATTCACGCATAATAACTTACGATGCTAGTCGCATAGGGCGTGCTTGTCTAGCCGAGCGGCCCACAAAAACACTCCCGCTACGCTCTGCGCATGGCCTATACTAAGCAGGATTTTTCATCCATGGAGGTCTCTCGTGTCTAAGAAACGTGTCAAGGTAGCTGTTACGGGTGCGGCCGGGCAGATTGGTTACGCTCTCCTTTTCCGGATCGCTTCCGGCGCCATGTTCGGTCCGGAGACGGAGGTGGAGCTGCAGCTTCTGGAGCTCGAGCAGGCCCTCCCGGCGCTCAAGGGCGTGGCCATGGAGCTGGAAGACTGCGCCTTCCCCCTCCTGCGGAACATCGTGATGACCTCCGACCTCAACGTCGCCTTCAAGGACGCTAACTGGGTGCTGTGCATCGGTTCGGTTCCCCGCAAAGACGGCATGGAGCGCGCCGACCTCTTGAAGATCAACGGTGGTATCTTCACGGCCCAGGGCCAGGCGGTGGCCAAGAACGCTGCTCCTGATGTGCGCGTCTTCGTCGTCGGCAACCCGTGCAACACTAACTGCCTCATCGCCATGAACAACGCCAAAGGCGTGCCCAGTGAGCGCTTCTTCGCCATGACCTCGCTCGACGAGAACCGCGCGGTCACGCAGCTGGCGCAGAAGGCCGGCGTGCCCGTCACGGACATCAGCAACATGACCATCTGGGGCAACCACTCGGCCACGCAGTACCCGGACTTCTTCAACGCTAAGATCGGCGGCAAGCCGGCCATCGACGTCATCAAGGACCACGACTGGCTCAAGGGCGACTTCATCAAGACCGTCCAGCAGCGGGGCGCAGCCATCATCAAGGCCCGCGGCGCGAGCTCCGCGGCCTCCGCGGCTAACGCCGTCGTCGACGGTGTCCGGCGTCTGGTGACAGACACGCCGGCCGGACAGACTTTCTCCATGTGCCTCGCCTCCGAAGGCCAGTACGGCGTGGACAAGGGCCTGATCTTCTCTTTCCCCTGTCGCGTGGAAGGCGGCAAGCTCAAGGTCATCGAAGGCATCGAGCACAATGCCTTCGGCCAGGAGAAGTTCAAGGCGACGCTCGACGAGCTTCGCTCGGAGCGCGACTCCGTGAAGTCGATGAACCTGATCTAAATCCCTTAGGGCCCGCAGACTGTGAAGATTTCGCTGCGGGCCTTCTCTCCTCTAGTTAAGCCTTGATTTTCTTTGCGCAGGCCTCTATAAAAGCCCCTTAATCTTTACAACTGATTTCAAAGGTCTGTGCGATGGTCACTATCACGGAGAAAGTGAAGCTTTCTGGGTTTAACAATCTCACCAAGATTCTGAGCTTCAACCTCTATGATTTTAACATCGCGATGAACGACGAACAGCGGCAGGCGTACATGGCGTACATCGACGAGAAGTACTCGGCCGAGAAGATCCGCGACATCGCCCGCGAGATCTGTCGCATCATCGACGCCAACATCCTCAACGAGAGCATCCAGAACTACGACCCGGTGGGCGCTTCGACGATGACGCTGATGAGCGACATCGCCGGCGGCGGCTGGGAAGGCGGCGAGGGCGGCAGCAAGGTGAAGATGCACCTCGACAAGTCGCACATCTGCACGCACACCTACCCGGACGTCTCGGACCCCGAGGGCATCTGCACCTTCCGCGTCGACATCGACGTCGCCACCTGCGGCGAGATCATCCCGCTCAAGGCCCTCGAGTACATGTTCAACGCCTTCGAGGCCGACGTCGTCTACGTCGACTACGTCGTGCGCGGCTACACGCGCCTCGAGAACGGCAAGAAGATCTACAACGACCACTACTTCAACTCGATCCAGGACTTCATCCCGAAGGACATCCTCGACCGGTACCTCTACCGCCAGGACGTCAACATGGCCCACGACAACACCTGGCAGACGAAGCTCATGATCCGCCCGCTGGGGCCGGAGAACTACCTCCTCGATCCGAAGGACGTGAACCACCCGCTCATCGATCAGAAGATGAACCTTCTGAAGCAGGAGATGCGCGAAGTCTTTCACCTCAATTAGCCCATGCAGCGACTCATCGGCATCGTGCTCTTGCTTAGCCTCGGGGG
>DAIPJL010000028.1:0-11895 GCA_036770305.1 Bacteriovoracaceae bacterium | reverse complement strand
CTCGGGGGCTGCTCGACGGCTCCCATGCTCTCCTCGCGCACGGCCCGCAGCCTCGGCGAGGGAAAGCAGCGCATCCAGCTCATGCCGGGGCTGCCCGTCCTCGGCGTTAGCTACGAACGAGGCCTTAGCGAGAAGTTCGATGTGGGTCTTGGCGTCGAGCTGCAGCTCACGCCGGTGTACTCTGCTTTCGGGAAGTACGCCCTCATCACCAATGACCAGGGCTGGTCTCTCGCCGCCCTCGGCGGAGGCTTCTACGGCAGCGGGATCGTGGACTCCTACGGTGGCTACGCTGGCCCGATCACGAGCTGGCGCAAAAACTGGTTCGAGATTTTTCTCTTCCCTCGCTACAACTACGTTCAGTGGCGTGGCCTCAAACGTGACTCGCAGGACGACACAGACTCGCTCTTCTTCGACGTCGTCGACGACGTTTCTCGTGCGCAGTTCCACTACCTCCAGACGAACCTCGGCATGAACTTCCACACCTCCGAGCGCTTCAGCTTCGGCGTCGGCGTGAGTCACTTCGTCTTCCTCGAGTCTCGCTACGTGAAGGGCTCCAGCGTCGGCTGGCTGCCGGAGCTCAGCTTCGCCTGGTCCTTCTAGTTGGCCCGCACGGCGACCAGTGCGACGTTGCGTGGCGACCGGCGGGCGTCGAAGATCTCCTGGAGCTCGACCTCGTAGGCGTGCTCTTCGAGCCACAGCGCGCGGTCGAAAAGGAGTGCTAGCTCCAAGGGCCGACCCAGGAGGTCTCGCAGAATCCCGGCGTAGATCATGTCCTCGATGATCTTTCGGCGCTCGCGGTCTTCAGCGAAGGCTTCGAGGTCTGCGTCGCTCCAGTCGCTCTGCAGATTCAAGCGTCGGAGCTGTTCGCGGGCGTAGGCCGCGAAGCTTCCGTCGTAGAGCCCGGCGGAGCCGTTGCCGAGGGTCACGAGGCCCGGCGTCGCGAGGTGGTCGTGGAGGAGAAAGTGGAGGGCGTAGCGCTTGCGTTTGAGCTTCTGCTTGAAGGCGAAGTCGGCGGCGTCTTGCTTGCGGTGTGCGCCGCTGGCAAGGGTGAGCGCGAAGAGGTTCCAGGGAAGCGGGAGCTCGCGAGCGACCTGCGATCGCGGCAGCTCCGAGGGAGGGATCTTGTGGTAGCAGCAGCCAAGGTTCACGAGGGCGGCCCCTGCTTGCACGACCGCGGCGATCTGGTGGTCGGCCAGTGGGCCGCAGGTGTGCAGGCCGGTGGAGAGGGTGTGCGGCGTGAGCAGACTTCGGAAGTGCAGGTCGTCGCGCTCGAGGCGATGCGCGCGGAAGTCAACCGCGTGAGGAGAGCCGGGCCACTTCACGCTTTGCCAGTGCTTCCCGGCGTGCTGAAGCATCTCGTCCATGTCGAGGCTGGTCACTGAAAGCTGGTAGTGGTGCGCGAGGACCTGCGCCAGATGTCCGACGCCCCCGCCGACGTCGACCACGTGCCGCAGATCGGAGTGCTCCGCGGTCTGGGCCACAAGCGGAGCGAGGCGCTCGATCTCATGCTGTTTTTTTTGACCGATCTTCACCCAGCTCGGCGCCGGGAGATCGGCCGGCGGCCGGGCGGCCACCGGCAGTTCAGTGAGCGCGGCGATCTGTCCGAGCCAGGCCCGGAGATCCTCAGGCAGCTCCGGCGGGATGTGTCCCTGGCTTAGCCGCAGAGCGATCGTAGGGTAGTCGTAGGCGCGCAGGGCCCGAATCCAGTGCGCCGGATAGTCTTTTAGCGGCGCGGGGTACCCCAACATGATTTCGTTTTTCCAGAGCTCTTGGTAGGCTAGGAGAAAGCGGGCGGTGTTCTGGTACGAGCGCGCGAACTTCATAGAAGGGATATAGCACATGCAGGGCCAACTCCCATGGGAAAAAATTCGTCGTCTGGTGGTCTTCGGGGTGGCGCGATCGGGCCTGGCGGCCATCGAGCTCGGTCTTCAAAAGGGGCTCGAGGTCACCGCCGTGAACCAGGGCCCGCTGGCGGATTGGGGGAGCGAGCTGCGGGCGCGGGGAGTGACCTGCGTGCCACAGGAGCAGGCTTCGCAGGTGTTCGCGGCGGCCGACCTGATCATTCTCTCCCCCGGGATTCCGCTCACGCATCCTGCGCTGGCGCAGGCTGCGGCGAAGTCGGTGCCCGTCATCTCCGAAATCGAGTTCGCCTGGCAGCATGCCTCCCAGGTTCCGGTGATCGCCATCACGGGGACGAACGGAAAGACCACCACCACCACCATGATCGCCGAGTACCTCGCGGCCCTGGGCCTTAGAGTCTTCTGCGGCGGCAACATCGGTGTCCCCTACTGCGACCTGCCGCTGCGGCAGCTGAAGGGGGAGCTCTTCGACGTGGCGGTGATCGAGGTTTCGAGCTTTCAGCTCGAAACCATCCGCGCCTTCCATCCGCGGGTCGCTCTCATGCTCAACCTCACCCTGAACCACTCCGAGCGCTACGAGGGCCTCGAGGACTACGGCCGGGCGAAGTTCAACATCGCACGGAACATGGGGCCGCGGGATCACCTCGTGTGGGGAGAAGAATCTGGCTCCTGGAAAACCTGGGTGACGGAGGTGCGCTGCCAGCAGGAGTCGTTTTCCAAGATGAAGCTGCCGGCCACATTCCTCGCAGACTTCGACTTCCAGCAGGGACTGCTGGTGGGAGAGCACAACCGCGCGAACTACTACTGCGCCTGGCGCGCGGCCCAGCTCTTCGCACCGGCGAAGGCCAGCGTCGAAAGTTTCCAGCGTTTCATCGCGAGCTTCAAAGGAGTGGAGCACCGCCTCGAGTTCGTCGGCGAGTGGCGAGGTCTCAAAATCTACAACGACGCCAAGAGCACCAACGCCGAGGCGACGGCCACGGCGATCAAGGCCTTCGATGGCACGCGGCCGCTGCTTCTCGTGCTCGGGGGGAAGCTGCGCAACGAGAGCGACCGCTTCCTGCCCGAGCTCCTGCCCTTTGCGGGCAAGGTCACGCGCGTTCTAAGCATCGGCATGACCGCCGAGCGCTTAGAGCAAGAGCTCTCGGGAAGTTTTGCGGTGACGGCGGTGAAGGATCTCGCAGGTGTCGTGGCGTGGGTGAAGCAGAACGCACCGAAGGGGGATCTGGTGTTTTCCCCGGGCCACCCGTCCTTCGATCAGTTCAAGAGCTACGTAGACCGCGGTGAAAAGTTCAAGGCCATCGTGCGCGACCAACTCTTAGTTGCGCAGTGACTGGCCCTTCATGTGGACGTTGTAGTCGTGGTCGATGGAGTTCACCGCGCTGACGCTGGCCGGAGCTCGTCCGTCCGTCGCCTTGCCAAAATCGGTCGTCGCCTCAAAAGAAATCTTCGCGATGAAGAGGAAGAGGATGGTGAGGATTACGCTGCCGAATTTGATGCCCATAAATCTGACTACCTCAATGGGATTTGTTGTCCGTTAGAGGTGTTATCGGCATGTTTTTCTTAGACTTTAGAAAAATCTTCTCAAGAAAAAAAAGGGTTCAATATCCGAGGCTTAGAGGCGGGTAAGGAGCTCGGTCACGTCAGTCCGGTCATGGTACAAACCGATGCCAAAGCGCAGTCTCTCACCCCTGCGGTCGATGACCACGCCACGGTTTTTGAGCTCTTTCTCGATCCCATCGGCCGCGCTTTCCGAGGGAGCGGCGAAGGTGAGAAAGTGGCCATGCAGCCGGGCCCTCGCGTCGTGGAGCAGGCGACACGTGGATAGTAGGTGGGTGTCTCGGAGCGAGAGCTCGGTGAGCAGCTGCTCTTGTAGTGCGCAGACGTGCTGATGGATCGCGGGCACAGTGAGGCCTTGCTGTCGGAAGAGGTCCCAGGTCGCGTTGAAGCGGTACCAGCCGCTCGGATCCATGGTGGCGCCCCAGAAGGCCATGCCGTCGTCCGAGAAGCCGACGGCGCTCTTCTGCGCCGAGAGCTGAGCGAACTGCGCGTACCAGCCGGTGAGAACCGGGGCCTCGAAGCGCTCGGGGACTAGCATGAAGCCGACGCCCTCGCCGCCCTGGGCGTACTTGTAGCCGCCGCCCAGGTAGAAAACCCGACCTTCTAAGTTCCGCAGCGAAAGGGGGAGCGCGGCGAAGCCGTGGTAGCCGTCGATGAAGATCGCCATCTCCGCGGGAGCGGCGGCCACGATGGCTTCGATCTCCTGCTGCGACAGCGCCAGGCCAGAGTTGAAAAAAACTTGGCTCAGGAAAAGCACATCGTGCTGCGGAAGCTCCTCCGTCAGGCGCGCAAGGAAGGCGCTTCGATCGGTGAGGAGGTCCTCTCCCCGCAGGCGCGTCACCTGCAGGTGCGGGTGCGTTTCCTCCCAGCGGCGCAGCTGCCGAGAGAAAGAATGAAACTCGCTGTCGCTGGTGAGGAGCCGAAGCCTCGGACGCAGCAGATAGGGAGAGAGGGCGCGGGTGAGGAGCTCGTGGGTGTTCGGCGCCAGCGCGATCATGGCGGGACGCTGGAGTTCTAAAATCGCGGCGATGTGCCCTTGCGTCGCGGGGATGATGGTGGAAAAGATGTGGCCCCACTTGGCGTCGTTGAAGCGTGCGGCGTCGTCCCAGCACTGCAGCTGTGCCGCGCGAGTAACGTCGGGCCAGAAGTGGTGCGAGTGCGCCGCGAAGTGCAGCTCGTCCTGCGAGCCCTTGAGGAAGTGCTGGTAAAGCGACTTATAGTCCTTCATAGCTAAAGCTCATGTCCTGGCGCAGGGCCTCGGGAAGCTGAGGCATCTGCGAGCGCGGAATCAGGTAGGTGGAAAGGTTGAAGAGATCCACGAAGACGCGGTTGCGCTCGGTGGTCTTCTTCAGATAGTCACTCCCCGAAGAACCGCCGGTGCCGATCTTCGAGCCGAGGATCCGCTGCGCCATGAGAGCGTGGCGCCAGCGCCAGGTGGTGAGCAGCTCGTCGATCTCCACCAGCTGGGTGATGATCGACTTGGGCATCTGGAGGGCCGGAAGATCGCGGTAGAGCTGGATGAAGAGCGCGCTGAGTGCCGCGCGCTGAGAGATGCGCACCTTGCCCTCCGCCTGCGCGGCCCGCCAGCGGCCGGCATCCAAGAGAGTCAGAAAGCTCTCGCGGGTGGCCGCTAAGTTCGCCAGCTCGAGCTTGCGGATTTGCTCGTCCAGCGTCGGGTTCGCGCGGATCGAAGCCTCGTCCCGGTCGAGCATCTTGCTCACGTTGGTGGCGTACTCTTCCCAGAAGTTCCAGTCCTCGAATTCGGAAAAGGGCATGCGCTCGAGCCAGCCTTCGATGAGCTCGAAGAGACTCGTCTGGCCCTCGGCCAGCGCGAGGACGCGGCGATCCGCCTCCGTCAGGCGCGACTGGAAGAACTGCTTCTCCACCTGCATGCGGTGCTCGCTCTTGATCCCCAGGTGCGTCTCGAGCAAGCGAAACTGCAGGCTCTGAAAGCCCGACGCCGGCAGAAGGTCGTCGCGGAAATCGAGGAAGTCGAGCGAGCTCATGGTTTCGATGATGCGGATCTGATCCACTAGCACGCGGAGGATCTCAATGACCCGCGTGAGCCGGGCGTTGATGGTCGAGAGCGCGGTCGAGGGCATCGGGACAGTGCTGAAGAGTTCTTTGATCGAGCCGATCTCAAAAAGAATCTGCTTGAACCACAGCTCGTAGGTCTGGTGGATCACGATGAAGAGCATCTCATCGTGAGCAGCTGGCCCGCGCTTCGCCGACTCCGGCGCCTGCGCGTCGAGGATCTTGTCTAGCTGAAGATAGTCGCCGTAATAAACGGGTGCCTTGGGCGCCATGTCAACCTTCCCTTCTAAGCTCTCTCGGGGTAGCGTTTATTCCTACCATCTGAGGGTAATTTTATGGGGAACAAGGGCACTCTGTCTCATCAAACTGTGCGAGAAAATCTGCAGAAGGTCCAGGCCTTCATGGCGCAGCAGAAGCTCGACGCTTTTTATGTCTCGAGCTTCGACGTGTTCCTCAATGAATACGTGCCGCTGACGGATAACCTGCGCTATTTTTTCAGCGCCTTCACCGGCTCCATGGCGGAGATGATCATCCCCCGGCAGGGCAAGGCCCGCCTCTACGTCGATGGCCGCTACCACGAGCAGGCGGACCAGGAAGTGCCGCTGGAGATCGTCGAGGTTGTGAAGTGCACGCCGACGGATCCGGTGCAGACCCGACTCCTGGAGGACGTCGCCGCGCTGAAAGGCAAGCTGGGCGTTGTGGCGGAGCGCACCGCTTTAGGGCTCTTCAAACGCATGGCCAAGCTCACGACTCTGGAGGCCTTCACCGAAGGCGAGGTCGACCAGCTGGTGGGCATCAAGGCCGCCGAGGCGCCACCGACGGTGGAGCTCGTTGAGCGAGAACTCCGCGGCCGCGACACCCTAGAGAAAACCGCCCTCTGTTGTCCCACGGATCAGCATGGTCTTTTCCTCACGGCGCTAGATCAGATCGCCTGGGTCACCAACTGCCGAGGCTATCATCTTCCCTTCCTGTCGAGCTTCAAGGCGCGTGCGCTGGTCACTCGTAAGAAAGTGTATGTTTTTGTTTCACCTGAAACGCCGATCCAGGAGAAAGCACAGAAGACCGCCGGCATCGAGTGGCTCAAGCTCGAGACCCGCGCCCTGGGCCGCGAGCTGGCGCGCTTGCAGAACACGCTTCTCTTGGACCACGTCGCCTTCGACCCCGCGCAGCTCAACTGCGCCGACTTCACCACGCTCCTGAACGTCTTTCATCCGGAGCGACTGAAAGAAGTCAGCGGCGGCCTGGTCGAGCACATGTCGATCAAGGAGCCGGCCGAGATTCGAGCGATGGAAAAAAGTTTTGAAAAGAGTGACCGTGCCATCGTCAAAACCATCCGCTGGGTGAAAGAGAATATCGCCGCCGGCAAGCGTCTCACCGAACTCGACCTCTTCCACCAGACGCGGGTTTTCTACGACGCGGAGGGCGCACGCGAGCTGAGCTTCAACACCATCGCGGGCGTGGGGCCCAACGCGTCCATCATCCACTACGGCTCTCCCTCCGATCAGGTGACGATCAAAGACGATGACATGATCCTGCTGGACTCCGGGGGCTACTTCGCAGCGGGCTTCGCGACCGACACCACGCGGACCTTCTTCGCCTCACCGAAAGGCGAGGCGAACCCGCAGCACAAAAAAATCTACACCCTGGTGCTCAAGGGGCTGCTTCAGTGCCAGAGCGCCGTTTTCCCCGAGGGGACCAAGGGGAACGTGCTGGATGGCATCTGCCGGGGGCCACTCTTGCGCGAAGGCTTTAACTACGCCCACGGCACAGGCCACGGGGTGGGCATCCACGTGCACGAAGACGGTGTGCGCCTCTCACTCATCTCAAACGTGCCCATGAAGGCGGGCCAGGTCGTGTCCATCGAACCCGGCATCTACCTTCCCGGCCAGGCCGGGGTGCGCCTAGAGAACATCGCCGTCGTTGAAAAGCATCCGCAGCACGCGGGCATGCTTTGCTTTCGGCCTCTCACGCAGATCGGCTTCGATCCGAATCTGATCGACGCGGGCCTGCTCAATAGCGATGAGGTCAAGTGGCTGAGGGACTACGAGGCGATCTGCGAGAAGCGCGGCACCTCGCTCAAGGCCTAGGCGCCGCGCGAGCGGCGGCGCAGTGAGAGCGCGGCTAGAAAGCCCACCAAGAGAGTGACGAGCATGGGCCCTGGCCCCTGCGAATCGCCGCCTTGCAGATCGACCGAATTCAGAAAGCAGCCCATGCCGTAGAGGTCGAGCTGCACGGGGTAGAGGTAGGTCACGCCGTCGATGTCGTCCTGCCCGAGCCGGTTGCGCGTCGGTACCACCGCGTAGTACATCAGCGCCGCGCGCTCCTCGCTGTGACCGAGGCCGATGGCGTGGCCGAGCTCGTGGGCGATGACGGCGACCTTCTTGTTGCGGGAGAGGTTGTTGAAGTTGGGCCCGGTGTCGTTGAGTAAAACCACCGCGCTCTTGATGTCCTTGCCGCGGATGCGATTGGGAAGCGTGAGCGCGAGGAGGCCGCCCCCGGAGAAATTTGTGACGTTGCTGTTACAGGTGATGACGATGCCGTCGGCGCTTGGTACGGCGGGGGCGCAGGCTCCGGCACCTCCGAGCAAACAGAGTTCGCCGGTGCGGTAGTCGTCGTCACCGGTGTTGAAGCTTCCGGCGTCCTTGAGTTTCAGCCGAGAAGTAGGAACCCGATTCCAGAACTCGTTGACGGCATCCCCGACGAGGCCCGCCACTTCATCGAGATCGATGTTCGCACAGGCGCCGGGGTTAATCCCCACCCGCACGTCCACCTCCGCGTCCTTGAAGCGCGCGCCGATGGTGTTGTTCAGGGTGAAGGCGCGGGCCTCGAGACATAGCAGCGTGGTGAGGAGCAAGAGAAGTCGCATGTCAGTTCCCCAGGTCGTAGTAGTAGGTGGCGACCAGCAGGTAGCTGTACTGCCGGCGTTCGGATTTGAGGGGCGAGTAGATGAAGAGCTGCGTCCGGAGAGCGAAGCTGTCGAGCAGGAGCTCGCCGCCGAAGTCGAGGGTGTTGTTGACGCTCGTGCGCGACTCGGCGGGGACGTAGAAGTCGGAGGTGGAGGAGCCGTTGTTGAGCGTGCGAGTTCCGCCCTCGCCGCGCATGTTGTTCACCATGAGCGAGGTGCCCGCGCGCAGGCGCCAGAGGTCGGCGCCCCGCCAGGCGAAGTCTGTGCGCAGCATGAAAAGATTTTTAGAGACCCCTGGGCCCGCTTCGCGTGGCAGCACCCAGTGCAGTTCGGGGATGAGGGCCCAGTCTTCGTTGAGCTCGATGTCGAGGGAAAAGCCGAGGGCGGGGTTGACCGAAAAAGTCTCCGTCGTCCCCTTGTCGTCCACCTGGATTTCTCCCACGAACTCGGTGAGGGAGCCGAGGTGGAAGCCGATGTTCTTGAACCGCTGAGTGAGATCGTCGGACGCCTCAGCGAGAGTTGTTAAGCTCGCCAGTACAAGGGAAAGTAGTCGCGTTTGGCGCCGCAGCGTCATGGGTGTCCTTTGGTCTGCGAAAGTATCCCAAAATCCAAGGAACAATGGCAATATTGAGGGGTCTTTGATTTCCCGCCACAGGAGCTCCCATGTTTGAAAATTTGAAGATCCCCGAGTCTCTGCGCCCAGCGGATCCGCGCTTCGGCGTAGGCCCTTCCCTCATTCCCGTCGAGCACCTCGAACGTTTGGCGAAGACCGGTAAGTCGCTGATGGGAACGAGTCACCGCAAGTCCGCGGTGAAGAACCTGGTCAAAGAGGTGCAGGATGGCCTGCGCGAGTACTTCCAGCTGCCGGAAGGCTACGAAGTGGTGCTGGGCAACGGTGGTGCGACGCTACTGTGGGACATGATTGGCCTGGGCCTCGTTGAGAAGAGCTCGCTGCACTTTACCTGCGGAGAGTTTTCCGAGAAGTGGTACAAGTCGCACAAGCTCATTCCCTGGATCGAGGCGAAGCAGATTAAAGCCGAGTACGGGATGGGAATCAACCCTCACGAGGAGGCCGGCCACGATTTCGTGTGCGCGACCCTCAACGAGACCTCCACCGGCGTGATGCTCTCGGAGATCCCGGCCATGACGAACCCGAACACGCTCGTAGGCCTCGACGCCACCAGCGGCGCGGGCCAGATCGCGGTGGACTTCAAGCGCGTCGACGTTTTTTACTTCTCTCCGCAGAAAGTCTTCGCCGCAGAAGGCGGGCTCTTCATCGCCATCATGTCCCCGAAGGCCATCGAGCGCGCGCTGAAGCTCGGCGCCGACAAGGCCCGCTACGTTCCCGAGTTCCTCAAGTGGCAGCTCGCCATCGAGAACTCTCGCCAGAACCAGACTTACAACACCCCCGCGGTGGCAAACCTCTTCCTGCTCAACGAGCAGGTCAAGCGCCTGAACCATCTCGGCTTCAAGACGGTGGAAGCCGACGCGCGCCGGAAGGCAGAGCTGCTCTACGGCTGGGCCGAGTCTCGTCCCTATCTTTCGCCCTACGTGAAGGAAGCGCGCTTCCGTTCGACGACGGTGGCGACGATCGACCTCGATGACAAGTACCAGGCCGAGGAGCTGGCGAAAGCGCTGCGCTCGCAGAAGCTGGCCCTCGACATCGACGCCTACCGCAAGCTTGGCCGCAACCAGCTGCGCATCGGCATGTTCCACAACGTGAGCTACGACGACCTCGAGAAGCTCACGAAGATCATCGACCTCGCGATCCAGGGGTAGGGATGAGCTTCGTCGCGGAGGTCTCTCGGCACCGGGCCCAGGTCGTGCAGCGTGTGCTGCTGCTGATCGTGCTTCCGGCGGTCGTGGCGACGGCCGCGACGGGCCTTCTGAAGGGGCCGCGCTGGGACGCGCCACTCCTGTCGGTGATCGCCTGGCTCTGCGCCGCGGTTCTGTACAAGCTCACGCGCTATCGCTGGTCTTTTTTCGTGCTCATGGGCGGGCTCTTCGTTTCCGTGGTCTGGGCCGCGCTCTACCTCTACGGGATCCACACACCTGGTATGGTCCTGCTCATCGTGATTCCCATCTGGGCCATGTACATCTTCGGCCAGAAGGTCGGCTGGGCCGCGTGGGGCTTCTGCGCCCTGAGCTACCTCGCCATGTTCACCTGGCAGCTGCTCAATCCGGCGGACAGCGACTCCCACCCACAGTTCGCCTACATGCACCTCAACCGCCTGATCATCACCACGGCGTGCTCGGCGGCGATCCTGGCGGCGGGCATCGTCTACGAGCGGCTCAGCCAGCACGAGAACGCCCTGGTGCAGCGGGCGCACGACGAGCTCAAGGCGGCGATGGAGGAACTCAACCAGCGAGAGGCCCTGCTCCTCGAGCAAGCGGAAGCGCGGCGGGTAATGCTCTCGATGCTCACGCACGACCTTTCGTCGCCGCTGGCGGTGAGTCTGGTCTCGCTGGACCTTCTCGAGCAGGAAGCACTCCCCGAGGACCAGAAGATGCTGGTCACGCGCATTCGCAGTGGCATGACGAGCGCAGTGGAGCTCCTCGAGCGGGCGCAGACCTTCATTTCTGCGCAGTCGGGGAAGGTGAAGTTCCGGACGGAGAAGATCGAGCTCCTGGAGATTTTTCCGGCGGTCTCGGGCATGGTCTCCGAACGCGCGCGGGCAAAGGAGATCGCCCTGGTGTGGACGCGCAGACCCCTGCAGGTTTCCGGCGATCCGTTTTTCTTGAAGAACGTGCTCTTCAACCTTCTCACGAACGCCATCAAGTTCTCCGGTCCCGGCGACACGGTGGAGATGCGGGCCGAGCGCAACGGGGACGGGTTCGCGACGATCCAGATCATCGACACCGGTGAGGGGATCCCGGCGGAGCTCATGCAGGATCTCTTCAAGATCGACGTGAAGACCTCGAGGCCGGGCACGAACGGCGAGAAGGGGACGGGCCTGGGCCTTCCGCTGGTTAAGTTCTACGTCGAGAAGATGGGCGGAACCATGAGCATCGAGAGCCAGGAGAAGACCGGCGCGAGCGGCCTCCACGGCACCCAGGTTACGCTGCGACTGAAGCTCGCTTAAAGCCGGAGCGGTTCCGTCGGTGAAGTGCCGGCCCCAAGCCTCCGATAGAGGAGTGCTATGCGTTTCACGAAGCTCCTCATTCTTTTCTTGCTGTGCTCTCGCCCCGGTCTCGGGTGGACGAAGAACCATTTGTTTTTCTTCGGCGGGGGCGGTGAGCCGCAAGGGAAGGGGACGATCTTCGACGAGCAGATCTCTCCGTTGGCGCAGGCCACGCGCCGGGGATGGGAGGTCACTGTCGCTTTCGACGGCGGCCACAGCGCGACGGAGTCACTGCTAAAAAAGAATTTCGGCTCCGCGCGCTCGTTCACCAAGCAGAACCTCGAGGAATCGCTCCAGCGCTACGAGCGCATGCTCCAGGCCGGGGAGATCGGCCGGGGCGATCAGCTCTTCCTCTATCTCTCGAGCCACGGGGCCCCGGGCGAGCTGTGGGAGCGCTCCCACAGCGTGAGCCTCGCGG
>DAIPJL010000228.1:0-3673 GCA_036770305.1 Bacteriovoracaceae bacterium | reverse complement strand
CCTTAGTCCAGCTGCATCCCATCTCCTACAAGCTTTTACGCCAAGGACATCCTTGGGTAACGCTTGATGCTTTCTCGCGCCGCTTCCCGCCGGACGCGCGCTTCCTTCGCTACGTGGACGCGCAGTCGCGGAGCGCTGGTGTGCTCTTGCACGACCCACGTCACAAAGAAGTGCGAGGCCGCCTGTGGAGCCGCAATCCGGCGTGGAGTGAAAGTGATTTCCCGCGCGAGCTGCACGAGCGCCTCACGCGGGCGCGGGAGAAACGCCTGGCCATGCCAGAGCTGAAGCTGCGCGAGCATTGCTACTGGCTCTTCGGCGAAGCCGACGATGTTCCGGGCCTCATGCTTTTGCAGCTCGGGGATCAGTTCATCTTGCAGATCTATGCTCTCGCGTGGCAAGGCATGATGCCACTCCTAGAGAAAGCACTGCTGAGTGTTTTCCCCGAGATCACCGTGGCGAAGCTCTGGCTGCAGGTGCGCAGTGACCACGAGGCCGGCCAGAAGCCTGCGCAGAAATGGCACGGGCCGACGGAGAGAACCATCTATCCTGTGCGCGAGGATAGTTTTTTGATCAACGCTCGTTTGGGCGAGGCCTACGACTACGGGCTCTACACGGACATGGCGGCCATTCGCCAAGAACTCAAAGCGCTCGTCGCGGCCTCGTCTTCCGTGCTCAACCTCTACTCCTACACGGGAGCCTTTAGCCTCATGGCGCTGGGCCTCGGTGCGAAAGAGGCCATCTCGGTGGATCTCTCGCCGAAGTACCTCGCTTGGCTGGAAGAAAATCTGGCGCTGAATACCTTTCACGGCCAGCACCAGAGTCTCAAGATGCCCGCGGAAGAGGCGCTCAAGAAACTCGCGGCCCAAGGCAAGAGGTTCGATCTCATCATCAGCGATCCGCCCTCGAGTTCGAGCGATGGGCAGAAACGCAGCAGCGCTCTGCAGTCCTACGAGCGGCAGTGGGAGTTCCTGCAGCCGCTGCTGCAGCCGAAGGGCCACCTCATCAGTTTTCTCAACACCCACAGAGTTTCTACCCCGAAGTTCGAGGCGCAGCTCAAGGCCATCGAGGGCAATCGCCTCAAGCTCGAGCGCAAAGTCTTTTTGGGTGCGGATTGTCCCACCCTCAAAGGCTTCCACGAGGGCAACTACCTGAAAGGCCTCATCTGGAGAGCACCGTGATCGTCGTCAAAGACCTCGTCAAAACATTTAAGGTCGCCAAGAAAGAACCGGGCCTCAAGGGCTCGCTCAAGGCGCTGGTGAAACGCGACTACGTTAGCAAAGAGGCACTGAAAAATGTTTCTCTCGTCGTAAGACCCGGCGAACTCGTGGGCCTCATCGGCGCCAACGGTGCGGGGAAAACGACTCTGGTGAAAATCCTAGCCGGCATCATCCACGCCGACGGCGGCGAGGTCCACGTGCTGGGCCATGATCCGTGGAAGCGCGAAGATGAGCTGCGGCGGCGCATGGCCCTCATCATGGGTCAGAAGGCGCAGCTCTGGTGGGATCTCCCCGCGCTCGATTCCTATTTGCTGCTCAAGGAAATCTACCAACTGTCGGACCAGCTCTACCGCCAGCAGGTCGAGTTCCTCGCCGACGTCCTGCAGATCAAAGACCAGCTCAAGGTTCCCGTGCGCAAACTCTCCCTCGGCGAGCGCATGAAAGTGGAACTGATGGGAGCGCTCTTACACCAGCCGCAGGTGGTGTACCTCGACGAGCCGACCATCGGGCTGGACATCATGGCCCAGAAGGCCGTGCGCCAGTTCCTGAAAGATTACCAGCGTGAGTTTCGCCCGATCATCTTGCTGACGTCCCACTACATGGATGACATCAAAGAGCTCTGCGAGCGTGTCATTTTGATCCGCCAGGGGCAGCTTACCTTCGACGGCCCGCTGGCGCACGTGCAGCGCGAGTTCGGCGAACAGAAGCGCGTGACTCTCACCCTGAGCGAGAAGCTCAGCGCCCCCCTCGAGATCCCTGCCGCCTTGGGCACTCTCGAGCAGACAGACAGCACCCTCACCCTGATCACGGCGCGCCATCAGCTCAACGAGTCTCTGAGCTACCTACTGGCCCGCTTTACGCCCCACGACCTTTCCATCACCGATCCGCCCATCGAAGACGTCATTGAGAAGCTGCTGCAGAAGGGCCAGCGATGAGCTGGCGCCGCCGAGTCATCGCCACCGAGCTGCGCAAGATCCTCGCCTACCGCGCGGACTTCTGGGTGAACTTCCTGGGCCAGACGCTGATTCAGCTCTTCATCGCCCGCGCGCTCTGGCAGACGATCTTCAGGGCGCGCGGCGTGGACGAGATGGGAGGTCTCACGCTTGGGGAGATGACTCTCTACTACCTCCTGGCCCCCTTGACCTTGAAAGTCCTGACCGGCGAAAACATCGGTTTCCTCTCCCGAGAAATCTACGACGGTGGCCTCAATCGCTATCTGGTCTGGCCCCTGAACGCACTCCGCTTCAAGTCACTGACCTACATGACCTACGCCCTCTTCTATCTGCTTCAGCTTTTTTTCCTCTCATCGCTTGGGCGGCTCTTGCTCGGAATGGGGCCCACGGTGGCCGATGCCCTGAACCTCGTTCTCGGAGGCGCAGTCCTCATCCTCGCCGCCTATCTCTATTTCCTTCTCCTGAGTCTGTGCGAGCTGGTGGCCTTCTGGGCCGATAACACATGGTCCATCGGAGTGATGCTTCGGTTCATCGCAAGCTTCTTAGGGGGCGGCTATCTGCCGCTGGCCTTTTTTCCCGAGTTTCTCCAGTCGGTGCTCGCGTGGCTCCCCTTCCGCTCGATGATCACCTTGCCCATCATGATCTTCATGGGGAAAGCGCAGTTTTTTGATATCACCGAGGGCCTCGGTATCCTGCTCTTGTGGCTCCCGCTGCTCTCGCTGGCGCAGCTCTGGCTGTGGCGAAGAGGCAACCTCCGGTACACCGGGATCGGCATGTGAGATACCTCCGCCTCTACCTCTATTTTCTGCGGTTTTCTTTCAGCAAGGCGATGGCCTTCCGCCTTGACTTCACCTTCCGCATCGTCATGGACTGCTTCTTTTACGCCGTGAACTTGGGTTTCTACAAAGTGCTCTTCCTCTCGCAGCCGAGCATCGCCGGCTGGCGCGAAGACCAAGTGATGGTCTTCGTCGGTAGCTACCTTCTGATCGACGCCCTCCACATGACCGTCTTTTCCAGTAACATGTGGTGGCTTCCCTTCACCATCAACCGCGGGGATCTGGATAACTACCTCACGAGGCCCGTGAGCACGCTCTTCTTCGTCTCGCTGCGCGAGTTTTCTGCAAACTCTTTTGTAAACCTCCTTATCGCCACCGGCATCTTCGCGACCGCGCTGTGGCGACTCACGACGCCTTTTGGTGCTCTGGAGCTCGCGTGCTACCTGCTCCTGCTTCTCAACGGGTGGCTGCTTAACTACGTCCTCCAGATGCTCTTCATCATCCCGACCTTCTGGACGCAGAGTAACCGCGGCTTTAACGAGTTCTACTTCAGCATGAGCGTGGCCCACGAGCGACCAGATCGTATCTACCGCGGAGTCTTGCGCTGGCTGCTCACCGTCATCCTTCCTTTCGCTCTCATCGCGAGCTTCCCGGCGCGCCTGTTCTTCGAAGAGTTCGATCCACACCTCTTGCTGCACCTCGCGGGCGTCTCCGCTCTGCTGTGGGT
>DAIPJL010000027.1:0-23900 GCA_036770305.1 Bacteriovoracaceae bacterium | reverse complement strand
CGAACGCAGCTTGGGAGAATCGAGTTCCTGGTACTGCACCGGCGTGGCCTCGCCGTCGCGCAGGATGACCAGACGACGCTCTGGCTCGATGCCGAAATCGAGGTGCGAGAGATCCGGTAACCCGCTCATGTACTTCTCGTTCGCGCTGGTGCGCGCCCACTCACGATTCTTCGAGAGATCAACCACCGCTCCCAGATAGAAGAGCTCTACAAACGACTGTCCGTCTACCTCGCGGATACCCACCGCGATGTTCTGAATCTCCCCGGCAAAGAGGTAGACTTTCGGCGAAAGAGAAAAACGTGCTGGGTAGAAGTTCCAGTTGTAGACCGTTTGGTTCACAGGCCGATTCTCCGCCAGGATGTGGCGGAAGGTGCCATCCTTCATGCGCACGAAAGCTGCGTGCATGGCCGGAGCGACAGGCAGCTTCTCGTCGACGCCCTTCAGGTTCACCACCAGCTTTCCGCTGTAGGTCGTGATGATGTCCACCGATCCATCGGCCTTGAACCCGCCGACGATCATATTCTTCTCTCCCCAGCTCACCATGCGCGTGTAGCTCGTCGCCTCGAGCTCGTCGATGTCGTCGAGCTCGTCGTTGAAGCGGAACTTGTGCCAGGTGCCCTTCTTGTTCAGGTAGAAATAGCGTCCCGGAAAGGAGTACACCACGTCCGCCTCCTTGGGCAGGAACACGGTGTTGAAGAAGCGCGGCGGCCCGTCGCCCTGCGCCGCTTCGACGAAAGCCTCTTGCTTATCATAGTTGTACTCGAAGCCCTGATGGCGCGCACTCCGCCACTGCTGCATGGGATAGCGACTCATCAGCTCCTTCTCGAAGCGACTGGCGCAGCCGGCGAGGAACGCTAGGGCAATCAGAGCAAAAAACTTCATCGTTGAATCTCACTTGAAAAGGGATGACTCCATTTTAGCAGGCCCACGATTTAAGTGAGATTTTTCACCTTAAGTCTAGAGCAAGATCGACGATACCCGACGACACCGGTGACCTAATTGATATCGGATTTGAGTAATTATTACGCAAAAGATGTCTTTGTTCTCACTCCCGTCAGGACCCTGCCTAAAATCATTTAAAAACAGGAGACCCCATGAAGACCACCCTCTGTGCTTTGGCACTTCTGACTAGCTTTAGCGCCCTCTCGCAGGTCAATCCGACCACCCTGAGTGGCAAATACGTCGGTAGGATTGCCAGCACCTTTGGTCTTGACCGTAGCTGCTACCTTGAGATCAACGAAATGTCTGGCACACAGATTCACTTCAAGCTCGAGCACCAAAAGAGCATTTTCTCGAAGACGACCCAGCGCCTTCTCTCCATCTCAGGGCCGCGCTCTTACTACACAGATCAGGCCCTGGCCGGCGAGGCCATCGTCGAAAAGAACGACCAACTCGACCGCCGCTCCTCCAACTACGGCTACGTCCTCCCCCACCACGACGAGGCGGACTTTGGCCATGCGGTCATCAGCTTCGACGAGACACTGCAGGCAACGGAGTACGTGCACTTGCGGGATCGCCTGGAAACGCGCTGTGAGAAGCTTGTACGGCTGAATTAATTAACTACACATCGAGCGGACCTTGCTCCGAAGATCCGTGCCGACCTCCGGAAGTGGCAGAGTAAACTGCAGCTGCGCCTGTCATCACCGAAGCGCCTAGAATTCGTTTGCTCTAGAAAAGATTCCTCTGTAACCTTTGAATCAATGAAAGGGATTATTGGAAGCTCAGCTAAGTACCTCGTCCTCTTCGGACTTGGCCTGGTGTGCTTAACCATCGCCACCACGCTGATCTCCGTCGGCAACGAAGACGATGGAACTGACGTCGACATCTACCTGGCCTCCAGTGCAATCCACACGGACCTCGTGCTACCGACGAACAACACTTCCTTCGACTGGAGGAACTTTTTAGCCTTTAAGGATTTTCATCAGAAGGCACTGAATGCCCCCTGGATAGAAATAGGCTGGGGGGATCGTCGGTTCTACTTCGAAATGCCCACATGGGATCACTTAACCCTGGGACTCGTCGCGGACGCACTCTTCCTCCCTGACCCCGCGGTCATGCACGTGAGCATGCTCCTCGAGCATCCGGAACAGTACTCGTCTGTCAGAAAGATCCGCGTGTCACAGGCCACCTACGAAAAGCTCGTGGGTGCAATTCAATCCTGGTTCGTACAGCAGGACGGGAAACCGGTGATCATCCCAGGCAAGGGCTACTCCGACCTCGACAACTTCTACGAAGCGCATGGCTCCTACTCGCTTCTCAAGACCTGCAACGTGTGGACCGCGGACATACTGGCCGTATCAGGACTTCGACGGCCACTCTGGGCACCAACGAAGCACGGCCTGGAATGGGCATGGGAGGGTCACTAACTTACTTCACAATCCCAGCAGATTGGCGGGCCATCCTGGCCCACGTGAAACTTACCGGATCGAAATGCTCTCAACCAATAGCTTGACTGAAACATTTTTCCCGCTCGCTTGAAGCTCAAGAACTTGTTCGATGACTTCACTTTCCGTCACATTGAGGCTCGATGCGATCATGGGAATTAGAATCATCTCAATGTCTCCGCTGGCCTCAGCGAGAATCCTAGAAGAGGCCTCATTCGATGAGAGCTCAATTTCTTGTGCTTGAAAGACTAAAGTCGGAAGAGATGTTGTCGTTGAAACTAGGCAGTTGGGGTCCTCACCATTGTACAAACATTGACCTGTCATGTTTGTAGATGTGATTGCGGCATGAGCCGAAAGTGAACATGTTGTGATGATTAATGAGTAAATAAAATTCTTCATAAATTCCCCTAGTTAAAGAACATTGATTATTTCGACTGTTTGAAATGAGTTTCTTTTGTATTTCTTAGAAAGCTGTTTCAGAAAATTGCTGTTCTCAGTTTTTCTTGTGATCTCTAAAGAGAGGTACTGATTCTCAACGGAGATGGAGTTCACAAAGGCTTTGGAACTGCCGTAAAAAATCGATTTAATTGTTGCCGTTGCGGGGTCAAGGGTGAAAGCGTTTTTCTGATGTCCAATCGAGATTCCTTGATACTCATTTGAGTCAAAGGCCTCTAGTTTGTATTCGCCATTCGGCAATGGATTAACCCTGGTAACCATTATGGCAAGCATGTAAGATCTTCACGATTATGGGCAATCTCGGCCCTAAAGCAGAGGTGAGCACACTTGCAAGGCAAGTAAACTCAGCATGTTAGGGCCGCAAGAATGGGTTCAATAAAATCTACTTTTCAACAACGCCAGATGTGCTCGTTCAGCCGATGACCCCTGAAACAATGAGAGCTAAATCTGCTAAACTCACCTCATGCCCGAACTACCCGAAGTCGAAACCATCCGCACTCAACTCTCCGCACTCTTTCCCTTTGCGGTGAGTGCTCAGACGCTGACGAAAGAGCTGAAGAAGGACGTGCTGCACACGCCGCTGAAGCTCGAGGGGCTGCGCTTCGTGGAAGCACGTCGCAAGGGCAAGATGCTCGACTTCGTGCTCTCCGACGGTTCGCACCTTCTATCGCATTTGGGCATGACCGGCACCTGGCTCATCACGCGCGAAAGGCCCTCCGGCAAACATGCCCATCTCATCCTCGAAGGCCAAGGCCCCGCCGGGGTGAGCTTTCTGAGCTACGATGATCCGCGCCGCTTCGGCCATCTCTACCACTACCCCGAGGCCGAGGCGCACGTGAAGCTCGCCGAGCTGGGCCCGGATCTCGCAGGCCCGGAGTTCACTCTGGAGTTCATGATCGCGGCCCTGAAGCGCATGAAGGGCCGCGCGCTCAAGGTGGCGCTCTTGGATCAGAAGTTCTTCGCCGGCTCCGGCAACTACATCGCCAACGAGATCTGCGCCCACGCCGGCATCCGCCCGACGCGCGTGTGCGGAAGGATTAAAGCAGCGGAGTTTCCCAAAATCTTCGCCGCCATCCAGCTGGTGATCGCCGGCGCGATCAACTCCGGTGGCACCACCTTCCAGGGCGGCTACCGCGACACCAGTGGCGAGAAAGGTTTGGGCGTCAATAATTTGGTGGTCTTCTACCAGAAGACTTGTCGCCTGTGTGGCGTGACGCCGGTGAAGAAGATTACTCTTGCGCAGCGGGGAACGTACTACTGTCCGCGCTGTCAGAAGTAGCCGGCGGGGCATCGTAGCCGGGCAGATCACCGGGCAAGATCCCCAGCTGTGTTTCCTGGCCGAGCAGCTCTTCCCAGGTAGCAAGCGCTTCATTCGGGTGCAGCCAGGCCCACACGCCGGCGCAGAGTGCGAGCCACAGCACGAAGAGGATGGCCCACAGTTTGAGGAGGCCACCACGCCAGACGCTCATCTTGGCGGGAGAACTGGTAACGGAGGCGAGAGATTTCGTTTGTTGCATGAGCTATCCTAGTAGCGCTTGCGGTCGAGCACGCGCATGGTGAAGGCGTGGTCGTTGTCGCCGTCTTTTGCTACTACCGTCTCCGACACCAAATTCCAATTCTTCAGTGAGAGGGGTGGAAAAAATGTATCCCCCTTCACCTCGGCCTGGATCTCGGTGAGGTAGAGGCGGTCGATGAGCGAGAGGGCCGACTTGTAGATCTGGCCGCCGCCGATGATGAAGACTTCTTTTTCGCCCTGGCGCTCGGCGTACTTGAGCGCGCGGAAGATGGAGTTGAACCAGATGACGTTCTCGCTCGCCGCCTTGGGGTCACTGGAGACCACCAGGTGCATGCGGCCCGGCAGGGGCTTGCCGCCGAGGGACTCGAAGGTCTTGCGGCCCATGATGAGGTGGTGGCCCATGGTGACCTTCTTGAAGTTCGCGAGATCCGTTTTGAGGGTCCAGGGCAGCTTGTTGCCGAGGCCGATCACACTGTTGAGGGACTTCGCGACAATCATCGAGATACGCATGTTACACCGCCACTGGAGCTTTAATGGGTGGATGGGCCTGGTAGTTTTCGAGGGTGATGTCCTCGTACTTGAACGCGAAGAGGTCTTTCACAGCGGGGTTGAGCTTCAAGGTCGGCAACGGGAACTCCGTGCGCGAAAGCTGCAGCTGGGTCTGCTCGAGGTGGTTGAGGTAGAGGTGGGCGTCGCCCATGGTGTGCACGAAGTCGCCGACGCCTAGGCCCGTGACCTGTGCGAGCATGTGGGTCAAAAGCGCGTAGGAGGCGATGTTGAAGGGCACGCCGAGGAAGATGTCGGCCGAGCGCTGGTAAAGCTGGCAGGAGAGCTTGTTGTCGGCGACGTAGAACTGGAACATGGTGTGGCAGGGAGGCAGCGCCATCTTCTCGACGTCGGCGACGTTCCACGCCGAGACGATCATGCGACGCGAGTCGGGGTTCGTCTTGAGGAGGTGAAGGAGGTTTTTGATCTGGTCGATGGTGCGGCCATCGTGCGTCTTCCAGGAGCGCCACTGCACGCCGTAGACCGGCCCGAGGTTGCCCTGCTCGTCGGCCCACTCGTCCCAGATGGAAACGCCGTTGTCCTTGAGGTACTTGATGTTCGAGTCACCCTTGAGGAACCACAGCAGCTCGTGGACGATGCTCTTCATGTGGACTTTCTTGGTGGTGACCAGCGGGAAACCGTCGGAGAGCTTGAAGCGCATCTGATGACCGAAGACCGACAGTGTGCCAGTGCCGGTGCGATCGTCCTTACGGGTCCCCTCTTCCAGAACGCGCCGCAAGAGTTGGTGATATTGCTGCATGACTCTCCCCCTAAAAAGAGGCTAACACGGCGAAAACTTCTTTGAAAACGGCCGAGTCGATCTTTAAGCCAATGCACTAGGCCATAGTGCCTGATTCCGCTGAAAAATGTTTACCCATGCTCTCGAGGGCCAGCGCCGCTGCTCCGATCACGGCGGTCTCGCCAGAGCGCAGACCCGAGACACGCACCTCGGGGCAAAAATGCGGACTGAAGAAATAGTCCCGCCGCAATCTCTCTTCAACGTCGTGGGCGAGGTCCTGGGAAAGCGCCGAAACACCGCCGGCAAGCACGATGCGCTCGGGCCCGAAGCAGGCACAGAGACTCACCAGACCGAGCGCCAGATCTTTGACGAAACGCTGATAGACCTGCACGGCCTTGCTCTCACCTTTGGCGATGAGCTGCGAGAGCTCGTCGGCGCTCACCTCCTCGCCCATGACCTCCTGGGTGATGAATCTTAGGGCCGTCGCCGAGGCGTAGGCCTCGAGATGGCCCTGCTGTCCGCAGCTGCACACGCGGCCCTCCGGGTAGAGCACGATGTGGCCCAGTTCGGTGGCCGGCGCGCGACGAGCGCGCACCAATCGGCCCTGGCTGACGACGCCCCCGCCGACGCCGGTTCCGAGAGTAAGAGTCAACAACTCACGCGCTCCCTTTCCCTCGCCCGCGAGGTACTCGCCCCAGGCACAGAGGTTGGCGTCGTTGTCCACCACACAGCGAAGACCCGTGAGGTCCTCCAGCTCTGAGCGCAGGTTGCGCTCGCCCCAGCGGAAGTTGCCGGCGCCTTGCATGCGGCCGGAGAAGTAATCGGTGCTCGGTGCCCCCACGCCCAGCGCGCGCACGGTAGCGCCGTGGCCCAGGGCAAGGCCCTTGAGTTCCTGCAGCTGCCCCAGCAGCTGCGCCCGGAACTCCTCCCAGGGCGCGTGGGCGCCGGTGGCGAAGGAGCGCAGCTCGAAGGCCTTGAGCTGCTCGTCGACCAGCGCCAGCTTGGTATTGGTCCCGCCGATATCCACACCGATGACGAAGCTCTGCAATTGCCATTCCTTGAGGGGAGTTTGATAATATTTAACATACGAACCGTTAAAGTGAAAGGTTGGCCCCATGAAGCCCGTTGTGCAAACTGGATTAGATGTCCTGCTCTCGTCGCCGGAGTGGCAGAAGAAGTTCCCCGGTAAGATCGGCTACCTGTGCCACGCCGCCAGCGTGACCAGCGAGCTCGAGCACGGCCTCATCGCCCTGAAGAAAGTTTTCGGCGATCGCCTGGTGCGCGTCTTCGGCCCGCAGCACGGCTTCGTGACCGACGTGCAGGACAACATGGTGGAGAGCCGCCACGGGATCCATCCCTACTTCAAGCTGCAGGTCTACTCGCTCTACTCGGAGACGCGCATCCCCACAGCGGAGATGCTCGCGGGCCTCGACCACGTCTTCGTCGACCTGCAGGACGTCGGCACGCGCATCTACACCTACATCTACACCATGACCTACATGATGGAGGCCTGCCAGAAGGCCGGCGTGCAGGTGGTGATCCTCGACCGGCCGAACCCGATCGACGGCGTGACGCTCGAGGGCGGCGTCTTGGACATGCGCTTCGACTCCTTCGTCGGCCGCCATGCGCTCCCGGTGCGCCACGCGCTTACCATGGCGGAAGTGGCGCTGATGAATAAGAAGTTCTGGACCGCCCCCGACGCCAATTTGGTGGTCGTTCCGATGAAGGGCTGGCGGCGCTCCATGAGCTTCGAAGACACCAAGCTCCCTTGGGTGCTCCCCTCGCCGAACCTCGCCACCGTGGAGGCGGCCTACACCTTTGTCGGCACGGTGCTCTTCGAAGGCACCAACATCTCCGAGGGCCGCGGCACCACGCGCAGTCTGGAGATCGTCGGCCACCCGAAGATCGAAGCCTTCTCCTGGCATGAAGAGTTTAAAAAAGTCATGCGCGCAGAAGAACTAGCGGGATTTGTCTTAAGGCCTTTGGTTTTCTTACCGACCTTCCAGAAGCATCAGGGCATTCCTTGCGGTGGCTTTCAGATTCACGTCACCGACCGTCAAAAATTTGAACCGTGGCGACTCTGTCAGACACTCTGCCGCGAGTTCTACCACACGCTGGGCAAAGAGTTTCAGTGGAAGCAGCCGCCCTACGAGTACGAGTACGACCGCATGCCCATCGATCTCATCAACGGCACAGATAAGCTGCGCCACTGGGTGGAAACGCGCGGCACGCGCAGTGAGTACGAACTCATCGCGCGCGAGGGCCGCAGTGAGTACGAGACGAAAAGATCGCAAATCTTGATTTACGAATAGCGCCGTGAGTGTTTTCCTTGAATGACACGATCATTGAAGGAGATGGGGCATGCTGGAAAGAATCGAAGCACTCACGGGAGATTTTGTCGGCCTAGTTTGGGGAGTTCCCCTCGTGGTGCTCTTGGTGGGCTCGGGCCTATTCTTCACCGTCTACTTCGGGCTACCGCAGATTCGATTCTTCAAGCACGCCCTCGACGTGGTCTTCGGCAAGTACGACAAGGCCGAGGACAAAGGCGAGATCTCCCACTTCCAGGCCCTCACCGCGGCCCTCTCCGCCACCGTTGGCCTGGGTAACATCGCCGGTGTCGCGGTGGCCATCTCGCTCGGTGGCCCGGGTGCGGTGTTCTGGCTGTGGGTCGCCGGCTTCATCGGCATGTGCACCAAATTCACCGAGGTGACCCTTTCGCTCTGCTACCGTGACGTCTCCGAGGACGGCACCGTCCACGGCGGGCCGATGTTCGTCATCAAGAACGCCCTCTCGAAAAACTTCTACCCCATCGCCTGGCTCTACGCCTTCTTCACCGTGCTCTCCTCCTTCGGGGCCGGCAACATGTTCCAGTCCAACCAGATGGCCTCGGTGATGAAGACCTCCGCCGGTATCCCCGAGTGGCTCTCCGGCGCCATCTTCTGCGTCGGCGCTTTCTTGATCCTGATCGGTGGCATCAAGCGCATCGGGAAGGTCACCGAGAAACTCGTGCCCACCATGGTGGGCATCTACCTGCTCGGTGCCATCGCCATCATCGTCACCCACATCACCCTCGTGCCGAGCATGTTCGCCATGATCTTCACCGACGCCTTCGCTGGTACCGCCGCCGTCGGTGGCTTCGCCGGCGCGGCCTTCAAGGACGTACTGGTGATGGGCATCCGCCGCGCCACCTTCTCCAACGAGGCCGGCATGGGCTCGGCCGCCATGGCACACTCGGCGGCGAAGTCCACGCCCATCCAAGAAGGCATCGTGGCGCTCTTGGAACCCTTCATCGACACCATCGTGGTGTGCACCATCACCGCCGTGGCCCTGCTGCTGACCGGCGTGTGGAGCGCGGAGGGTGTGCCGGCGGGCTCGGAAATGACCGCCCAGGCCTTCGAGAGCGTCATGGGGCCCGCCGGGCGCTGGATCGTCACCGCCACCGTCACTCTCTTCGCCTTCTCGACGCTCATCTCCTGGAGCTACTACGGTGAGCAGGGCGTGACCTTCCTCTTCGGAGAAAGATGGATCAAGGCCTATCGCTACGTCTTCATCGCCTTCATCTTCATCGGCGCCGTCTCGAAGCTCAACATCGTGCTGAACCTCTCCGACGCCGTCTACGGCCTCTTGGCGCTGCCGAACATGCTGGCCTGCTACCTCCTCCTTCCGAAGGTAAAAGCTCTGCTCACCGACTACCGCCAGAAGCTGAAGTCGGGTGAGATATCGATGACCCGCTAGCCCCTCGCGATGCGTAGTTTCCCGGACGCCCTGGTCTTCGCCCTGCTCTTGAGCCTCGCCGTCTTCGCCGCGGTCCTGGGGCTCACCGCCATGAGTGCCTCCGAGGCCCTCCTGGCGTGGTCACAGGCGCTCTGGTCGCTCAACGCCTTCGCCTTCCAGATGTGCCTGGTGCTCTTCCTGGGCCAACTGCTGGCCCTCTCCCCTCCGGTCTCGCACGTCCTCGTACGTGGGGCCCAGCTCGTTCCGAGCGCCACCTGGGCGCCGCCGCTCTTAACCCTCCTTTCACTCGTGGCCTGCTACCTCAACTGGGGGCTAGGACTGATGGTGGCGGCGACCGCTGCCCTTCACCTCGCTCAGCGCTTCCCGACGCTCTCACCGGGAGTGCTCCTGGCCAGCGGCTACGCTGGCTTCTTGATCTGGCACGCGGGCCCGTCGGGTTCCATCCCGCTGAGCATCGCGGGAGACGACAAGGTGCTGCGCGACCTCGCCCTCTCGCCCATCCCGCTCTCGCAGACGCTCTTCGCGCCGGCGACGCTTCAGCTGGTGCTGCTCCTCTCGCTAGCGCTCGTCCTCACCTCCTACGTCATCGCTCGCCAGCAGCGCTCCCGCACCACTGAGAGCTTTACCCTTGCGCCCTCCTCGGAGGAGGCGGTGATCCACGAGAGCTTCGGCTCGCGCCTGCTGCTCAAGGGCCTGGGAGCGGCCCTTCTCACGGGCCTAGTGATGAGTCTTAAAAAGCAAAATAGTTTTGACATCAACCACGCCAACCTGCTTTTTCTGGCGCTCAATGCTTTCGCGTGGCCGGGGATCCAGACTCTGCTGCGCGTGCTTCCGCGGAGCGCGCAGAACCTCGGGCCCTTGCTCCTGCAGTATCCGCTCTACGCAGCTCTCATGGGACTGATGCAGGCCTCCGGACTAGGCGATGTGCTGACACGGACCTTTCAGAGCTGGGCGAGCGCCGAGAGCTTCCCCCTCTGGAGCTTTCTATCCGCCGGCGTGCTGAACTTCATCATTCCTTCGGGCGGCGGCCAGTGGGTCATCCAAGGCCCGATCCTGATGAAGTCCGCACTCGCCCTGGGCGTCGATCCCGCGCGCACCGCCATGGCCATCGCCTGGGGCGACGCCTGGACCAACATGATCCAGCCCTTCTGGGCGCTGCCCCTCTTGACGCTGACTCGCAGGCCCTTGAGCGAGCTCATGGTGCCTGCCCTCGTCTATCTGCTCGTCAGCGGTGTCGTCCTCGCCCTCGGTCTGCGTTTCTTGTAAAAAAAAAAGGCCCACCGAAGTGGGCCTTAAGGCCTAGCGCGTGGAAAGTTCCATCAGCTGGTCGACCACCTGGATCAAGGGCTGCGGCTTGGGGTACTGGTACTCGCAGGGGACGGTCCGGACGTCGCGGCGGTTGTTGCGGTTCACCACCCGGCACTGCTCGTTGAAGCCGAACTCGCGGGTCATCTTGTAGACGAAGCTGTGCGCTCCCTTCGCGGCGCTCTTCCAGTCCGCGGGCACGCTCTTGCCCGAGCGGATGCTCCACTGCGAGAGGTTCACCGGCGTGAAGAAGCGCTTGAAGTCGCGCGGCGCCACCCAGATGAAGTCCGGCTTGTACTTCTCCGGTGGGAAAATGGAGCGGCCCGACTTGCTCACGCGCCACTGGCCTCCGATGACGTTGCCGAAGCGGTCGAGCTCGAGGTCGTAGATGTAGCTGAGCGTCTTGTAGTCGTTCTTCGACTCCTCCGACTCACGGTACATGCGCGCGTTGTACCAGTCGGCGTACTCCATCTCCACCATCACGCCGACGATCTGCGCGACGTTCTTGCTGCGCAGGTCCTTGAAGGGGTCGTTGCGGTAGACGCTGTACGGAATCACCGCGCGGTCCAGCGAAGTCTCCTCACCGTTCTCGACGTTAAAGTAGGTGAAGCGGTAGCCCGAGGCGGGCTGGTTGGCGATCGGCGCCGTGGGGTCGATGTCGACGATGTAGGAGCGCTTCTGCTTGCCCATGATGTTGGAGAGGATCAGGTGGAACATCCCCGGATGGATGTCTCCGCAGCCCGGCACGTTCTCGAAGCCCGCCGGAACTTGGCGATCCGGAGCGTCGTAGTAGCGGCCGTGGTCGTCGCGCTTGGGCCGCTTCACCCAGCAGCGGTTGCCCTCCAGCTTGACGTTGTCCTGGATGAGCGAGTTGGCCCACAGGAGAGACACGAGCGCCTTGATGTCATCCGGGTAGAAGGGAACTTCACGGCCATCTTGCAGCTTCACCGTGACGGGACGCTTGGGCTCGGGGAGGTGCGCGGCCGCCAGGGCCCAGCCGTGGCAGATGCCTTCCCACAGCGCCATGAAGCGGTTCGCTTCCGGCACCTCGTAGTTCGGGCCCGGGAGGTCGATCGAGGTGAGGAAGGCGTTGCGCTTCTGGTCGCCCCACTTCCAGGCGTAATCCCAGATGCGCGTCGAGAGGTCGAAGCCCAGATCTCCGAGGAGCAGGTCGTACTTCTCCGAGGGCGCCAAGAAAGCGAGGTCCTCGTCGCTCATCTTCTCAGGCCGCGAGAGGTACTTCTCGCGACGGTCGTTGAAGCGGCGAACGTTGCCTTCCCAGGTGAAGAACTGCAGCGGGCGGATGAAAGTGCGGTCCTGGTAGGGCGACGCGATCATGCCTTGGTTCAAGGGCCAGAAAGACCCCGACCAGGGAACGTTCGAGGGCCTGCCGCTGGAGTGGCCCTTGCGGTCGAGTTCGAAGACGTTCACGATGGCATCCGCGTCTTCGGCGAACTGCTGAATGCGCGTCTTGAAGTAGCTCTCTTCGAAGGGTTTGAAGGGATAGAGTGACTGCGCCCAGCTCGACGCCGAGGTGCAAACCAAAAGGGCCAGTGCCAGTGTCTTTTTCATAAAAGCTCCTAAAAAAAGCTCCGAGAATTACTTACTCTGCGTACGACAAGAGAACGTTGCGAACCGTGATGCGCACGCCGGCGTCGTTCAGGGCGAGGACGCGCTCCTGGACATCTTCCACCGAGAGCTTGAGGTCCTCGGCGATCAGCGAGAGCAGCGCCGGCTCGAGGTTGCCCTGAGCTTCGGCGAGCAGGCGCAGCGAGGACTCCTGCGTGTTGAGGTCCATCTCCTGGCCTTCGATGATCATGGTGGGGAGTGAGGTCATGGTCGAGGCGAGGCAGGCGAGGCCCTGGACGCCGGATCCGGCGGCGCGGAACTCGCGGTTACAGGACATCCGCGCGGTGTTGCCTTCGTTGATGATGAAGGCGAACGCGTTGACCGAGAGAACGAGAGCGGCGAGAGTGAAAAGCTGTTTCATAATTCCTCCTAGAGTCCGTTGATGATTTCACTTAGCGAAAAGTGGTACTTGGAAAATTTCTTGGCGTTCTGCACGAGGTAGCCACGGGCATCCGGGCGCGCGGCCACTTCCTTCAGATAGAGTTCCTGCTCAAGCTGGGGCCTGAGCACGTAGGCCTTTTGCGTGCCGTAGAGAAAGGACACCAGGCGCTCGCTCCGCGGGTCGAAGCGGAAGACGTCGCGGGTGAACCCCAGCGACAGGCCCTGCGAGACGTTCGGGTCGTAGGCCTCCAGGAGGTAGCCACCGTCGGCCTCCCGGCGCACACCGGTGACGAGCACCGCGTGAGCGACCCCACTGGGCGTCTTGAAGTAGATGGCAGTGGAGATGCCCGCTTCGCCGAGAGCTCCGATGAGCCGGACGGTCTCTTCGGTGACGAACTTCTGCTTGAAGTACTGCGAGAGCGCGGCGCCGAAGCCGCGGTAGCGGTCGAGGTGGAACTGGTAGACCAACGCCGCGAAGTCCTCGGCGGGAAGCGCGCGGGTGAACTGCGCGATCGAACTCATGCCCGGAACCACGATGACCTTGCCGTGCAGAAGCTGGTTGAGCAAGAGCAGGTTCTCCGCCGCGCTCAGCGCCGGCAGCTCCGGGGCGAAGACCACGCGCTCGAGGAGGAACTTCTGCAGGTCCACCAGTCCGGCGCACATGGGCATCGCCGGAGTGTCATTCTTGAGCGCGTTTTCGTCGCTGCGGGTGAAGCGCTCGCGCTGGCCGGCCGGGGCCTCCTGCGTGACGATGATCGTGCGCAGCTCGAGCTCGTAGGTCCGTTGGTTGAACTCACTGGCGTCGCTGATCCAGGCGTGGGTCGCGATGATGCCCTTGGCGTTGACCGAGCGCGGGGCCTGGAAGCCGATGAGGCGTCCGTCGAGGTAGACTTTGCCCTCGGAGAGCTCGCTCCCGGTGAGCCTCACGCGCCGGAACTCGCGCTCGGCGCCGCTCCGGGCGCCGCCGGCGATGGCGTCTTCCACTTCAATGAGGTACTCGAGGAAGAGCTCGTTCTTGTCGACCAGGAACTCGCTCTTGGCGACTGTCACCTTTGGCCGCGTCACCTCGTGGGGGATGAAGAGGCGACTGCGCGCGGCCACCAGGCGCTGGCCCTGCAGGGCGGTGCCACGGTGCAACTGATCGATGAGCACCTGGCGGGTCATCTTCTTTTCGAGGAAAACGAAGGCCGTGAGGTAGGCCTCGAGCAGCGGCGTGCGCGGCAGGGCCGAGAGCTTGGAGAAGGCCGTCAGCCGCAGCGAGAGCTCCGGAGCGAAGGCCCAGTCGGCGGGTACGCCGAGCTCTCGCAGGCGCGGCGCAAGCTCCGACTGGTATCTCTCAAAAAGTGCGCTCCGGCGATTCGAGATGGAAAGGTCGAGGGTCTGGGAGAGGATGAGCTGCTGGCGCTCGAGGGCCTTCGGCAGGGCCGTCGGGATGATACCCTGGCGGTAGGAGAGCTTCACGCCGGCGGTGCGCAGGAGACGGGCAACCGCCTCCGAGCAGTTATTCTTAAAGAAGGAGTAGTGGTACATCTCCCCCGCCGCGACGTAGTGGTTGAGCTGCTGCACGAAGCTCTCGCGCGCCTCGTCCGTCAGACGCAGCTCGAAGCTCGTGAGGTCCCGGTCTGCCAGCTGAGTCATCTCCGGGAGAATTTCTCGGTAGCGCTTCACCACCACCGCTCGGCGGTAGCGCTCACCGATGCCGATGGCGCGCAGGTAGTTGAGCTCTTCTTCGGCCACGTCGGCGACGAACTCCACCACGAAGTCATTGGCCGAGGGGCGCTCGCTCACGCCGAGGCGCAGGTAGCCGTGGCCGAAGGCCGAGCGCCCGCTGCCTTTGGCCGACGCCAGCAGGTAATAAACTTTTTTAATCTGCTGAGGAATAAAGGGGACTTCCTGGGCCAGCGAGGCCCACGCCGAGAGCGTGCAGAGGAGGAAGACCAGGATTTTCATATGCCCCGAGCTTAAACCAACTCGCGGGGTGCCTAGGGGCCTTGGCCACTTTTTACACGGGTAAGTCTTACACGCCGGCGGCGTAAGTATGTGGCGAGGCGAGGGCCTCCTGGCCGAGCTCGCGCAGCGAAGAGCTGAACTTGGAGAAACTCCGGCGCTCCAGGTTGTGCCGGCGCAGAAGATCGAGGATCCACCAAGGCACGCGCGCCTCGCACTTGAGCTCGAGGATGACGTCGGCGCCGGGATCGAAGTAGTGGGCGTGGTCGTAGTGGCGCATGCTCTCCGGTGTGAAGTCGTAGGCGCGGCGCTCGCCGAAACGCAGCTCGCGGTCGAAGGTGATGCGCGCGTACTCGTCAACGGTCGAAAAGAGCGCCAGGCGCCGGTAGCTGGTGCACACCACCGGCGCCGCTCGGTGGCCGATGACCAGCTCGGCGAAGCGAGCGGCGTTGTCCTGCGCCACTCCGCTCACCGCAGAGGGCAGCGTGAAACGCTCCAGCGCCGGAAACCACTCGGCGGGATCCACCTTCGCGCGGATCTTCTTCACGAAGTTCCCGCTCTTGGTCTTCACCTCGAGGTACACCGGGCCCTTCTCCTGGGGAGCACCGTAGCGCCGCACGCGCATGTTGAAGCGCCCCTCGACGCCCTCCCGCGAGCGGCGGTAGAAGAGATAGCTCGGCGTGTCTAGGTAGAGGTTATTGATCTGGTAGTGGCCGTCGGGGGAGAGCTTGGAGAAATGGTCGTAGTCGCAGAAGGCCTCCAGCTCGCGGCACAGCACCGGCACCAGGCGCGCGGGGATGTGGTACTTCAGCTCGTAGCGGTCGTAGCGCAGGGCCGTCTTGAGCGTCATGGTGGGCCTAGCGCCGCACGAGCTGGTTCGGATTCTGCGCCAGCTCGCCCTCTTCGAAGAGCAGCGTGATGTGGTTCTTCATGAGCTGCCAGCGCAACAGGATCCCTTCGCGCTGGGCCTCCAGCTCGCGGGAGAGATCGGCCAGCATGGTCTCCAGGGAGAGCTCCCCCAGCGCCTGGGCCCGCAGGGCCTGGGCGCGCAGCTTCGAGCGCGCGGGTGATCGCAGCAGCTCCTGCGCCAGGGACTCGGTGCTCGAGCGCAGCTGGCGGTAGGCCAGCCGGGCCTCGCTGAGCTCGCGCAGCAGCCGCGCGCGCTTCGCGGTGGTGCTGAGCACGCGGGTGAGTCGTGCGGAATCGTCTCCCACCCACGGGATGGTGACGCCGACGGCGACCGCGTGGTCCACTTGGCGGGCCCCGTCGGAGATGCGCCGCTGGAGCTCAACGTGGCCGAGGATGCTCTTCTCCTGGGAGCGCTTGAGGGCCTCCTCGAAGTGCAGAAGTTTCAGCTCGCCGGCGAGAAGCGCCTCGCTGCTCGAGCGCGCGCGCACGCTGCCGGCGCGCAGCTTGGCGAGAATCTCCCGCGGCCCCACCAGAGAAGTCGACGACGCCTCACCGACGACGATGCCGCGCTCTTTGAGCTCTAGCGCGAGCAGGTCTCTGGTCTGCGCCAGCTCCGCGGCCTCGCGCTGCAACTTATCAAGCTGGGACTCCAGGACCACTAGCCCCTTGGCGCTCACCTCTCCCCGCGGCGCGAGCTGCTTGGCGCGCTGGAGGCGCTCGACGTAGCTCGTGAGGTGCGCGTGCAGTTCGCGCGCCTCGAGGTGGTCCAGCAGCTGGTGGTAGAGCTGGGCGAGTTCCTGACCGCGCCACACCTCGCGGTTCTTCGCGTAGACCTGCGCCAGTTCCTTGAAGGCGCGCCGGCGCTCGCCGAAGTCGCTGACGTTCTCGAGGTTCACGCGCACGCGCAGCTGGTCCGAGCCGATCTCCGACTCGCGGTAGCCGGCCTCCACGTCGCGCACCAGGCCCGCGCCCCAGGAGGTCTCGAGCGCCGGCACCTCGGCCACCAACGCAGTGAAGTTCACCGTGGCGAGCGCTTGCGCCGCGGCCCGCTGCGAGTGCGCGCCCAGCAAGAGCGCGCAGAAAGCGAGTGCCCTAGCGCCCATAGACGAGGGCCTTCGAAGGCCCGGCACCGTGATCGAGGCCGACGACCAGCTCGCGGCCCTCCGGGCCACAGGCGATGCCCTCGGGTTTCTTGTCGGCGAAGGCCAGCACCAGCTCGGCCTTGCCCTGGGCATCGAGGCGGTAGATGGCGCCCTGACGGGAGGCCTTGTCGGCCGGCGCCGCGGCCAGGTAGATCACTTCGCCACAGGTCTCGAGCGCGGCGATGCCGAGCTTCACCCCGGCGAGGGCAAGGGGCACGCGCAGGAAAAGTGTCACACTGAGGTCGGTCTTCGCCAGCAGTGCCTCCAGCGAAGACACCTGGTAGATCAGCGCAGACTGCTGCGCATCCAAGGGAGCGCGCAGGCCGAAGTAGAGCCGATCGCCCTTCACCGTCAGGCCCTCGACGTCGAAGTCGGCGAGAGCTTTGCTCTCGTCGGGGCCCAGCGCTCTGGCGAGCAGTGCGTGGAAGTCGAGTTCCTGCACGAGCTTGAGGCGCAGGCCATCGAGCTCGAGCACCAGGAGGACATCCCGGCGCACTTTTTTCTTATGGCGCTTGGTGAGCGAAGAGAGCGCGAGCACGCGCCCGCGCGCGTCGAGCGCCAGGGACTCGATGTCGGCGACGCCATCGGCGCCGCTCACCAGCGCCTCCTGGACGTCTCCGCTTTGCGGGTCGAGCCAGGCGAACTGCGTTTTTTTCGTCTTGTGAGTGCCGTCACTCACCAGCAGGTAGCGGCGCACGCTCGGCAGGTAGACGATCCCCGAGACTTCGAACTTGCGGCCGAGCTTCGCCGAGATCTCGTGCTGGCGCAGTTCGCGCAGGTCTTTTTCGATCGCCGCCTTGGGCGCACTGGCGCGGGCGATGCTGAACCACTGGCGCTCGCCGAGGGCGCGCTGGATGGTGACCTTTTCTCCGAGGATGAACTGGTGGGCGTCTTTCACTTCCACGAGCACCTCGCGTCCCCACACGGGCCTTGCCGGGTCCTTCAAGAGGCGCTCCGGGAAGGGCACGATGCTGGTGCCGAAGCTCAGGATCACCCCGTCGGCGCCGCTGCGCTGGCCCTGGGCGCCGCTCACCCGCACGCGGCCGCCGACCTTGAGCTCGGCGATCACCGACTCGTGGACGTAGCCGCGCACCAGATTGGGGCGCTCTTCGAGGATGGAAAGGATCGGGAGGTGGGCGGAGGTTAGCTCGCCCTGACGACGGAAAACCGCTTCCACCCGGCCCTTGAGGTGCGAGAAGACGAGCAGTTTCTCGCGCTCCTGCTCGAGCAGGCGCAGCTCTTCCCCGAGGCCCTGCAGTCGCGCCGTGACTGCGGTGTCTTCGCGCAGCAGCTCGCGCACGAGGTTGCGCTGTTCCCTGAGGCCCTCGTACTCGGTCTTGGTGCGCTGGTAATCGAGCTCCAGCTGGTGGTCCTCGAGCTCCAGCAGAAGCTCGCCGACGCGCACTTCCTGGCCTGGCAGCACGTGCAGCCGCTTGATGCGCGCCGCCCGGGCGACGGTCACCTCGTGGGACTTAAGGCCCACGATGCCGACGAAGTTCTCGTCGTGACTAAAGAACTGCACCGACAGGACGAGCACCAGGGCCAGCACCCAGGCCCAGCCGAAGATGGCCTTTTTCTCTTTGGCGCTAAACTTCAATGGTCGCCTCCTGGAGCATGAGGGCGACGCCCTCGGTTCCGCTCAGCGCCTTGAGTTCCTGCACCAGCGCCGCGTGGCCCTTCTCGTGCTTCAGCTTGATCTGGTAAGCGTGATCCAGGCGCGCCCCTTGGGCCAGCTCGCGCAGGGTGACCAGCACGAAAGTGCGACAGTGCCTCTCGAGGAGCGCGGCGAGTTCGCTCTCCTGCCCCTTCGCCGGCGCCGAGAAGCGCAGGAGACCATCGTACTGCGTCTCCTGTCCGAGCGGGAAGACGTGCAGGAAAAGCGCCACCGCGCAGAAGGCGAGCGTTCCGACGGCGCCGAGTTTGATCTGGTACACGCCGCAGGCGATCCCCAGCGTGAGCGCGGCGAAGATATAGATGATGTCTTTGGGGTCCTTGATGGTTGAGCGGAAGCGGATGATGGCGAGCGCGCCCATCATCCCGAAGCCGCGGGCCATGTTGTCACCGATGGCCTGCATGGCAATGCAGGTGACGAGGCTGCCGAGGATCAGCGCCTGGAGGAAATTGCGCGAGTAGGACAGGCCCTGGAAAGTCTTCTGGTAGGTTTTGGCGATGAGCACGGAGAAGACGAAGCTCGCGAGCACGGAATAGAGGATCGACCCCCAGGTCGGGTCTTTCACGTTTGCCTGAATTTGTAACAGATCAAGCATCGGCGTCCCTCGCAGGACTTTTGTCAGTGTTCGGTTAGGCCCCCTGTTATGCCCCCGCCCCGGATGCTTGGGCAGTGGTCCTGTACATATTACCTGCCCCCTCGTAATTCTCAGCTCTTCCCCCTTCTGCGGAGGGCCTTGTCTCTGTAGCTTTTACACCCCCTTCCCAGTCCCGCACGGGCCTGTGTCACCATGGACCCATGAAATACTTTCTCTCTCTTCTGATCCTTTGCTCCGCCCTCAAGGCCCTGGCCCTCGAGCACCCCACCTGCGAGGTGCGGGTGTACAAGGGCATCCAGGGGGCCAGCTACGCCGGGAAGGTCCGCGGCACGCTCCTCGAGACCCTGCGCGCGAAGGGCTACCGCCCCATCGAGATCGACGGCGAGATGATGAAGTACGACTTCGACGCCCTCATCGAAGGCGACCTCTACGCCATCGAATCGAACTCCGGCTGCCACGCGCAGCAGACCATCGGCCTGGCCCTCTGGTCGTGCTCGCAGACCGTGAGCTTCCACCGAGTGGCCGTGGAAGGCGACAGCACGAGCACGGAGCACCTCCGCACGGTGAGCGCGAAGTTCCTCTTCGAGAAATTCCTGCTCCAGAAGCCGACGCGCGCGCTGCAGACGCGCATCGCCGCGCAGATCCCGGAGTGCGTGCGCCGCTAGCGCGCCTCGAGGAAGTAGATCCGCGGGAGATGGTTCTCGCCGTCCAGGAAGCCGAGGCCAAAGTCGATGCGCCGGCGCGGGTCGGGGTTCGCCTCGTTCAGCGGCGAGTTGTCGTAGTCGATCTCGCTCACCAAGCGCTCCCCGGCACGCACCAACAAGGGCCGCTGGAAGTTGAAGGGCCGCTGCAGCTTGAGCTGGTTGAAGGGCACCAGGACGAGGGGCGCGCGCGTTCCGGCGTGCTCGCGGAGTAGGCGCCCGCTCACGCCGCGGTAGTGGGTGTGCAGCGAAAGCGCCACCACCTCGACGTCGTGCTTGAGAGTCACGGCGATGCGCGAGCGCAGCCGCTCCCCGGCGGAGATTTCGAACTCGCCGAGCTTCGGCGTGAGGATCAGCTGGCGCAGGAACTTCTCGTCCCCACGGTCGGCGAAGAGCTCGAGCTCCACTCCCGCCTCCTGCGCGCTCGCGGTGGGGAAAAGGTGTACCTCGAGGTAGAAGAAGCCCTGCGCCGGAAGCTCCAGCGCGCGGCCATGCGCGGAGAGATCGACGAGGCCCTGTCGACGGGCGTACTGGATGCCTCCGGTGACGTAGGCCTGGGCCTCGATCTTGCGCGCTCCGAGAGTGCCTGAGACCTCGGAGAAGCTGCGCCGCCCGGACCACAGCAGACTGGCCGGTGTCATGAGGCCCGCGTCGACCGAAGCGAGGTCCTGGGCGCTCACGTCCTCGCGGCTGATGTGCAGAGAAACGTGGTGCACGACCTGTAGGTTGGCACGCAGGTAGAGCGCCCCGATGGAGCGGCCAGAGGGATTCTCGAAGGGGATCTTCGCCACCACCACGCGCGGCGGCTCACCCGGAGAGCTCCACAGCGGCGCCGGCGGTCGCAGCGTCCAGAGCGCCTTCCCGAGCTGACGGTAGCGCTTGCGCGCATCCGCGTCGAGCTTGGCCTCGAAGGTGTGCAGCGCCGTCCACTGCTCGGCACTCAAGTGGGCCCCCTCTGAGAGCCACTGGCCCACGGCCAGCAGATCCTCGCCGGCCGGGCCCTCGGTGAGCGCCACGTGAGGACTCAGAGCTCCCCCCGGCATGCGCCCCTCGCGCAGGGTTCGCAGCATCATTGGCCGCCAGCTCCTGAGCGCCTGCGCGTCTTTGAAGAGCGGCCAGGGAGTCTGCGAGGTGTGACAGGTGAGGCAGGCCCGCTGCAGCGCTGGCACCACGTCTACCTCCTGTCGAGGCCAGGGCCGGCCGAGAGCGTGGGCCGTGAGAGCGCTCGGGTCGCGCCAGCAGTGGGGCCGCCAGGCAGCGAGATCACCCACGCCCGGCACGAGGAGCGCGGTGCCCGAGGGGGGCGGCGCGCTGGGGCATTCCTCCCGCCATTCGAAGTGCTTCACTCCGGCACTCTTGAGTTCGAGGTCACTGCGCGCCACACCCTCGTGGTCGATGACCCGGAAGCTCACCACAGGCGCGGGTGCCAGAGAAGGTCTCTGGCAGGAGAGCAGGCCAAAAAAAAAGAGAAGGCCTAAGAAAGCGTGCATCGCCACGTAGTCATTCCTGCGCCGAAGTTTTAAGCTCATATTATGATTGATCCTCGCGCTCTCTGGCCACTTCGCTTCGTGTTAGTGCTGCTCGTTTTGGTCTCTTGCGCTCAAGGGGAGCGCCGGTCGGCGCTCTCACTGCGACAAGACCTCACCCTGGTGCGCGCCAGCGAGGGCCCCGCCGCCGGGCGCTTCGAGCTCTTCGTCGCCCACGGCGCGGCCTGCCCCCTGATGGCCCAGCGCTACCAGGACCTCAAGGAGCTCACTCGGGAATGGCCCGCGCTGCGGATCTCGCTGGTCAACGCCGTGGCCAACGAAGACCCGCAGCAGCTCCTCGACCTTGCTCGGGAGCTCGCGCTTCCCTTTGCGCTCTACCGAGACGCGACCCAGAAATTCGTTCGCCGGCTGGAGCTCAAGACCATCACCGCGGTGGCCCTCTACGATCACGAACAAGAGAGGGTCGTGTACCGCGGCGCCATCGATGACCGCGTGAGCTTCGACTACGTGAAGGCCCGCGCCGAACTCCCCTACCTGCGCCGAGCGCTGGCCGCCGCGAGCACGGGGCAAAAGATCTCTCCCGCAGCAACAAGGACCCACGGGTGCGACCTCTACGACTAAGGGCCCGGCCCTGGCAGGGACTCTTGCTGCTCTTCGTCCTGCTGGCGGCGCTGGAGCCCCTCGGGCGCTTCGGCTTCGTCGACACCCGCCTCTTCCCCTTGCCATCGCAGGTGCTCGCGAAGCTCGCCGAACTGCTCGCCACAGAAAGTTTCCTACAGCACCTGCGCGCCAGCCTGGCGCGCCTGCTCCCGGCCATGGGGATCGCGACGAGCGCAGCACTCGGGCTAGTGATCCTCAGTGCGCTCTCACGCAAGCTCCACGTCTTCTCCGAGGCCCTCGCGGGCATGATCTACCCGCTGCCCAAGTCGGCCATCTTCCCCTTCTTCCTGCTGGTCTTCGGCACGGACGGGAAGGGCCACGTTGCGCTCATCGCCCTGGGCTGCCTCAGCACCATGCTGGCCACGCTGCTGCAGGGCCTGCACCGGCTAGAAACCCAGGGACTCTTCTCCCTCGCGCGCCAGCTCCAGCTCACACGCCGCACCCTGGTGGCCCGCGTGCTGCTGCCCGGGCTAGTGCCGGAACTCATCCAGGCGCTCAAGCTCTCCCTGAGCTACGCCCTGGTGCTGGTGGTGGTGGTGGAGATGATTCTCACCGACCAGGGTATCGGCGTGCACCTGTGGCTCTCCTGGGACGCCTTCCGCATCCTCGATCTCTACGCGGGCCTTGCGCTCATCTGCCTCTGGGGCCTGGTGGTCTTCGCCCTCAGTGACTGGCTCGCGGCACGCCTGAGCTTCTTCCAAGGGACACTCAAATGATCTACCGCTCGCTGCTCGTTCTCCTCATCACCGCCCTTCCCTTCACGCTCGCCGCCAAGGAGCGGCCCATCCGCGTCGGAGCTTCGCCGGTCGCCAGCACGGTGGGGATCTTCCTGGCGCAGGACCTCGGCCACTTTCGCCAGGAGGGCGTGGAGATCAAGCTGCAGATCTTCTCCGCCAGCGCCTCGCCCATGATGCCTCTCCTGGCGCGCGGTGAGCTCGACGTCGGCGGCGGCAACATCACCGCCGGCCTCTTCAACGCCAAGGCGCAGGACGTGTCTCTCTATCTGGTAGCGGACAAGGGGCAGGTCCGCCGAGACGCCCAGTACTCCAAGATCCTCGTGCGCGAGGCCCTGTGGAAGAAAAACTACCGGGGCGCAAAAGACCTCCAGGGCCTGCGGGTCGGTTTACCGGCGATCACCGGCACCACCGGAGAGGCCGCCCTCGATCGCTACCTCAAGACCGCCCAGCTCAGTGTCCGGGACGTGAAACTGGTGAAGCTCGCCTCCTACGCCGACTGCAACCGCGCCCTCGCCCAGGGAGACATCGACGCCACCGTGCAGATCGAGCCCTACCTCACGGCGGCGCTCGACGAGAAGATCGCGCGCGTGGCGGCCTCGGTCTACGACCTGCACCCGGACCAGCAGTCCGCCGCACTCTTTTTCTCTCCCGGCTTCGCCACCACCGAAAGGCGCCGGGCGCTCGCCTTCCTGCGCGCCTACCTGCGCGGCATTCGCTACTACAACGAGGCCCTGCGCCGCGGCCGCCAGAGCGAAGAGTGGCGGCAGGTGGTCAAGACCCTGGCCACTTGGACCAGCACCAAGGACGAACAGATCCTCCAGCGCATCGAGGCCATCGGGCTGCACCCGGACGGGGCCCTCAACCTCGCCTCCATTCAGAGCGACGCGGAGTTCTTTCTGCGCGCCGGCCACGTCAGTGAGCTCGGCGACCTGCGAAGCCTCATCAAAACCGATCTGGTAGAAGAGGCGGCCCGCCAGCTCGCCGCACGGGAGAAGAAGTGACCTCCCCCGTGCTTGCTCTGCGAGAGCTGGAGGTGCGCATCGACGAGCGCACCATCCTGCGCAACCTCTCCCTCGAGCTTCGCGCCGGCGAGGGCCTGGCCCTGCTCGGGGCCAGCGGCAGCGGCAAGTCGACGCTGCTGAAGTACCTCAGCGGCGAGCACACCGGGAGCGCCACGGTGAGCGCCGCCCCCAGACGCATCAGCTACTCGGCCCAGACTCCGCTGCTCTACCCCTGGATGTCCGTGCTGGAGAACCTGATGCTCGGCAGGCCCCCGAGCGATCTCGCGGCGGCCCAGGAGCTCCTCCAGCGCGTGGGCCTTGCCCACGCGGCACGCCTGAGGCCCACGCAGCTGAGCGG
>DAIPJL010000227.1:0-3689 GCA_036770305.1 Bacteriovoracaceae bacterium | reverse complement strand
CCCCGAGCTGCGGGCGCTGATGGACGAGCTGGCGGGGGAGGACATCCTGTTGGTGAACTCCGCCGGCAACGAAGGGGAGCTCGTTGAGCGCGAACCGACGTACCCAACGCTCTACCAGCTGCCCAACCAGCTCAACGTGGCGAACCTGCGCGAAGAGCTTTTCCTGAGCTTTCTTTCGAACTTTTCTCGCGAGTCGGTGCACCTAGCGGCGCCGGGCGAAAAGCTGCTTAGTTTGCGAACGGGTGGGGGAGTCAGGCCGGTCTCCGGCACCTCCTTTGCGGCCCCCTTGGTGAGCGCCGCCGCGGCCATGCTCTGGGCCATGCACCCCACACTGTCGGCCCTGGAGATCAAGGCGCGCATCTTGGAATCGGCCACGCCGCTTTTGCAGTTAGAAAACAAGCTTAGCTCCGGGGCGACCCTGCACCTAGGCCGCTTGCTCCAAGGACTTCGGGCCAGCGAGGACCCCAGCTTGCCGCAGAACTGGAGCACGACGCTGGAGGGCCTGCAGAGTCCCCACCCCTACGCCGCCAACACCCGCCTCTTCTGGGCCATCGATATCCCCGGGGCGCGGGAAGTGGTGCTGAATTTCGCCCGCTTAGAGCTCAGCCTCGGGGATGCCCTCGAGGTCCTCGACGCGCACGGGATGGTCCTGGAGCGCTTCACGGGCCGCTACCCGGGGCCAGTCCAGTCCAAATCCTACTCAGCTCCCATCAGTCTTCGGCTGGTGAGCGATGACTCCCTGGAGGCCCACGGCTTTACTCTGAAAAACATCGCCTGGCGCTAGCGGTGAACCATCGAAAATGCTAGAGAAGCTGCCATGCAAGTGAACGTGCGCTTCCTAGATAACCTGCGCCTCGAGGCGAGCTTCGATGACTTCAGCATCATCGCCGACCAGCCCATCCGCTACAAAGGGGATGGCACGGCGCCCTCGCCCTTTGACTACTTCCTGGCCTCCTCGGCCCTGTGCGCGGCCTACTTCGTGAAGGTCTACTGCCAGGCCCGCGACATCCCCACCACCGACATCCGCGTGACCCAGCAGAACGTGGTGGACCCGGACAACCGCTACCAGCAGAGCTTCCGCATCGAGATCGAGCTCCCCGAGAGCCTCTCGGAGCACGACCGCGAGGGGATCCTCAAGGCGATGGACCGCTGCACCGTCAAGCGCGTGATCCAGAATAACCTCGCCTTCGAGATCACCCACAAGAGCATCCTCGGCAAAGACACAAGCTCTCAGGCACTGCTGGAGCTCGGCGACCGGAAGACCTTCATCCCCGGCAAAGACGCCCCCTTGGAGGACACCATCCGGCGCATGACCGCGCTCATCGAGAACCTCGGCATCAAGCTGGAGATCGCCTCCTGGCGCAACCCCGTGCCCCACGTCTGGTCGGTGCACCTGCGCGACGCCGATTCGCCGATGTGCTTCTCCAACGGCAAGGGCGCCAGCAAAGAGGCCGCGCTGTGCTCGGCCCTCGGCGAGTACCTCGAGCGCCTCAGCACCAACTACTTCTACAGCGATTTCTACCTGGGCGAAGCGGTCGCGACGGCGCCTTTCGTGCACTATCCCCAGGAGAAGTGGTTTGCGCTCACCAAGAGCGACGCGCTCCCCGAAAACCTGCTCGACGACTACACCAGATCCATCTATGGCCTCGACGGCGAGCTCAAGCTCTCGCACCTCGTCGACACCAACAGCGGCAACACGGAGCGCGGCGTGTGCGCGCTGCCCTTCGTGCGCCAGTCGGACCAGGCGGTGGTGTACGTCCCTGTCAACCTCATCGCTAACCTCTTCGTGAGCAACGGCATGAGCGCCGGCAACACGCTGGCCGAGGCGCGCGTCCAGGCGCTCTCGGAGATCTTCGAGCGCGCCGTCAAAAACGAGATCATCAAGGCTGAGATCGCGCTGCCCGACGTGCCGGCCGATGTGCTGGCACGGTATCCTAAAATCATCGAGGGCATCAGAAAGCTCGAGGCCCAGGGCCTTGCCATCCTGGTCAAAGACGCCTCGCTCGGTGGCCGCTTCCCGGTGACGAACGTCACCCTCATGAACCCGCGCACCGGCGGCGTCTTCGCCTCCTTCGGCGCCCACCCGAACTTCGAGGTGGCCCTCGAGCGCACCCTCACGGAGCTCTTACAAGGCCGAAGCTTCGAGGGCATGAACGACCTGCCGGCCCCGAGCATGAACGAGCTCGCCGTGCAAGACCACAACAACATCGTGGATCATTTCATCGACTCCACCGGCGTCGTTTCCTGGAAGTTCTTCTCGTCGAAGAGCGACTACGACTTCGTGGACTGGAACTTCTCCGGCAGTACGGAGGAGGAGTTCGCGCACCTGATGGGCATCCTGCGAAATCTTGAGAAAGAAGTCTACATCGCCGACTACCTCGAGCTCGGCTGTGCGGCGACGCGCATCCTGGTGCCTGGCTACTCGGAAATTTACCCCGCCGAAGAGCTCATCTTTGATAACCACAACAAGGCCCTCACCTTCCGCGAGCGCATCCTCAAGCTCCACCAGCTCAGCACTGCCCAACTCAAGCAGCTGGTCGATGACCTCGACGAGAGCGGCATCGAGCACTACACGCTCATCGGCGAGCTCATCGGCGTCGCCTTCGAAGAGCACTCCACCTGGGGCCAGCTTTCCATCCTCGAGCTCAAGGGCCTTGCGACGCTGGCGCTCGGCGACCTCGAGGCCGCGCGCGACGCCTTCGAGCTCCTCGCGAGTTTCAGCAACAACAACCCCGAGCGCAAGCGCTTCCACCAGCTCCTCCACACCATGCTCGAGGCTGAGCTGCGCCCCGACCTCACCTCGGCCGACCTCCGCCCCGCCCTCGAGAAGATGTATGGCCCGGAGTTGACCGAGCTGGCTGCGAAGAGCCTCGCCGGCGAGGTGAAGTTCGCAGGCCTTGCGCCCACAGACCTCAACCTCAGCGGGATCGCGAAGCATCAGAAGCTCGTGGAGAGTTATCAGAAGCTCTTGCGGGCGCGGGCCTAGTTCTCTTGCGAGAGATTAATCATTGTTGAGAGTTTTGCTGCTTCCAAGAAATGGTTTGCACACTACAGAGCAAGCATTCAAAATTCCTATTCCGCACTAAGAAGGTAAGAAATGGAAGCTAGTGAAAGATATTTTTACAAAATTGTCCCGCTAAGAGCATACCTTGTTATTAGTACTCCAATAACATTGCTAAGCTTTTTTGTTCTGTTGGTTAAAATGAAGCACCTGTCCTCATCCTCCTTAGGGATTGCTATTATGGTATTATTTCTTTTGTTACTAATTATAAATTCCTTTTACTATATTGGAGAAACACGAAAGCCATTCTTACGTTTTATAGAAAATGATTTGTTTGTATCAACGAGCAAAGGATGGGTTCAGTTGGACAGAACGCTTATAGATATCAATTGTGAGCAGGGCTATATACACTATCAGATTGAAGGGAAATCATGCTGGGGACACATGAAAAAAATTGATCTTGAAGCTCTTGTCAGAACAATTGGATGAAGAATTGACCCTTGTTGCAGTCAATATGAGAGTTAGACATTATGACCCATCTATTGGCTTGACCTGACCTCCCCCCCCAATAAATACTGCCATTCAAAAAATTCAGTTAGCTATCGTCACACCTCTGAAGGAGGTATGACGATTCGAATGACGTACTCTGATTTCTTGCGTTCGCTACATCGCTTCCATGACATAAACC
>DAIPJL010000026.1:0-24128 GCA_036770305.1 Bacteriovoracaceae bacterium | reverse complement strand
GCCCTGGGCCTGCAGGTAGAGCCGCAGCGGCTCCCAGGGAAAGACGGAGGCTTCGGCGAGCCAGGTCCACTGGCGAAACTCGCTGCGGTCTTCCACCAGCTCCCGCCAGCTGCGGTTCACCTCGGCGAGCAGTGCCCAGGGCCCGTGGCCCAGCTTCAAGAGGGCACCGGCGAGGCGCCGCCGGATGCTCTGCGACTCACCGGCAAGTCCCTGCCCTCCGAGCGAAAGCTGCGCCAGCGGCCGCCACCACAGCTGCGCTCCCGCGCCGTGCTCCGCGTTCGCTTGCGACTCGCGCGGATGGGCGACGAAGACGAAGTGATGCGCTTCGAAGGCCTTCGTGCTCACGAAGTGCGTGAGGGCGATGGGGTTGTCCACCACCTGCAATCGATTCTCCGCACGGGTGTAGACCGTGTGATCGACCATCCCCACCCCGAGGGGCAAGATGCCGAGGCCCAGGCGTAGGCGCTGCTCCAGCGTGGTCGGTAAGCGCCAGACGGCGGCGAGGCTCCGGAAGTAGAGACGCTGGTAGGCCGGGGTCTCGTCCTCCGGGGCCTCGTCCTTGGGTTTCGGCGCGACCGCCAGGGTCGCTTCGAGCCAGGCGCGCGGGTGCAGCTTCAGCTGCCCCAGCACGTCGAGCTGCATGGGAAAGGTGCGCGCCTCCTCTTCGCTGCGCAGGTGGAGCACGCGTCCCTGAAAGGCCAGCAGGTACTGCTTCTCCGGAAGCTCCTCGGGATCCTCGGCCCACAGACTCTGGGAGACCGAGACCCCTTGGCCGTAGGGAGTCAGAAGACCTCCGCCCATGGAACTGACGTGACAGCCGGTGCAGCTGGCGTAGCCCAGGCGGATGTAGGTGGGGTGCGCCCACGCCTTGAAGATGGCGAGCAGAACGACCAGCACGCCCCCCATACCTACTCCTGAACCTTGAACTGAACTTTCACCGCGTCCTCCACCTTCACGCCCATGAAACTAGGCCGGGGCAGCTGGAAGTCCGACAACCGCAGCTCGAACTCTCCGCGCAGCACTTTGTGATCCGCGCTCGCCGTGAGGGGCACGCGCAGTTCTTTCGTGACGCCTTTGATGCGCATCGCTCCCAGCGCTGCGCACTCCGGTGCGCACACCAGCCCCCGCAGTGTGAAACTCACCTCGGCGTCTCCCGGTCGCTGGGCGGCGAAGACTTTTTCCCGCAGGTGCGCGTCGCGCTTCTCCATGCCGGTTCTCAGCGCGAACACGTCGAAGCGAATCTGCGCGCTGGCCTTCTGCGCTGACTGGTAGCTGACCTGCGGGGCCTCCACTTTCCCCTCGACGCTCACGCCGGAGACGTTGGTCTCCACCAGAAAGCTCAGCTCCGCCGTGGCGGCCTGGGCGAGGAACACCATCGAACTCAGAAGAAGAAAAAACATGCGGGCCTCCTTAGTTTTTAAATTCGCCGTGGCCTTCACTGCGCAGCTGACCCAGGCGCCGCAGGTGCAGGCGAGCCGCGTCGAGGTCCTGGCGCAGCAGACTTTCCTCGAGAGCAAGGGCCTCGGCTTCGAGCTCTCCCATGAGCGCCAGGAAGCGCTCCACGCTCTCCTGCGGCAGGCCTTTCGGCGGAACACCACGGGCCTCCTGCACCAGCCCCACGAAGCGCGCCGCCACCTCGGCCTCGCGCCCGGTGAGCTGGCCCTGGTTGAGCGGCCGAGACAGGGCGCTGAAGGCCTGTCCCATCTCCCGCATCACTGTGAGGAGTTCGCGGTTCTGCGCCCACACACTGCCCCCGATGCCCAACACCAAAACGGTCATCACACCAACGATCGAAAAGAATTTACCTGTCTTCATGGTTCACCTCCGTGGCCTAAGTTTTACCCCGCAGGCCTGCCGCGGGACACAAAGGCCTCATGAGAAAAAATGATGGGATTTGACGGGATTCTTTGGTACAGCTCACAGCAATGAAAAAACAGGAAAAACTCTTCCTCCAGGGCCGCTACCACCAGCTCCTCGAAGCGCACGCGAGGGCCCGCGGTTCGCGCGCCGCAAGCCGGGAGTGGGTCATCGGTGCGATGGTCTTCCTGGGCCGCCAAGAAGAGGCCCTCGTGCTGGCGCGGCAGCAGCGCCCGCGCACCAGAGAAGAAGGCATCGCCGTGCGCTTCTTCCTCGCCCTGGGCCACATCCGTCGCTCGAGCTACCGCGAGGCACGCCGGGAGCTGGTGGCGAACCTCCTGCAGCTGCGCCGCCGGCCCTCACCGCGGGAAGTCTTCTTCATCTACCAAGGCGCCGCCTTCTACCGCTACTTCACGGGCCACGCCAGCAAGGCCCTCGCCGGCGCCCGCCGGGCGCTGGACGCGGCCCTGGCGGCGAACTTCGCCTTCGGCAAGATCCTCGCCTACGACCTCTCGGGCCACGTGCTCACCCAGACGGAAAACGTCGAGCGGGGCCTGTTGCATCTGCGCGAAGCCGCGGGCCTTGCCCGGCGCTTCGAGAACGCCGCACTGGCGCAGGCCAGTGAGGTCTCCATCCTGAGCTACCAGGCGCAGTATGGCCTTGCTCCGAAGACCATCGTCGCCCAGCTCAAGAAACAGCTGCGGGTGCTCGCGCCGACGGATTCCTACTCGCAGGCGACGCTGCTGCTCGAGCTCGCCCGCCAGCACACCTTGCGCAGCGAACTGGGCGAGGCGACGAAGGTCCTCGACCAGGCGGCGCGGGTGATCTACACCCACGCTAACCGGCGCCAGGAAACCATCCTGAACCTGCGTCTAGCGCAGCTCAATTACTTACGGGGTGAAGACTACCGGGCGCTGAGCTTCGTGCAGAACGCCCGGCGCACGCTGGACCCGCAGGTCGACCTCCCGCTCGAGGTCATGGCGCTGGGCCTGGAGCACAAGGTGGTGGCGCGCCTCGATCTTCCCCAGCGGGAAGAACAACTGCTGCGCGAACTGCGCGAGAAGACTCGCCGCACGCCCACCCTCATCGGCGAGCGCATGCTGGCCCGGCTCACGCGCGCTCCCCTGCCAGACTCGCGCGGCGACCAGCTCGGCGTGCTGCTGGATGCACCGAAAAAGACGGAAGAGCTCCTGGCGCACGGCTACCACGCCCTGCTCCCGTCGATGCTTGAGATCCCGGGCCACGATCAGGCGCTGCACCTCGACCTGGTCCCGGGAAAGATCCTCGCCGTCGACGCGGGCGAGGTGCAGATCTCCCCCGCTCCCACGCCACTTCTTCGCCGCTTCCTCGAGGTCCTGCAGCAAGGCGCCGCCAGCAAGGAAGAGCTCATCACACAGGTCTGGGGCCACGCCTACCATCCCCTGCGCCACGATCCTTTGCTCTACGCCACCGCTCTCTCGCTGCGCCGGATGCTGGGAAAGAAGTCCTTCTGGCTCGAGACCACCGAGGACGGGTACCGCCTGAAAGGCGGTGTGCGCCTCACCCGCGCGCGCCTAACGAAGGTGAAAGATTTTCAAACTAAATCTGACGGCCCGCCGCTGACCCAGGGCCTCAACCACCGCCAGCTCAAGCTGCTAAGCCAGCTGAACGCTGAGGATTTCGTGCACGTGAAGAGCTACATGAAGCTCCACAAGACCTCGGAGATCACCGCCTGCCGCGACCTTGCCAGCTTGTGCCGGCAGGGATACCTCATCAAGGTCGGCCGCGCGCGGGCCACACGCTACACCCTTCCCCGATGAGGATTCCATGAAGTCACTTACTCTGCTCGTGCTGCTCTTGAATTCCTTCGCCCTGCAGGCGGCGGTCACCTACACCGTGCCGGTGCCGGCCGAGCTGGAGGCCTTCGCCACATTCCCCAACCTGCCGGCGCGCTACGTCCAGGAAGGGACGCAGATCACCGTGAGCTACCGCCTCCCCGAAGAGCTGGTTGGCAATCAGACCACCGTCATCGCGCTCCGGGGAGAGATGAAGAACCCCCGCGAGTTTCGCCTGAAAGGTGAGCACGGAGACGCGCGCTGCCAGAGCGCGCACCAGCGCCTCAACTGCATCGTCGAGTACAAGGACCTCCCGATCGACGAGCGGGCCCTGGGCCTCTTCATCGAACAGAAGTTCCCCGAGCGCGTCGAACAGCTCGCGCGCCTGGAGGTGGCCCGCCTCTTCTCCGGCGAGCCCATCGGCGTCATCACGGCTCAAGTGCCAGCTTACTCTCCCGCAGGCCCAGTAGCAGAGTAGTCACTTCCGACGGACACAAAGAGGCGCTGGTCATCCCAGCGTCCCTCCTGCCACCAGTAGGCCTTGCGGATTCCATCGCTTCGCATGCCGATCCTGCGCGCCAAGCGCTGCGAGCGCCGGTTATCCAAATCCGTCGCTGCCTCGAGCCGCTGCAGCTTGAGCCTGCGATGGCCAATCCACAGCGCGAGGCGCCCCATCTCCGTGCCGTACCCTCGCCCCCAAAAACTACTGTGGAGGATGTAGCCGAAGTTGGCGTAGTTCAAACACCCGCGCTCGTAGATGTTGAAGTCCACGTGTCCGACGAGCTCTCCCGTGGAGCGCAAGAAAACATGGTAGCGATAGTACTCATCCTTCTGCGCTAGAGCTCTCAGGCGCTGCACGAGGTTTTTAAACATCTGCGGCGAACATTTCGCCACCGGATAGGGGTCATGGTCCCAGCGATTTTTTGCAGGCCCGTGCTGGGTGTAGGCCTTGAACCACGCCGCGTAGTCGCCAAGGCGCAGAGGCCGTAGCTCGAGACGTGAGCTCCGATGCACAAACATGCGCATGAAACTTCCTTCGAAAAATGGAATGAAAAAAACTAGGCCGCGGAAAGGGCCGAAACTTGAATGTGCGTGCGCATAGGCCCTCCTGGTTTGGGTGAAGGACTACTTTTTAATCTGGAAAAAACTTTTTAGCAAGTGCCGTAGAGCGCGAAGGCTTCTTCTCCCACCGGCAACTCTTTGCGCAGCAGCCAGGGGTAGGCATGGTCGATGAGCGAACGGATGGTGCCGCCGCGAGCGAGGACTTCGAAGTGCTGGGTCAGGGCCAACTCTCCGAGCTGGTCCAGCGCCCGCCGCAGGTGCGCGCGGTTGCCGAAGTCGTAGATCAGGTACGCGCTCGCTCTGGGCATGACAAAATCTTCGCCGGCGAGGTCCACGCAGTAGAGCCGCGCGCGCGTGAGGCCCTCACGGGCGAGCACGCGGTTGCCCTCCTCCACGCGCTCGGGGACGATCTCGAAGCCGGTGAAGGAGGCGGCCGGATAGAACTGGTGCAGCACGTGGCCCAGGCGGCCGTAGCCCGCGCCGAGGTCCACCACGTGGCGCACATCCCTCTGCAGCGCTTGGCACATGCGCGCCAGCTCCTCGTAGGGCGTCTCGAGCGTCTGCGGCTCCAGCCCCACCCAGCTCTGCGCCCCGTGCAGCGCCTCGCCCCAGCTGTTGACGTCGCCCTGGGCCCGCAGCGCGCGGGCGCGCGAGAGCAGCTTGGCCTCGATCTCGGCGACGGCGATCCCACGGGTCTGGTCCAGGCGCCGGGAGTGCTCGCTCACCGACGCCGTCCGAGTGTGCCGAGGACGCTGCCGGCGCTCATCAGGATGAGCGCGAAGGCGATCGCCCCCGAGCCGGGCACGCCGGCGCCGAAGATGAGGAGCAGGGTTGAGAGCACGGGCGTGAGGTAGGTGAAGGCGCCGATGAGGCGCTGGTCACCGCGGCGGATGGCGTAGTCCCAAAGATAAAAGGCGGCACCGAAGGGGCCCACGCCCATCCAGAGCAGCAGGGCGAGGTCCGCGCCGGTGATCTCCTGCGGCGGTGCTTCGAGCCACAGGTGACACAAAAGGCACAGCACGCCGCTGATCAGGCACGAGCTCGCCAGAGTGCTGACCGGTTCCTGCGCCAGCCGCGCCTTCAGAAGCGAGTACAGAGGCCACAGAAAAGCCGCGCTCAAGGCCAGGGCAAGACCGACGAGCACCTGCGGCGCTGTCGGGAAGTCTTCGCGCAGGAACAAGAAGGCCACGCCCACGAAGGCACTCAGCGCCCCGATGATTTGGGCCGGGGCAAGCCGCTTGCCCGGCAGGATCACCGGCGTGAGCGCCACCAGGAAGACCGGCCAGAGGTAGTTGAGGAGGTTGGCGAGCACCGGCGGGGCCAGGCGGAAGGCCATGAAGAGGCAGAAGTGGTAGCCGAAGAAGCCCGCGAGGTTGAGCAGCTGGCCACGGAATGAGGGCCAGGCCCGCCGGCCGAAGTAGAGCACCGGCAAACCGGAAAGGCCGAAGGCGCAGGCGAGCTGGAAGAAGGCCGGCAGATGGGTAAGCAGGCGAGCGCTCATGGCGAGCGAAGCCCATAGGAAAATCGCACTTAAGGCCGCAAGATTTGGAAGTGATCCCATCGAACTAAGGTAGCTGATTTAGGGCCAAAACGCACCTCTTGTCACACATCACGAGCTGCGGCAAAGTGTCCCGACTTTTAAGGACAATTATGAACTCGCAGGATCGCTATTTCGCTAGTCCCATGGAGCGCATCGCCCCCTTCTCCTTCAACGCAGAAGTGGCCGAAGTCTTCGACGACATGGTCACACGATCGGTCCCTCTCTACCGCGAGAACCAGGCCCTCACCGTGGAACTGCTGGCCCGTCTCCTGAAGCCGCAGGATCTGGTGTACGATCTCGGCTGCTCCACCGGTAGCGCGCTCCTGCAGATCGGCACGCAGCTCAAGCACCTCGACCTGCAGCTGAGAGGCCTCGACTCCTCGGCGCCGATGGTTGAAAAAGCTCGCCGCAAGATGAAGGCCTTCGGTCTCAAGAACGCGGAGATCGACGAAGCCGACATCACCCGCGTGGAGCTCTTGCCCGCCGGTGCCGTGATCATGAACTACACGCTCCAGTTTTTGCCGCTGGAAGCTCGGCTTCCCTTGCTCAAGAAGATCCACGCCTCGCTGCGCCCGGGTGGCGTGCTGATCCTCGCGGAGAAGATCGAGATGGATGCCCCGGAGCTGCAGCACCTCATCACCGACGCCTACTACAGCTTCAAGCGCGCCAACGGCTACTCGGAGCTGGAGATCTCCCAGAAGCGAGAGGCGCTGGAGAACGTTCTAGTTCCGCTCACGTCGAAGAAGCAGAGCGAGCTGCTCACCGAGGCGGGTTTCGCCCCGGTCGAGACGCTCCTGCGCTGGGGGCCCTTTGCGACCTTCCTGGCCGCCAAAGAGCTCACCCTCTAGTTTGCGTTAGTTCATCAAGTACCCACGAGTGGCGAGCTCCTCGCCCATCATCTTGTAGGCCTCGTGGCCCGCGGGTGGGTGCTGCGTTCCCAGGCCATCGACGTAGCGGTTGTAGAGGCAAAAGGCGGCCGCGATGAGCACCAGATCGTGTACGTCGGCGTCCGTCATGCCAAGAGTTTTGAGTTCGGCGACCTCTGCCGGAGAAACGGACTTGAACTCCAGGGACTGAACTTTTTTTGCCACCGCGAGCGCCCGCTGCATTTTGAGTGGCAGATGGGCCTGCGTTTCCCAGGCCTTCTGCGCGAAGGCATTCTCTTTAGCGTGGGAATTGGCAGCGGCCCCGTGGGACTCGGAGCAGAACACGCACTGGTTCATCTTCGAGACGTAGCTCGCCACCAGTTCGCGCTCAGTGACGGTGAAGCTCGCCGAGGCGCGGGCGATGAGAATCAGCTGGGCAAGTTCGGTGAGCGGTTTTGCCGTCTCCGGAAAGTGCTGGAGCAGTCCGACGATGCCGGGCATGTCATTGTTGAGTGCGATGTGGGCCATGGTGATTCTCCTCGTTAAATTTAAGGAAGATTCTCCCTTGTCGCAGGGTTTTTTTAACGGCATGTTGAGTCATATGAAGCTTCCCCCGCAGCTGCTCGCGCTGCACGAAGAGCGTGTCCAGGAACTTAAGGCCCCGAAGTGGGCCCAGGCCCTCGCTGCGCTGGGAGAGCTGGATGGGACTTCCCCGCAAGATTGGCGGCGCCACGCCGAGGCCCTCAAACCCTGGCGCAAAGGGCCCTTTCAGTGGGGAGATTTCCTCCTCGACGCCGAGTGGGACTGCCGTCAAAAATTCGCACGCCTCGCGCCCCACCTTCCGCCGCTGGCGGACAAGAAGATCCTCGACGTCGGCTGCGGCAATGGCTGGTACCTGCGCGAACTGGTGAAGGCCGGCGCCACTCAGGTGCTAGGCTTCGATCCCCAGCACCTGTGCTACCTGCAGTGGCTCTTCGCGCAGAAGCTCGCGCCCGTCGACAGTGCGGAACTCTTCTTGCTGGGGGCCGAAGAGCTCCCCCTCCTCAAAAACACGCAAGACCTCATCCTCTACATGGGCGTGCTCTACCACCACCGCGATCCACTGACTCAGCTCATCGACCTGCGCGAGGCGCTGGTGCCCGGGGGCGAGCTCTACCTCGAGACCATCGGCGTTCCGGGCGAAGGCCCCACCGCCTACCTCCCCGCGGAGCGCTACGCCAACATGAGCAACGTGTGGTTCCTGCCCACCCTCGAATGCTTGGTGACCATGCTCCAGCGCGCGCGCTTCGTGGACATCGAGGTCCTGAGCCGCGACTGGGGCCGACAGCACGAACAGCGCAAAACCATGTGGATCGAAGGGCCCAGCTTCCTGGATGCCCTTGACCCCAGCGACCCCGCGCGCACCGTCGAAGGCCACCCTGCCCCCGAGCGCTTCCTGGTCCGCGCCCGCCGCAAAAAACTGCAAGGACAAGCATGAGCGACGAGATCATCCTCAACCACTACAAGAAGCTCGCCGCCGGCTGGGGCCTGCAGGGCCAGATGTCGATGCAGGACAAGGTGATCCGCGAGCGCGAGACGACCTTCGCCGTCGCCCAGGTGAAGCAGTGCCTGCAGCGCTTGGGCGTGGCGCCCGAGCAGGCGCGCGTGTGGGACTTCGGCTGCGGCAACGGCCACCTCATCCAGGAACTATTCTTCGCCATCGATGGCCTCCTCCCGCAGGGCCTCGAGTTCGTGCCCGAGCTCGTCGCCCTGGCACGCTCGCGCAACCTCCCGGGCGTGCACATCACCCACGGAGACCTGCGCGTGGCTGCGGACATCCCGCGGGACATCCACGTCGCCATCACCGAGCGCTCGGTGATCAATCTTTTGAGCTGGGAGGAGCAAAAAAAAGCTCTCACCAACATCGCGCAGGCCCTGGTGCCGGGGGGCTTCTACGTGATGATCGAAAGCTTCGAGGAGGGCCACCGCGAGATGAACGCGGCCCGCAGCGAGAACCAGCTGCCGGAGGTTCCGGTGTCAGGACACAATCGCTATCTCAAGGAGCCTGTGCTGGATAGTCTTGCCGCCATGGGGCTCCGAGAAACGCAGGGCGTCGAGCCAAAGAATGCCCTCTCCACCCATTTCTTCCTCTCGCGAGTCTTTCAGCACCTCTTCGTCCAAGAGGGAAGACCCGCGAGCGAGCGAGTTTGGCAGTTCTTTTCCCAAGGACTTCCTCCCGATGTTGGCAATTATTCTCCCATTCTGCTGCGAGTTTTCCAAAAAGATGCCCTCTAACCCCTTGGCGAGAGGCCTTAAGTTGTTTAAAGTAGCCTCCGCACTTTAATAATTAGAGGAGAGAGTTCATGGCCAATGGAAGCCGTCACCGTCGTAAGCATGCTAAGGGTCGCCGTAAGGTTGGATCTAAGAAGAGAAGAGCAGCTCGCTTGCGTAAGCAGAAGGCCTAAAGGTCTGACTAAGTAGACGTATACCTTGGCCCCTCGAAACTTCGAGGGGCCTTGTTTTCTTAGGACCCTTCTCTCACTGATCTGATCTTTCGCTTTTACTCAGACAAAATCTTGACTTGAAAAGCTCATTTGAATTGTGGATAGTGCGCGCGCACCCCTCCTCAACTCAAAGGATGTTCATGCGTCTGCTTATCTTCGTCGCGGCAGCTTTCGTCTGCTCGGCGGCTTGGTCTCAACCGAAAACCACCACCCAGACCACCGGCGCGACCATCTCCACCGCCAGCGTTGACCAGGGCCTCCCCTGGTACTCCTACCGCCGCTTCGGCATGAACTACTTCAGCTTCTGGGAAGGCCCGAACCTCGACGACGGTCAGCAGGCGAACAACGAGCTCGGCCGGCCCATGGACGACGGCCTAAACATCTACCACCACGCCTCCGTCACCTACTCTCTCACCGAGCGCCTTAACCTCGACCTGCAGACGCGCCTCGAGCACGTGCACACCAAAGAAGAGCAGTGGCGCTTCCAGGGCATGCGCCTAGGCGTGAGCGGCAAGCTCGCCTCCGGCAAAGACTGGAGCCTCAAAGGCGCGGCCAACACCGACATCCCGGGCCTCAACGGCCGCGACGCGCGCGAGCAGACGACCATCTTCAACCCGGGCCTCTTCGCCGGGTTCAACTACCAGATTTCTCCGCGCTGGTCCTTCTACTCCATCGTCTCTCCGCGCATCTACTTCTACCAGGACAACGACGCCGTCACCGACGAGTGGTTGGCCTCGGGCCGCGACCCAGGCATGAAGCGCAAGATCGAACTGCGCGCCTCCCCGACCATCAACTACGCCTTCAACGACAAGGTCGGCATGCGCGCGGGCCTCGACCTTAACTTCCAGCAGTTCGTGCGCAACGACCTGAACTACTTCCGCCGCTGGCCGACGGCCGCTACCGTCGGGCCCACCTTCAGCATCCACCGCATGCTGAACCTCTACACCTACGTGCAGAGCTACCCCTTCGACGGCGAGAAGATCACCAACAAGACGACCTTCCTCGGCATGTGGATCAGCGGCGTCATCTTCTAGGCTCGTTCTCCAGCAGCACGGAGGCCCACACTTCGCGGGCCTCCTCCAGACTCTCCACCACCGGAAGCTGCGCGCGCCGGGAGAGCTCGCGGAAGAGTTCTCCCGGAGTCGCGAACTCCTGGCGCAAGCTCTGGCCCCCGTTCTGCGGCTGTGATTTAGAAAGCTTCTCGCCTTGCGGATCCAGCACTAAAGGGTGGTGCCAGAGGATGGCCGCTTCGAAGGCCTGGCCCGCCACACCTAGGTGGTGCGCGAGTAGCTTCTGCACCTCGGAGGCTTCGCGGAGGTCTTCCCCGCGCACGATGAGATTCACCCCGAGGGCGAGATCGTCGCTGAGGCTCGCGAGGTGGTAGCTCGGAAAATCGTCTTTGCGCCAGAGCACGACGTCCTGCGCGGGATCGGTGGCGTAGTAGCGCCACTGCGTTTTTCCTCCCTGCCAGTGCAGCTGTTTGCGGCGGCAGTGCCCGTCGTAGGGTGCGCTGGTGCGCGCCCGAACCTGCGAGCGCGTGCACTCGCAGAGGTACTTCGGGATCTGGTCGAGGTGTCGGCGGTAGCGCGCCAGGTGGAGCTCCTGCCGGTAGTGCGCCCGGAACTCCTCGACGGTCTGCGGGCCATGCTCCCAGCGAAACCCCAGCCAACCGAGGGTCGCGAAGATGTCCTCGAAGTACTCCGGCCGGGAGCGCTCGGTGTCGAGGTCGTCGATGCGCAGGGAGAGCTCCCCGCCGCTCACGCGCACCAGTGTGCTGGTGAGACTGAAGTTGAGGATGTTCCCAAGATGGAGCAAACCGCTCGGCGTCGGCGCCAAACGCGAGTTCCATGCTCCACTACTTCTCTTGAGCTTCGTCCATGCCATGGATAAAGCATGCCACAGATCGCCCCACTTGAGGCGCATATTGCCGCCCTTGCCCCTATAACGTCGCACCGTACCATAGAAAGACAACGTGGAGGTTCGTATGAATGTTAAGGCATGGGCCCTTTCGGCTTTTATTCTGACACCGCAGGCGCTCGATCCGATCTGGGTCGAGAACCTCAATCTGCAGTTCAAAGACAGCGCAGGAAGTGCCACAGTGGCCCGGGCGAGCTTCGTGCTGGAAGATCAGAACTGGCAGTTCGAGAATGCCACCTTTGAAGTCTACCAGCAGGCCGGGACCCTCGTGATCGCTGCGCCTGAGGAAGGCTTCGAGTATCGCCTCGAGGCGGACTTCATGAAGGATGTCACAGAAGCCCAGGGGCAGGGCGTCTTCGCGGATTATGGCCCGGGCCGCGTGATCGCGCGGGCCTCGAACCTCCTCCTGAGACGCGGCAAGGATCTCACCACCCTCTCGCGGCCAAACCTCAGCTGCCGCGCCACCGCCCGCAACGCTCACCCGATCGACCACTGTGTGGCCTCCGGTCGCCTCACCCTCAACTCCTTCGGCGGATCGATGGTGGAAGAACGCTCGACGAGTGTGAGCGAGATCGACGTGGCGATCACGCGCGGCAAGACCACCTTCTCCGCCCGCGTGGGCGGCGTCGGCAAGATCACCGGCACCGGCACCACCACGCACCACGCGGACGCTTCCGAGGTGCGCATCCGCGTCGACCGCGTGCGCCTGGGCATCCTCGACATCACGGGACAGTTTTTTTCGCAGATCAAAGACCTCGAAAGTGATAGCATCCGCATCCAGCGGCCGAACATCATCGTTCGCTATGCAAAGGATGTTCCGTGAGAGGCGTGGCCGTACTTAAACCCTTCCAGTGGGAGCTCGATGTCCAGGGTGAAAGCTGGGAGCAGGGCCAGGAGCTCACGGGGACTCTCCGGCTCACCAATCTCGATTCGACGGCGCAGGCGGTGAGCGGTAAGCTCCAGCTCGCGCTCGGGGAACTTAAGAAGGTCCACGCCCGCGACCCGAAGGCCTTCAAGGAGATCCAGGTGCTGGCGCTTGCACCTCAGCAGCTCGCGCCGGGCGCGGCCCTGGTGGAAAGCTTTCGCTTCGCGCTTCCCCCGAACGGCCACGTCACGGATAAGAAACAGGGCCCCTACCTCGCTTACGGCCCCACCGGCGTGGAGGCGAATCTCCTGTTGAACGTGAAGCCGCGCCAGCTCTTCCAGGAGGTCGGCAAACTCTTAGAGACCTTCCAGCGCTTCAGGCCAAAGGACATCAAGAACGGCAAGGACTGCGTCGAGCTTAAGTTCGCCGCTCCCAGCTCGCGCGACTACGCCCACGTCGAGGGCCTCGAGCTAAGCCTCGCCATGAAAGACGAGCTCCTCGTGCTCGACTTTCTGTTCAAAGTGAAGACCCTCGACACGCAGTCGGTGACCACGAAGGTCGCCAAAGACGAGAAGCTCGTTCACCTCGAGCTCACCAAGCGCCAGTACGATCTTGGCCGAGGCCTCTTGAACCAGGACGGCGTGCTGAAGGCCCTCGACGAGGCCCTCGCCGGCGTCCGCATGAAGGGCCTCTAGGCTTTTCTCTAGGCCGCTTTGTTGGGCTTCGGCAGCGGCGACTTCTTGCCGCGCGAGCGACGCAGCAGTGGCCGGTAGATCTTCCCGTGAACCTTCACCACGTGCATGGCGGCCAAGCGGCGCGCCTTCGTGACGGCGGGGAGCTTCTCCTCGGCGATGGCGAGCAGGAAGGCGCGGTCTTCTTTGCGGTCGAGGAAGACCGCCAGGCGGATGAGCGCCAGCTGGTGATGCTCGTCGAACTTGGCGAAGGCGTCGTAGAAGGTGCTCACCACTTCCCCGCCGGCCTGGGCCGTCAGACCCTGGAGGATCTCCGGCGGCAGGCCCTGCATGCCGCCTCGGCGCGAAGACCACAGGAGCGCGTGCACCAGAAAGTGGCGCGGCGAAAGCAGCGCCAGCATGGCCATGGCGCGCGAGCCGCCAAGGGTGCCGGCGCGCTTGGTCTCGAGGTCCAGCGCCACGAGGATTTTCTTCACCACGCCCTTGGCCATGACGAAGCACAGGAGCGCAAAGGCCAGGTGGGCGATCCCCATGCCCTTCAGGACGGTGGCGGCGTTGCCGAGGTGGCCGTGGGCGGTGAAGGCGACCAGGCCCAGGAAGGAACCGAAGGCGAGGAAGGCCGTGCCGTGCCAACGGCGGAAAACCTCCTGCACACTGGGGTTAAAGCCCGAGGTGAGCAGCTGGATGGTGGGCTGGTAGAAGATCTTGTCGACGCTGCGCTGGAAGGCCGCCGCTAGCACCAGGAAGGAGAGCTCGCCGGAGGCGATGGCGAGGGCGAAGATCACCTGCGCCGAAGCGATCCCGTAGAGCGAGCGCGCGGGGGCACCGAGGCGCGGCGCGAGCCAGTGCAGCCGGCGCAGGCCCGCGAGCGCCAGCGTGAAGAGCGCGCTGTAGAGGTAGAAGTTAGCGACGGCGCCGCCGACGTTCTCGCCGCCCAGTCCGACGGCGAACTTGAAGCCGGTGTCGGCGGAGACTTTCAAAAAGCCCGCGACGATGCCAAGGCCCATGATCCACGGGAGCGGTCCCTCGGGGATCAGCTGGCCCTGAGCGCTGTGGCCGTGAGTGTGCTCCTCGTGGCCGCGCTCAATGAAGAGCGGCGCATAGAGCGCCACTAGTGCCGAGACCTCGAGGCCCTTGAGCAGCAGAGGCAGGGGGACGTTCGAACTAAGAGCGGCGCACACGGTCCCCGCTTCGTAGGCCACCACCGCCCAGCCCAGCACGCGGCCCGCGCTCAGCGGCCCGTAGCGGTGGAGCACGAGCGAGTAGACGTGCCACTTGACCAGCTCGCCGAAGAGCAGGGCACTCAGCGCCGGTAGCACCGGGTACTCCGGGTAGAGGAAGTTCAGCAGCGGGTTGAGGCCCCAGAGCACGATCAAGAGCGCGCTCGTGAGGCGCGTGCTCGGGAGAAGGTTGAGCGTGCGCAGGAGCGCGAAGAACAACAGGCCCGCGCAGGAGCTCACCGCCAGGATGAGCTCCAGCGACGACGCCTCCAGCAGCACCGTGGTGGTGCGGATGATGCTCAGGTTCGAGACCCAGCTGCCGGCGAAAAAACTCAAGAGAAGAGTCGCTAAACCTCGGTTCATCTACCCTCGTCGCATCGAGACCTGGCCCTGACACAAGGCCATAGACCATCTTCCCATGCCGGCCCGTGGGGGCAAGATGGTGGATTTTTCCGCTCTCCCCATCTCCGATCGCGGAGCTCCGGTATGCGCCGGCGCGCGGCCGTGTCACTGGCCAGGCCCGTGGCTCCTGTGAAAGACTTGAGGGATGCGAGTCGAGCGGCTGAGCCTAGTGTTTAATCTGAGCATCGTTTTCTTGATGGGCGTGGTGCTTTACCAGGGCAAAGTCCAGAAGGACCTGCTCGACACCTCGGATCTGATCTACGCGCGCCAGCAGCAGAGCGAGGAGCTCGACCAGCTTTACCGCGACCTACTGAACCTCGAGACCGGCTCGCGCGGCTTCATCCTCACCAACGATCCCCGCTTCCTCGCTCCCTACACCAAAGCGCTCAACACCCTCGACAAGCAGCTCGAGACGGTGAAGCAGGTGTTCAAGGACGAGCGCGACGAGGAGGACGCGATCAAAGAACTCGAGACCCTCATCCGCTTGCGCGTCAAGCACGCGAGCTCCCAGCTGCTGCTCAAGAAGGACTCGCCGCAGCTGCTAGTCTCGCTGAACAAGGGCAAGGATGTGATGGACAAGATCCGCCTGCTCATCGATGAGATCGACAAGCGCGAGATCAACAAGCGCGCCCTCTCGCTACTGAACAACCGGCAGCACTCGCGGCTGATGGTGATTGCCACGATCACCAGCTCGGCGCTGATCCTACTCTTCTTCCTCGTCGCTTCCTGGAAGCTGCGCAGTGAGATCGAGAACCGCACCCAGGTCCAGCAGGAGCTCAAGATTAACCTGAGCTACATCAAGACGCTCACCGGCTCCCTGCCCCAGGGAGTCATCGCGGTGGACAACGACGCGCGGGTGGTGTTCACCAACCAGCGCGCCAGCGAACTGCTGAACTACAACCCGGACCGCGTCGGCGGCGAGGACTTCACCCTGCTCGCCAGCTGGGACCGCACCTTTGCCCTGACCCTCAAGGAGATCATCAAGAGCGGCGACAGCTTCGAGCACGAGGTGGCGATGGGTTCCGGCACGGGTCGCTTCCCGGCGAAGCTGCGCCTCGTCCCTCTCTACCAGCGCTCGGAGCTCGTCGGCAGCGTCATCACCTTCAGCGACATCACCCAGGAGCACGACATCCGCGAGGAGCTCATCTCCCAGCGCGAAGCCGCGGAGCTGGCCTCGAAGACGAAGACCGAGTTCCTCTCGCAGATGAGCCACGAGTTCCGCACCCCGCTCAACGCCATCATCGGCATGAGCGAGCTCCTCGAGCAGACGCCGTTGAACGAGGAGCAGCGCCAGTTCGCCAAGATCCTCCACAACGCCGCCGAGAACCTCCTGCGCCTCATCAACGACGTGCTCGACATCTCGAAGATCGAGGCCGGCAAGATCGAGATCGAGTCGCGGGTCTTCGACCTGAGGAAAGAGCTCGAGGACTCCGTCCGCCTCATCTCCTTCAAGGCCTCCGAGAAAGGGCTGCCGGTCGTGCTCGACTACCAGCTCAACACCGACCGCTACCTCGGCGACCCCCACCGGCTCCGCCAGATCGTTTCCAACCTCCTCAGCAACGCCGTGAAGTTCACCGACGAGGGCGAGATCCGCGTGCTGGCGCAGCGGCACTACGACCACCTCGAGCTGCGGGTCATCGACACCGGCCGCGGCATCGCGGGAGAGAACCTGCAGCGCATCTTCGAAAAATACGAACAAGAAAATTCCGGCATCAGCTCCACCTACGGTGGCACCGGGCTGGGCCTCGCCATCGCCCGCGAGCTGGCCCGCCGCATGGGCGGAGAACTCACCGCCACCTCCGAACTCGCCAGGGGCTCGACCTTCTTGCTGCGCCTGCCGCTGCAGGAAGCGGAAGCGTCCGAGACCTCGGGGCAGGAGCAACTCGGGCCCCTCGCGCCCATGCGGCTTCTCGTGGTGGACGACAACTCCGACAACCGCCTCGTCGTCGCGAGCTACCTGAAGGGCACCGCCGTCACCGTGACCGAGGCCATCGACGGCTTCGACGCCGTGGTGAAGGCGCGCGAGCAGGAGTTCGACCTGATCTTCATGGACATGCACATGCCCCACATGGATGGCCTCGAAGCGACCCGCAAGATCAAGGCCATGGGAGTGAACACACCCGTCGTCGCGCTGACGGCCTACGCGCTGGCCGACGAGGCCGAGAAGATGTACGCCGCCGGTTGCGTCGAGCGTCTGGTGAAACCTATCACGCGCAAGCGCCTCCTGGCCTTCCTCGCCGAGTTCCAGGCCGGAGCGGTCCACACGCGCGGCGAGAACGACGCCAGCATCGACGCCGAAATCCTGGCCCTCGTGCCCGGCTACCTCGCCCGGCGCCGCGAGGAGATCGGCCCGCTGCGCGAGGCCCTCGCCCAGCGCGACGAGACGCGCCTGCGCTCGCTGGCCCACAACCTCAAGGGCACGGCGCTGAGCTACGGCCAGAAGGACCTCGACCGCTGGGCCCACGACGTTTCGGCGGCGCTGAAGATTCATGACTGGGAGCAGCTCCAGCTGCTGGCCGAGCGGTATGAGCAGATCCTCACGAAACCGGAGAAAAGCTGATGGCCCTCGCAGGCAAAGTGGTGCTCACGATCGATGACGACGAAGCCTTCCGGATGCTCGTGCGCAAGATCCTCGAGGCGCAGGGAATGCGCGTGCGAGAAGCGGCGTCGCTCGAGCTCGCGCGCGCGCAGCTCGCTCAGGAACTACCGGATATCATCCTGCTGGATCTTAACCTCAACAGTGGCCAGCGCGGCGGAGACTTCCTGTCGGAGCGCAAGTCCTCGGCCGCCTGGGCGCGCATCCCGGTGGTGGTGTGCTCCGCGGAGAACGAAGCCGATGCGATCCGTCGCTGCATCAGCGCGGGCGCCGACGACTACCTGCTGAAGCCGATCAAACAGACCTGGCTCATCCAGCGCATGCTCAAGCACACGCTGAAGCACACTGCGCTCATCAAGACCTTCCGCCCCGAAGACGCCCCGACCCTCGAGCTCGTGATCGACGCGCAGCTCGTGGGTCTGGGTGAGGGACACGGCATCTTTCGCTCCCAGGCCAAGTTCGCGGCCCAGGCGCGAGCGCAGTTCGAGGTCCCCCTGCTGCAGGAGCTCGCCATCACGGCGCGCGAGCTGCGCGTCGACGAGGACAGCCGTGGCCTCATGCAGGGCCTCTACGACACCCGCGGGACTCTCCTCGGGATCACCGAGCGCGAAGCCGCCAGCATCCGCAAGGCCAAGACCAACTGGAGGGGCCCGTGACTCCACTCAAGCTCCTGAGCCTTGACGACGACGTCGACTTCGCCCAGCTCCTGAAGGCGCGGCTCAAGGCCCCCGAGTTCCAGCTTACCCTCTGTCACACGGCCAAGGACTTTCTGCGCCTGCTGCAGGCCCAGAGCTTCGACCTTGTCTTGCTCGACGTGAACCTCGCGCCCGGCGAGCCGACGGGCCCGCAGCTCCTCGACGTCCTCCGCCAACGGCTCAAGCTCTCCACTCCGGTGATCATGCTCTCGCACCTCGACGAGCGCAGCGGCATCGAGGCCTGTCTCGAGCTCGGCGCCGACGACTATGTCACCAAGCCCCTCGATGAAGTGCTGCTCAAGTCGAAGATCCACCACCTGCTGCACGATCCGACGCGCGACTTCGACCAGCTCCACGTGGGGCGCGTGCCGCTCCAGCAGGGGCAGGGCCAGCTCAAGACGGGGGTGAAGCTTCTCTCCATCAGCGAACTGGGGCTGCGCCTGCAGGCGCCCTGCTTCGTTCGTAAGGGAGCACTGGTCACGCTCAAGGGCCCCTGGCCCGCCGACCTCGCGCTGCCGGAGCAGATCAAGGTGAGCGTCTCGAAAAGTGAGCTCGGAGGCCTGGGCCAGTACCTCTTGACCCTCGACTTCGACCCGGCCGACGAGGAGTGCCTCTCCAAGGTCCGCGCCTACCTATCTAAATAATCGATCCCGTGCATGGCCAGGGCCTACTTGTGAGCGTGGCCACTTTCTAGGTATGAAGCTCCTCGAAAGGACGCACCCATGAAACACCTCATCGCCCTCACTCTCCTCTTCCTCTGCGCCCCGCCGGCGCTCGCCCTCGAGATCCCCGCAGCGGCCGAGATCGCTCCCGGTCTCTTTCGGGGCCCCGAGCCGCGCCAGCGCGTGGCCCTGCTCGCCCAGGCCGGCATCGACGAAGTCATCATCTTCAAGCGTCCCACGCGCAATGAGGTCGAGCGCGAGCTCCAGGCGCTGCGCGAGCTCGGGATCGCCGCGCACCTCATCGAGTTCCGCTGGAAGGAGCTCGAGTCGCCGCAGGTCGCCTGCGCACAGGTCATCGAGGCGCTAGCGCTCATCGCGCGAGCGCAGCGCCGAGGCAAGTCGCTCTACTTCCACTGCACCGTGGGCGAGGATCGCACCGGCCTGCTGGCCGGGCTGTGGCGCATGCAGCACGAAGGACTGGGCCTGGAAGAGGCCTGGGACGAGGAGCTCTGTGCCCGCGGCTACGCCGACGGGAACCCCAAGAAGCCAGCGACGGTGGTGCGTGCGATCCACCAGGAACTCACTCCCCTTTTCGAGGCCCTGGCGAGGAAAGTCGTCGCGGGCGAGAAGCTGAACCTGAAGTCCTGTGAGAGTTTAGAGCTACGGCCCACGCGGCGTCGCTGCTCCGGTCGCTAGTTCGCCAGCGTACTGCGCACCCGGCGCACGAGTTCTCCGTCGAGGCCCTGGCGCTCGATCACCATGACCTCGTGGAGCGCCTGCATTTCGATGAGGCGCATGCGGGCCTCGGCCTCGTCCTGCTCGCGGATGTTCACGAAGAAGACGTCACTGTCTCCCTGGTTCCAGCGAATGATCTCGGCGCGCGCCATGCGGGCGGTGTCGGCGAGTTCCGCGTCCTGCAGCTTGAGCTGTTTGCGAGTCGTCGTAAGGGCCACGGCATTCTGCTCCACGCGGGTCTCCCACTCGCTCATCAGCCAGCGCGTCCGCCGTTCGAGCGCGGTGGTCTTGGCCTCGACGCTGTCGATCTTACCGAGGGCCTTACGGTTTTCGATGGGGATCTCGAGCATCGCCCCCACGCGGATCTGATCCCGGCCGCTGAGGGTCGGCATGCGGCCCACGTCCCGCGAGCCTTCGAGGGCGAGCTTCAGTTCCGGCAGGCGCTGCGAGCGGGCGAAGTCTTTCTCCACCCCGAGGATCGCGCGTTCCATGTCGATGACCTGGAAGAAGGGCAGCTGCTGGCGATCGGCTTCGCGCGGTGCCTCGGTGTGGTCCGTGGAAAGCTCGATCTGCGCGGGGAGTTCGCTGCGATCCGGCCGGCGGCCGAGGTAGAGCTCGAGGGCCAGCGTCGCCTGCTCGAACTCGCGCTCACCTTTGACCACGTCGGCGTTGCGCTTGTTGAGCGTGCGACGATTATCCACCAGGCGAATCTCCCCGGTGTCGCCGGCGCGGACTTTTTTCTCCAGGAAGCCCTGCCGCTCTTCCGCGGTTTTCTTGAGCTCTTCGAAGATCCGCAGCTTGAGACCGGAGAGCACCCACTTCCAGTAGACCTCGCTCCCCTTCATGACGAGCTCAAGCGACTTCTGGTGGTACTCGATGCGACTCAGCTCCTGCAGCAGCTGGGCGCGCCGGGCCTCGAGCCGGAACTCGTCCATCACGCGGTTTCTCAGCAGCGGCACTTCCACGCCCGCGAACATCTCGCCCACGCTCGAGGTCTCGTACTTCCCGTCGTAGGTCGCGAAAAGGCCGGTGCCGGCGCGATGGCCCGCGAAGAGCTGTGATCCCCAGTAGGGCGTCTGACGCTCGAGGCGCGCTTCCCAGATCTGGTTGTCGTATTTCGTCTCGATCTGGTTCTGCGTCTTCGCTTTCAGCTTATAGTCGAAGTTCCCTTCCTGCGAGCGCGCGTCTCCCTGGGCCGCGCGCCACTTCTCCTGGGCCTCGAGCACCAGCGGGAGCTCTTGGAGGATGCGCGTCTGAACCTGCTCGAGCTTCAGCGCGGCGGCTTCCGCTGACGTGATCCAGGCAAGGAAGAGCAGCGCGATCATTTGTCCTTGCTCTCTTTGTTTTCTTTCGTATCGTACTTCGCCGGGCCCTTGAGCTCGAGGAGGCGCTGGAGCTCGTCCTCCATGGGCATGAGCTGCGGCGGCATGGAATTGAACTGGCGCCAGATCTCCCAGCCCAGCGAGACGCGCGAGAGCTGGATGAAGCCACTGGTGCGGGCCCCCTGGCGGATGAAGAGCTCACTGGGCCAGCGGCCATCGGGGACCAGCAGGACGCGAAACTTTCCTTGGTAGGAAGCGACCGCATCCACCAGCTCGACCTTCGCTTTGAAAGTCCCGATGGAGACCGAGGGCCAGCCGGGAGACTGGATCGCGGGCCAGCCGGCGAACTCGAGCTGCGCCGGGCGGCCCTGTTTGATCAGGGCGACGTCGTTACCCGACACCCAGATCTCGGCCGCCAGCTTCTGCGTCTTCGGCGCGAGGACGAGGAGCGCGTCGCCTTGCTTCACGATCTGTGCTCCCTCACCACTGCGCACGCGCACGATGAAGCCGGCCCGGGGGGCGACCACCTGCTGGGTTTCTTGGCGGGCGACTTCACGCTGGGCCTTGGCGAGCGTCGCCTGCGCCTTCGAAACTTCCATCTCGTACTTCGAGACGTCGATGCGCTCTTTCTCCCAGTCTTTGCGGGCGACCAGGCCCTGCTCGAAGAGTTTCTGCTGTCGCGCGAGGTTGATGCGGCCAGTTTTCAGGGCCAGCTCCGCCGACGCCAGCGCCTCTTCCGCGGCCTTGCGCTCGAGCTCGAGGCGGCCCACCAGGTCGGCGTCGGTGTCGGAGAGCTCCACGAGCACGTCGCCCTTCTCCACCCAGCTGCCCTCGCGCACGTTCCAGCGGCGCACGAAGCCGCTCACCGGCGCGTGGATCTCCTGGAAGCGCTCGTTGGGGTCCAGGGCGATCACGCGGCCCTCGCCGGACACGAACTGCTGCCAGGGTAAGAGCAGCGTCGACAGGAAGGCCAGCATGATGAAGGCCTCGAGGCGCGCGACCTTAAGCCAGAACTCGGGCGTGCGGACCAGCTTTTCTTTAATCATGGTGGGCCTCCAGGGCGTGCTCGAGCTTCACCAGAGAGGTGACCAGGCCGTAGTTGAGCTCGATCCATTTGCCGAGCTTGCCGAGCGTCGCGAAGGCGCCGGTGCCGATGAGCTCCGCCGCGACGAACTGCCCGAGGCTGAGCTGCTGTGACTGGAAGAGCAGCGCGCCGCTGACGAGCAGCGCGAGGGGCCCGAGCACTTGGAGGAGCTTCAGAACGATGATCTGCTTCTTGAGAATGTCGAAGTGCTGGCCACGGGCACGGATCCAGTTCATCCCGTCGGCCTTCTCCCCTCGCGAGAGTGCGAAGTACACCTCGTACTTCTGCTTGGATTCTTCGATGGCCGTGCTCTGGCCATAGCGGCCGAGGCGGAAGACCCAGTAGATGCCGCCCCAGATGAGGAAAGAGAGGAGTAAAAAGGAGGGATGGTAAAAGAGCAGCACCACGGGGCCGACGATCAGCGCGAGGAAGGTCTCGAAGCCATCGAGCGCCCACTTCGACAGGGTCTTCGTCATGTTGGAGATTTCGAAGAACATGATCTGATCCGGCAGCTTCTTGTGCTGCAGCTGCCAGGTCATCCGGCTCACGAACTGCCGCTCCAGGTACTCCAGGAGAATGACCTGACCGAAGCGCACGAACTGCAGGGCCGTGAGACCGATCAGCAAGAGGATCACGAGGGTGAAGAGGCTCAGGCCCAGGCCCACGAGCATCAGGTTTCCTACCAGCAGCTGGACGATCAGCGGCACCAGGAGCGACAGGAGCGAGAAGGCGAGACCGTAAACCATGAAGGCCCGCCACTCCGCTCGGGCCCAGCTTAGGTAACGTTCGACAAGTTTTAAGGCCTGTGATGAACTAATTTTCATAGATTATATTTCACCCTATTTCCCACCAATCCGGAAAGCATAACTAACGCAAAAAATTGATTTTCGATTCGATGTCTAGGCCCCAGAATGGAGGGATGTTTAAGCCCAGAATCGGCCTCGCCCTTGGCGGCGGCGGCGCCCGGGGCGCGGCACACATCGGTGTCCTGCGCCACCTCGAACAGGTCGGCATCCGGCCTCACTGCGTCGCGGGCACTAGCGCCGGGGCCATCGTCGCGGCGCTGTGGGCCTTCGGCGTTCCGCTGGAAGAGGCGGAGGCTCAGATGCGGCAGATGAAACCGGTGGACCTCACGGGGCTGCGCTTCAAGGGCCTGGGCCTCTTCGAGAACAAAGAAGTCGCCCAACTCCTTCACAAGCTGCTCCCTGCCGATGCCCGCATCGAAGCCGCGCCAGTGCCCTTGGCCTTCAAGGCCACCGACCTGCTCAGCGGCCGGGGCGTGGTGCTCAAGGAAGGGCCCGTGGTCCCCGCGGTGCTGGCGAGCTGCTGTGTCCCCGGAGTGTACCTCGCACAGGAATGGGAGGACAAAGTCCTCGTCGACGGCGGGCTCACGGAGAACGTGCCACTCTCGGCGCTGCGAGCGCTCGGTGCGCACTTTCTGATCGGCGTGAACCTCAACGGCCACGGCGGCTACCAGCGGCCGAAGGGCGTGGTCGACGTGCTCTCGAATGCCATGGACATCGCCATCGACGCCCAGACGCGCCGGCAGCTCGAAGACGCGCACATCGTGATCTCCATGGACCTCTCGAAGTTCAGTCGCACCAGCAGCGAGGACTTCGACGCGCTGGTGGCCGAGGGCCAGCGCGCCACGCGGGCCCAGATCAAGAGCATGACTGCCCTCAGTTTCTGGCTACGAGTGAAGAAAGTGTGGCGCCTCTTACGAGCGCTGGCGCCGGTGAAAATACCCGAGCTGCTTAAGCAACTTCCCTTCCGCGCGGGCCAATAATTCCTGACATCGGGGACGTCCTCGTGGCGAGCGGACTAGAGTACTCTATCACCAACAAATTCATGGAGGATTTGTGAAGCTATTCATCGCCATGCTGGCCCTCTCTCTCTCGTCTTTTGCACTCTCGTTCGAACTCCCCCTAGGCCCGCACAACGCGCTCACCGAGAAAAGTGCTGCGCCACTTGCGATCGAGGCCGCTCCCCTCTTCGAAGGCATCGTCAAACTTTCGAACTGCTCGGGCGCGCTGGTCATCTTCGAAGGCATGGCGACCTCGAAGAACGCACTGGTGCTCACCAATGGCCACTGCCTCGGCGGCGGCTTCCTCAAACCCGGCGAAGTGGTCGTCAACCGGCGCTCGCCGCGCTCCATGCGTCTCTACGACGCCCGCATGAAGCTCCACACCATCCGCGCCACGCGCCTGGTGTACGCCACCATGACCGGCACCGACGCGGCCATCTACGAACTCGACGAAAGCTACAACGCCGTCCAGGCCCGCACGACGGCCCGGCCTCTGCTCATGAGTTCGGTGC
>DAIPJL010000025.1:0-24271 GCA_036770305.1 Bacteriovoracaceae bacterium | reverse complement strand
GCTACTCGGTAGAAGGCGATCTCCGCCGCGAGATTGGCCTCAACATCAAGCGCCTCAAGGACCTCGGTTGCTACCGTGGAATCCGTCACCGCAAGGGCCTTCCGGTTCGCGGTCAGCGCACGCACACCAACGCACGCACTCGCAAGGGTCCTGCGGTTGCGATCGCTGGTAAGAAATCAATCAAGGCAATGAAGTAATAAGGCGGGAATATGAGCGAAACTAACTCACAGAAAGACAAGAAGGGTGGCGCGGCTGGCGGGAAGAAGAAAGCTCGCAAGAACGTCTCTCACGGCGTTTGCAACGTCTACGCCTCATTCAACAACACCATCGTTACCATCAGCGACGCTGACGGCAATGCTATCTCTTGGGCATCTGCGGGCCACCAAGGCTTCCGCGGCTCAAAGAAGTCTACTCCCTTCGCTGCGCAGATCGCCTCGGGTGAAGCTGCTCGCAAAGCGATGGAGCACGGTTTGAACTCCGTTGACGTGAAGGTCAAGGGTCCAGGCGCAGGCCGCGAGAACGCAATCCGCGCGCTCATGGCTGCTGGCCTGCGAATCACTTCGGTCGCTGACAAGTCTCCCATGCCTCACAATGGTTGCCGCGCGCCTAAGCGCCGCCGCGTATAATTCTAACGCGTTAAACTTTTCGATAAGGAGTTCGTCAGATGAGTAATTTCATGAGCAAAAACTGGACGGGTATGATTCGTCCCGCTGCCCTCGAGGTTGACACCGATAGCCTCAAGGCGAACTACGGCAAGTTCACAGCCAAACCTCTCGAGCGCGGCTATGGCCTTACTCTCGGCAACTCTCTCCGCCGTGTGCTCCTTTCCTCACTCCAAGGTGCGGGCATCGTCGCTGTGAAGATCGACGGCGTGGACCACGAGTTCGGCACGATCAACAACATCAAGGAAGAGGTTTCTGAGATCATCCTGAATCTCAAGGAAATTCGCTTCAAGATCACCGACAAGGAAGAGATGACTCTCGTCCTCGAGAAGAACTCTGAAGGTGCCGTGAAAGCGGGAGACATCCAGGAGAACGCTAACGTGAAGGTGCTCAACCCAGAGCACGTCATCTGTAACATCTCCTCTGGTGGCTCAATTCGTATGGAGCTCAAGGTCGCTCGTGGTAAGGGCTACGTCACTGCTCTAGACAACAAAGAAAGCTTCGACCTTCCCGTGGGCTGGATCTACCTCGACACGCTCTTCTCTCCGGTGAACCGCGTGAACTACACGGTGACCAACGCACGCGTTGGCAAGCGCACTGACTACGACCGTCTCACGCTTGAAGTCTGGACAACCGCGGGCATCGACCCTCTCGACGCCGTCGCGATCTCTGCGAAGATCCTTCGCGACCAGCTCACAGTGTTCCTTAACTTCGAAGATAAAGACACTCCAACTGAAGTTAAGCCAGCGGCTCAGTCTACTGGCACAGTAACGAACGATGCGCTTCTGAAGCCCGTTTCTGAGCTTGAACTTTCGGTTCGTTCAGCGAACTGCTTGCAGAACGCTAACATCAAGTATATCTACGAGCTCGTTTCGAAGACTGAGGGCGAGATGCTCCGTACTAAGAACTTCGGTCGTAAGTCACTCAACGAAATTAAAGAGATCCTTGCCTCAATGGGGCTCGGCCTTGGAATGAAGGTCGACAACATCATGAAGCAAGTGGGCTCACAGGCTGAGTAAGCCGAGCTAAAGACGAGAAAAGGAAAAGATCATGAGACACGGTAACCACAAGTATCAACTCGGACTAGAGCGTTCACATCGCGTAGCCCTTATGAAGAACCTTGCTATCGAGATGATCGATCACGGCAAGATTCACACCACTGAGACTAAAGCAAAGGCCCTCAAGCCTTTCATCGAGAAGCTCGTGACAATTGGGAAAGAGGACACTCTTTCTAATCGTCGCTTGGCTTATAGCAAGCTCAACAATAAAGCTGCTGTTAAGGCTCTCTTCGAGACAGTTGCTCCCAAGTTTAAGCAGCGCCCAGGTGGCTACACTCGCGTTCTTAAAGTTGCTGACTCTCGTCTTGGTGACGGTGCTAAAACCGCTTACCTCGCTTTTGTAGAATAGTTTTTTGACGATTTCTCTCTTAGAAACCTTCCCGTGGACATACGCGGGAAGGTTTTTTAGTTTCTGGGTATGTTTTCTAAAATCCTTATAGCACTTGTTTTGGTTGGTGGGGCCCTGGGTTACACTTGGTACGCACGGCAATCCCTTGAGAAGCGAGTTCTGGTTGAGCCTAAGGAGTCGCTTCTTGAGCGACTGCCGGCTGCGAGTTTCGTCACTCTAGATGGCCGACCCTATGACGTGATTGGTGAGCAGGGTTTCTCTGGCAAAACGCTTGTGGTGCATTTTTGGGCCACCTGGTGCGGTCCCTGCGAGGCAGAGCTGCCTGAGTTGCTTGAGCTGGCTGCCAAGCTACCTCAGGCTCAGGTCCTCTTAGTGGCGGTGAACGATGAGGTGCCTAAGATTCGCAAATTTCTAGCGACCCTCAAAGTGCCTGACTCGGGTAATATTCTTTGGTTGCTGGATAATCGATTGGTGCATCGAGAAGCTTTTGGAACGGCCAAATTGCCTGAAACCTACGCATTTAAACCCGACGGGGAAATCCTGAGGAAATGGCTCGGGCCGCAGGAGTGGCTTAAACCTCAATTTTTCGACACTCTTAGTGCCCCTTCAAAGCGCTAACGTCTAAATAATAAGCAAGTAGACAGACTTCGGTGTCAAGTTCCTGAGCGATCTGACGATAAGTTGGACGAGTTTGAACACAGGCCATGGAGTGGCCCGAAGGAGCGTCTATGATTATTGATTGGAAGAACATCCGCGAACTACACGTGAACAAGAAGATGGAGCAGATCGTCGGCAAGTGGTTCGACCTCGACTTCGTCTACGTCGACGAGCAGGGGCGGGTCCAGTGTGATCTCAAGAACAAGGATCATAAGTTCTTCTCGCACTTCTTCAAAGTGCAGATGGGTCATGGCTACGGGCAGGAGTGGCTCGACCAGGACGTCGAGAAGATCTTCGAAGGCATCCACCAGCACAGCGAGATGATCTACGAGTTCAAGAGCTTCTTTCCGCACGTCTATGGCATGGTCGCGAAGGTCGTCGTCGACGGCGAAACGCTCGGTGCGGTCGTCGCATATCCCTTCATGAAAGACGACGCCACGGCGAAGGACGTGGACGAGCTCACCAAGCACCTACTCGAGTGTGGCATCTCGGAAGCCGACGCGCAGGCGAGCGTCGCGAAGATGCGTAAACTCTTCCCGCGGGAACGTGGCTACCTCACGGAGATGCTCGACATCGTCTCCGACGAAGTCGCGACCTTCCACGAAGAGATCTCCAAACGCGAAGCGCGCATCCACGAGCTCAGCCACGAGGTCGGAAACAAGTATCGCTACCACAACCTGATCGGTAAATCGAAGCGCATGCAGCAGATCTACCACCTCTTGCAGAAGATCAATAACTCCGAGAGTACCATCCTCATCCAGGGTGAAAATGGTACCGGTAAAGAACTCGTCGCCAAGGCGATTCACTACAACTCACCTCGCAAAGACGCACTCTTCCTTGCCGTGAACTGCTCGGCGCTCAACGACAACTTGCTCGAGTCCGAGCTCTTCGGTCACGTGAAGGGCGCCTTCACCGGCGCCATCAAAGACAAGAAGGGTTTCTTCGAAGTCGCCAACGGCGGCACGCTCTTCCTCGACGAGATCGGCGACACCTCTCTCACCATGCAGGTCAAGCTCCTGCGCGTGCTGCAGGAGGGCACATTCCTTCCGGTCGGCGCGACGACGCCGAAGAAAGTTAACGTACGGGTGGTGGCGGCGACCAACAAGAACCTCAAAGAAATGATCGCCAAGGGCGAGTTCCGCGAAGACCTCTACTACCGCATCAACGTCATCAACGTGCAGCTGCCGGCCCTCCGCGAGCGCCAGGAAGACATTCCTATACTCATGGATTTTTTCCTCGAGAAGCGCTGTGGTGAAGCGGGCGTGCCGCTCAAGACTTTTGCCAAGAAGACTCTCGAGAAGATGCTCGACTACCCGTGGCCCGGTAACGTCCGCGAACTAGAGAATGAAATCGAACGCCTCGTCGTGCTCTCCGGCGAAGACAAGGTCATCACGCCGGACATTCTTAACCAGCGCATCCTCGATCATCACGGAGAAGGTGCTGCTCGCGAGCATGGCCCAGGACTGCGTGGCGTAAACACCAACGGCAGCTTGAAAGACGCACTCGAGGAACTTGAAATCCATATGATCCGCGAAGGTTTGAAGCGCTGTGGCTTTAATAAGTCGCGCCTCGCGAAAGAACTGGGTATCAGCCGTGCAGGTCTCATCATGAAAGTCGAGAAGTACGGGCTTGATAAGCGCCTCCTCAAGAGAGCGGTTGGCGAGTAGAGTCAAAGACCAGATTTATCTCAAAGTGGAGGCGTGAAAACGCCTCCTTTTTTTTGGGCACTCGGGGTATAACTTCTAGACTTTCTAGGAGGAATGACATGCTGAGTAATCAAGAGCGTCGAGAACAGCTCGCCCAACTCAACCACCTGGCCGAGCAGGGCGGCGGTGAGGAGCGCATCAAGAAGCAGCATGAGCAGGGCAAGTACTCCGCCCGCGAGCGCATCGACAAGCTCGTCGACCCCGGTAGCTTCATGGAGTTCGACAAGTTCGTCGTTCACAAGTGCAAATCTTTCGGCATCGACAAGACCCAGTACCTCGGCGACGGTGTCGTCACTGGCATCGCCACTATTAACGGCCAGCAGGTCGCCCTTTTTAGTCAGGACTTTACCTGCTGGGGTGGCGCGCTCGGCGCGGCCTACGCCAAGAAGATCTGCAAGGTGATGGACTTCGCCCTCGAGCATCGCATCCCCATCATCGGTCTCAACGACTCCGGTGGCGCCCGCATCCAGGAGGGCGTCGAGTCCCTCGCCGGCTACGCCGAGATCTTCTGGCGCAACACTCAGGCCTCCGGCGTCATCCCGCAGATCTCGCTGATCCTCGGGCCCTGCGCCGGCGGTGCCGTCTACTCACCGGCCATCACCGACTTCATCTTCATGGTCGAGAAAACCTCCTACATGTTTGTGACGGGCCCGGACGTCATCAAGACCGTGACCCACGAAGAAGTCACCAAGGAAGCGCTCGGCGGAGCGGCTTCGCATAATGAGAAGTCTGGTGTTGCGCATTTTAAGTGCGCCGATGAGGACGACTGCTTCGAGCGCGTGCGCGAGCTCCTGAGCTACCTTCCGGCATCGAGCGCAACTAAACCGGGCCCGGTGCTCACCGCGGATCCAGTGAGCAGGACGAACTCGAAGCTCAAAGACTTCGTGCCAGATAATTCGCGCAAGCCCTACGACATGAAGGAGCTCATCGTCGACGTCGTCGACGACGGTCACTTCTTAGAAGTGCACCGCGACTTCGCGAAGAACATTCTTTGCGGCTTCGCCTCCGTCGGCGGCATCAAGGTGGGCATCGTCGCCAACCAGCCGGCGGTCCTCGCCGGCGTCCTCGACATCGATAGCTCGGTGAAGGCCGCGCGCTTCGTGCGCTTCTGCGACGCCTTCAACATCCCCGTGATCACCTTCGTCGACGTGCCGGGCTTCCTGCCGGGCACCGTCCAGGAGTACGGAGGCATCATCCGCCACGGCGCCAAGCTGCTCTACGCGTACTCCGAGGCGACCGTTCCGCTCATCACCGTGATCACGCGCAAGGCCTACGGCGGCGCCTACGACGTCATGGCCTCGAAGCACATCCGCGCTGACATCAACCTCGCGTACCCCACGGCGGAGATCGCCGTCATGGGCGCCGAGGGTGCGGTGAACATCATCTTCCGCAACGAGCTCGCGGGCCTCAAGGGTGAGGCCTTCGACAAGAAGAAGAAAGAGCTGGTGGAGAACTACGAGAACGAGTTCGCCAACCCGTACCGCGCGGCGGAGCTCGGCTACCTCGACGAGATCGTATATCCGGAGCAGACGCGCGCGCGCATCTACCAGTGCCTCAAGGCGCTCGAGCACAAGAAAGTGCGCACGCCGGACCGCAAGCACGGCAACATTCCACTCTAGGGGACGGCAATGAAAGGTAATCGCGTACTGATCGCAAACCGCGGAGAGATCGCCATCCGCGTGGCCAAGGCCCTCAACGAGCTGGGCCTCGTGAGCGTCGGCGTCTGGACCGACAACGAGCCGGAGGCCGCGCACCTCGAGTACTGCCAGGAGTGGGTTCACCTCCCGGGCTCGAGTAACCGCGAGACCTACCTCAACGTTCCCCGGCTCCTAGATCTCATCAAGGCCCACAGGATCGACGCCGTTCATCCGGGCTACGGCTTCTTGTCCGAGAACGGAGAGTTCGCCAAGACGCTCAAAGAAAAGGGCGTCGTGTTCATTGGCCCGAACCCGGATGCCATCGCGGCCATGGGAGACAAGGCGATCTCCAAGCAGTGGGCGCAGAAGGCCGGCGTGCCGGTCGTGCCGGGCTCGACAGGGGAGGTCCCCACCGTTGAAGAAGCCATCAAGCTGTGTAACCAGATCGGTTACCCGGTGCTCCTCAAGGCCGTGGCCGGCGGCGGTGGCAAAGGCATGCGCCCCTGCTACTCCGACGCCGAGGTGAAGGCGAACTTCGAAGCCGTCCAGCGCGAGGCGCTCTCGAGCTTCGGCAACGCGGGCCTGTTGGTCGAGAAGTACGTGCAGAACCCGCACCACATCGAGGTGCAGATCCTCGCCGACAAGAAGGGCAACGTCTACCACCTCTTCGAGCGCGAGTGCTCGATCCAGCGTCGCCACCAGAAGATCATCGAAGAGGCTCCGTCGCCGTTCATCGGCGCCGACGAGAAGCTGCGGCGGGAAATCTGCGAGACCGCCGTGAAGCTCGCGAAGGCCGTCGGCTACGACTCCGCCGGCACCGTCGAGTTCATCATGGGCGACGACCGGAAGTTCTACTTCCTCGAGATGAACACGCGCATCCAGGTCGAGCACCCGATCACCGAAGAGATCACCGGCATCGACCTGCTGGCGAACATGGTGAAGGGCGCCTTCGGTGAACCGTTGGATTTTAAATCCCAGGACGACATCAAGCTCCACGGCCACGCCATCGAGTGCCGCATCTGCGCCGAGGACCCGATCACGATGCTGCCCGCGCCGGGCAAGATCGCCGGCTTCGAGACGACCTTCCCGCAGGGCATCCGCTTCGATCACTGCCTCTACCCGAAGTTCACCATCACCGCGGACTTCGACCCGATGGTCGGGAAGCTCATCGCCCGCGGCTACAATCGAGACGTCGCCATCCGCAAGACCCGCGCGGCGCTCGAGGGGCTCTTGATTGATGGCCTCAAGACGAACATCCCGCTCCTCAAGGTGATCCTCGCGGAGGAGAAGTTCTGCGCCGGAGACTACACCACGCACTACATCGCCGGTGTGAAGCCCCAGGAGAAGGTCGCCGTCGCCGGGCCGGTGCAGGAGTTCATGAGCAAGATCGCGTCGATCGAACTAGGACAGGTGTGACATGAGATACTACTTCGTGGATCAGGACCGCAACGAAACCGTCATCGACCTCAACCGCACGGCGCTCAGCGCGGGCACCGTCAGCTTCAGCTTCAGCTCCGCCGAAGGCCACCGCGAGTTCTACGCCCGGCGCCTGGCCGGCAAACTCTTCGGCTCCTGGGATCAGCGCCGCTGGTTCAAGCTCACGCAGCTCGACCCGAACGAGGCGCTCGTTTCGAACGCCAGTACCTACAAGGTCTACCGTGGCTTCAAGCCCTCGGGTCTCTTCTCCGGCGGCGCCGGTGCGCTCGTCACGCAGATGCCCGGCAAGGTCGTGAAGCTCCTCGTGAGCGCCGGGGACAAGGTCGAGAAGGGCCAGACCATCCTGATTCTCGAGGCCATGAAGATGGAGAACGAGATCAAGGCCGGCGTCACCGGCGTCGTAAAGGCGATCCACGTCCAACCGGGGCAGGCACTCGAGTCCGGCGTGCTCATGGCGGAGATCGAAGAGTAACAGTAAATTCTTGCACTTGAGTCCGTGGAAGGGGCAAATTCTGCCCCTTTCATCTAGTCTCCTTGCTCCATGTTAAAATAGTAGAGTGGAGGGCCTAGGACCGATGACTGACTCATCCAAAAAACTCGTCACCGCAACCGATCTTCGTTCTTACTTCTTTCAAGGCCTCAACGAGCTCAACAACAAATCCCTGTGCCCGGTGCCACAGGAGGCGATCTTCTATTCAAGCGCGGTGCTCGATCGCTTCGCCCTTAGCGACACCTACTTCGAGCTCAGCCAGGGCCGCGTGCGCGAGAAGATCCTCGGCATGAAGCTCCTCGAGGCGGGGTCGCTCAGCAGCGAAGCGCAGAAGCGCACGTACCAAGAGGTCGGCGACACGGCGCTGATGGTGTGTGGCTACTTCGCCGAGTCGGTGAACAAGAAGCTGGTCGACCTCTCGTACTACGCGCAGCTCGGGAAAACCGCTTATGGCCGCCTGAACAACCACCAGCCGCGGCACCTCGACGTGCCGGACTTCTACCAAGTGCTCGCCTCGAGCTTCGAGGGCATCACCTCGCTCATCGCCATGCTCGCCAGTGCTAGCCGCTTCCCGGACCCGCGCCAGCTCGTCTTCGCCAAAGTCATGGCGGGCGACGCGAGCCGCGAGGAACAGCTGATCGCGGGAGTTCTGCCGAGCGAGCGAAAGGTTAGCTAGGGCCCACCGCTACCACGTTCCAGCCGCCGGTGAGGTACTTCTTCAGGAAGCTCTGGAACTCGCCGTAGTCCGCGGCGCGGATGAAGTCCTGTGCCTTGTGCTGGAAGTCTAAACCATGGCCGTGGAGCGCCGGGACGGAGTAGAACTGCGCGAAGTCTTCGTTGGTCTGGACGGAGAGCTGCTGCTGGCCATCGATGTTCGTCTTCACGCGCTCGAACTCGTCGCGCGTGAGGCCCTCGCGGGAGAGGCGCGCCAGGATGTCGGTGATGGCCTTCTCCGCGCGCTCTTTCTTGTCGGCGCCGGCGCCGATGTAGATGCCCCAGGCACCGGTCTCGAGTGCTGTGACGTGCACCGGTTGCACGGCGTAGCACAGGCCCTGGCGGTCGCGCACTTCGACGAAGAGCTCGGAGCCCTGGCCGGAGAGGTGCGCGGTGAGCATCTTGAGGTAGAGGTCTTCCTTCGCCGTCATGCCGAAGGCCGGTTTGCCGATGACGAGCTGGACCTGCTCGCGCTTCATCTCGATTCCGATGCGCTTGTTAGTGATCGGCTTGAGCGCGTTTTTCTTAGGCTTTTTTCCTTTGCGCGGCTTGAGTGTCGCAAAGGCCGTTCGCAGCTTCGCGAGGACGGTTTCGAGGCCCAGGTCGCCGCAGTAGGTGAGCACGATTTCGTCACCGCTCATGTGCGACTTGTGAAGGCGCTGGAGAATCGCGGGAGTGATTTTTTTGAGGCTATCGGGAGTGCCGACGCCGTCGAGGGCGTAGGGGTGGGCGTTGAACACCAGCCGGTACCAGTTCTTGAAGGCCTGCTTCACCGGGTCTTCTTTCTGATTGTCGATCATGCGCAGGATCACCTGGCGCTCGTGCTTGAGGAACTTCTCCGGCAGCGTGGGAGCGAGCAGTGTCCCGGCGAAGTGCGCGAGGAGGCCGTCGAAGTCCTGGGACTGGCCGTGGAGAGTCAGGCCATAGGCGTTCTTGCCGCCGAAGCCCGAGAGTGCGGCGGAGCGGTTCTCGAGATCCATCTTGAGCTTCTCGTAGGGCATGCCCTTGTAGCCGTAGGTCAACAGGCGCGCGAGCATGCTGTGCTGGCCCGCGGTCGCGGCGGTCTCGATGGTTTGGCCACCTTTGACGTAGTGGTGGAGCACGAAGGTGGGTGTGAGTTGGTTGCGGCGATGAATGAGGCGCACACCCGGGATGACATCCACCATGGCGACGGCGTCGTCGTACTTCGAAGAATCACGCTTGAGCACTTTCTCTTTTGTGAGGTGTTTCTTCGCCAGAGTGTTGAGGCGCTTTTGGAAGGCCCTGAGCTGCGGTGCGATCTTGCTATTCATTTTCCCTTCGGGAACTTGCAGCGCCAGATGGATCGGCTTACTGAAGACCTTCGGCAGAGCGTTCGCGACGGCGCTGGCGGGAGTTTCTTTGATGGTCTTGATGAAACTTTCTTCTCAGAAGATGTCACCGTTCTGCGCGAAGCCGTGGCCCAGCGAGAAGGCGAAGGCTTCGATGCTCTCGCGTTCGTAGATCTTGCTGGCGACGTACTGGTTCTTGATCTTGTCGACCTCGGCTTCCTTGAGATCGCCGGCGAGAGCTTTGGCGAGCGTGCCTTCGAAGAGCTTGAGCATCTTCGGGAGATTTTCAATGGGGAAGCTCGCCTTGAGCATGTGCGCGCCCTTGTGCGCGAAGTACATCGTGGAACCGGCGACGCCGTTGCAGACGGTGGACTGGGCGACGAGGGCTTGATAGAGCCGAGAGGTTTCACCGTGCGCCAGGCAGTTGATGGCAAGATCTTCGGCGGCGGCTTTTTCATCGAGGTAGTCGGGGGCTTCGAGGGCGATGGTGAGCGTCGCCTGGCGGATGGGTTTCTCGTGGATGCTTACCTGCGCCGTCTTCTTGAGCTCGAAGGCGCCGAACTTTGATTCTTCACCGTGCGGGAGCTTGAACGTGCGCACGAGCTTTTCGATTTCTGTGCGGTCTTTCAGGTCGCCGGCCACTACGAGCATGGCGTTCTGCAGGTTATAGAAGCGCTGCCGGAAAGCCTTGAGCTGCTCCGGCGAGAAGGCCTTGATGGTATCGTCGCGGCCCAAAATCGGATGGGCGTAGCCCCCCTGGAAGCAGGCTTCTTGCAAGCGCATGAAGTGGAACTGCGACGGGTTGTCGAGGGCACGGCGATACTCTTCAAAGACGACGTCACGCTCGGCGGGGAAGTCCTCGCCCTTGAACATCGGATTGGCGACCATGTCCAGCAAGAGCGTGAGCGCCTTGTGCGTCTGGCGCGCGGGAGCGTTGATGTAGTAGCAGGTGTAGTCGAAGCTCGTAAAGGCGTTGAGCTCGCCGCCGAAGGTCTCCACCTCCTGCGCGATCGCGGGCCCCGGGTGCGTTGGAGTTCCCTTGAAGAACATGTGCTCGAGGAAGTGAGCGATGCCCTGGTTGTCGTGGTCTTCGAGCGCCGAGCCGGCGCGGAACCAGATTTGAACACTGGCCGCGGTCGCGCCAGGTGAGTGAATGAAGAGTGTGCGGAGGTCTCCGAGACGGGTTTCTTCTACGTGCATGTTTGCTCCAGTTGCGCATTGCCAGTCCAGCTCCGTGGACGGTAAGAAAGATTATCACTTCCGTCACAGGGTTTTCCAAGGGCCTATGAGTTCCATTCGCAGTTTGTACATCCACGTGCCCTACTGCCGACACCTGTGTAACTACTGCGACTTCTACAAAGTGCGCCTGAGTGATGCGCGGACCCAGTTCGGAGACTACGAGCGTTACCTGCAGCGGAACTGGGAGCGCCATGAGTCATTGCGAGCTCAACTCGGCTTAGCCTGGGAACCCTTGGAGACGCTCTACTTCGGCGGCGGCACACCGTCTCTCTGGGTGCGAGGCCCCGAGTTCTTAGCGCAAAAGCCCTTCTCCGAGTTGCGCTTAGCCACAGGGGCGGAGGTGACGCTCGAGATCGATCCGGGCGCTTGGGACGAAGCCTCGCTGCGCGCGTGGAAGGAATTCGGCGTGAACCGCTTCTCAGTCGGGACGCAGGCCTTCGATGAAGACTTCCTACGGGTCCTCGACCGCACCCACGACCTCGCCTCTGTACGCGTGCTCCTCGGGCGTCTGGCGGGGGAGAATTTCTCGGTGGATTTCCTGCTCGGAGCGCCCGAGCTCACGCAGCCCCGGCAGATCGAGCGCGAGCTCGAGGAGCTGCTGCGCTACGAACCGCGCCACGTGAGCCTCTACATCCTTCAGCCAGCAGCCGGTTATAAGCTGAAAACGAAGATCCCCGACGACGAGCGTGTCGGCGCGGAGTACCTGCGAGTGAGTGAGTTTCTGCGAGCTGCGGGCTATCACCACTATGAGGTGTCGAACTTCGCCCGACCAGGTTTCGAGTCTCGACACAACCTCAAGTACTGGCACTCGAAGAATGTCGCGGGCATCGGCCCGAGTGCGACAGGGTATTTTGGGCTCGCCGGAGACACGGGGCTGCGTTACAAGTGGAAGGTGAGTGATGCTGCCGAAGAGCGAGAAGCACTGGGCGCGGCGGAAGTGGGCCTGGAGAAGCTCTACCTTCGTCTCCGGCTCTCCGAGCCCTTTGCCGTGCGTGAGTTTTATGCGGATGCACAATCACAGGGCTCTTTCACTTCCCTTCTCGAGGATTGGCAGTTGAGGGGTTATTGCCACAGCGAGGGCCTTAAATGGCGCATGCTGCCAACCGGGTGGGTTGTGCTTGATAGCCTAATGGGTGAGTTATTTCAAAGGGTTACCGGGGAGGCTGGGCCTTCTTGAGCCAGGTCGGATGACCGGTTTTTTTTGGGCCTTGCATTGACAGTCACGGCTTCGAAACCATCTTAGGATCGAACCTAATTGAGGAGTAAGTTTTGAGCGAGCACAACGAAGACAAAGACAAGGCAGAGACGGCAGCGGAAGCCGTTTCCGAGGCGGCCACCGAGGCGACGGTCGAGCCGAAGAAAGAAGAAGTAGATTGGAAGGCCAAGTACTACTACCTCGCGGCGGAGATGGAGAACGCGCGCAAGCGCAACGAGCGCGAGCGCGAGAATCTTTTGAAGTACGGTTCGGAGAAAATCCTCGGAGACCTCGTCGAGGTGGTCGACAACTTCGAGCGCACCATCGACATGCTCAAGTTCGATACCGACCCGAAGATGCAGAACGTCGTCGTCGGACTGGACATGGTGAAGAAGTTGTTCCTCGACTCCCTCGGAAAGCATGGCCTGAACCAGCTCGAGAGCTTGAGCAAGGATTTCGATCCGAACTTCCACGAGGCGATGGGCCAGGAGTACCAAGAGGGTAAGCGCCCGAATGAAGTGTTGAAAGAGTACCAGAAGGGATACGTGCTTAACGGACGCCTGCTGCGAGCGGCGAAAGTGGTCGTGGCCAGCGATAAACAGTAACGAACTTTACGAACAGAGGAGTCACATATGGGTAAGATCATCGGAATCGACTTGGGCACTACCAACTCGTGCGTCGCCATCATGGAAAACGGCGCGTATAAAATCGTCCCGAACAGCGAGGGCCACAACACCACGCCATCGATCATCGGCTTCGCCAACAATGGCGAAAACCTCGTGGGCCAGGTCGCTAAACGCCAGGCGGTCACGAACCCCAGCAAGACGCTCTTCGGCATCAAGCGCCTCATCGGCCGCAAGGCGACCGACAAAGAAGTCACCAAGTTCAAAGAAGTGGCCCCCTTCGACATCTTCGCTAATAAGAACGGCGACGCGTGGGTGAAGGTTGACGGCAAAGAGTACTCACCGCAGGAAATCTCGGCGAAGGTTCTCGAGAAGATGAAGAAAGCCGCAGAAGACTACCTGGGCCAGCCAGTGACCGAAGCCGTCATCACCGTGCCCGCGTACTTCAACGATGCTCAGCGCCAGGCTACGAAGGACGCTGGCCGCATCGCCGGCCTTGATGTGAAGCGCATCATCAACGAACCGACGGCGGCGGCGCTTGCCTACGGCCTGGACACTAAGAAAGACAAGAACGTCGCGGTGTTCGACCTCGGCGGCGGTACCTTCGACGTCTCGATCATGGAGATCACGACCGACGGTGTGTTCGAAGTGAAGTCGACCCACGGGGACACCTTCCTCGGCGGCGAAGACTTCGACTACCGCATCATCAACTGGCTGGCGGAAGAGTTCAAGAAAGAGACGAGCATCGATCTCAAGAACGACAAGATGGCCCTCCAGCGTCTGAAGGAAGCCGCGGAGAAGGCGAAGCACGAGCTCTCCAGCGTGACCCAGACGGACATCAATCTGCCCTTCATCACCATGGACGCCACGGGGCCGAAGCACCTGAACATGAACCTCTCGCGTGCGAAGTACGAGAGCCTCATCAGTGACCTCATCGACCGCCTCGTCGAGCCCTGCCGGATCGCGATCAAGGACTCGGGCCTGTCGCTCAACGAGATCCACGAAGTGATCCTCGTCGGCGGTGCGACCCGCACGCCGATCGTCCAGGCGAAGGTGAAAGAGATCTTTGGCAAGGAGCCTTCGAAGGGCGTGAACCCGGATGAAGTCGTCGCTGCAGGCGCCGCGATCCAGGGCGGCGTTCTCGCCGGTGACGTGAAGGATGTGCTCCTGCTCGACGTGACCCCGCTGTCGCTCGGCATCGAGACCTTGGGTGGTGTGTTCACGAAGATCATCGAGAAGAACACCACGGTTCCAACCAAGAAGAGCCAGGTGTTCTCGACGGCGGCCGACAATCAGCCCGCAGTGAGCATCCATGTGCTACAGGGTGAGCGCGAGTTCGCGAACGACAACAAGACGCTCGGGAAGTTCGACCTCACGGGCATCGCTCCGGCGCCGCGCGGAGTTCCGCAGATCGAAGTCATCTTCGACATCGACGCGAACGGCATCGTGAACGTGAGTGCGGTGGACAAGGCCACAGGGAAGTCGCAGAACATCGTCATCACCTCGAACTCGGGCCTTTCCGAAGAAGAGATCAAGCGCATGGTGGCCGAGGCAGAGAAGAACCGCGACGCGGATCAGAAGCGCCGGGGTGTCGTCGACGCCCGCAACAACCTCGACTCCCTTGTGTTCGCTGCAGAGAAGGGTCTGAAGGACGCTGGCGACAAGGTCCCTGCTGACAAGAAGGCGGAGGTTGAAGCCGCCGTTGCGGAAGCGAAGACGAAGCTCGCCTCGGAGAACCTGGACGAGATCAAGGCGGCCACAGAGCGTTTGCAGAATGTGGCGCATAGCCTGGCGCAGTTCATGTACCAGGGGCAGGGGGCTCCAGGCGCTGAAGCGCAGGGCGCAGGAGCCGAAGAAAAGAAAGACGGCGACGACGTCGTCGACGCAGACTACAAAGAAGTTTAATTCTAGCTCGCAGGAAGGCCCCTCTTCGGAGGGGCCTTCTTCCATGAGGATGTATGGCGGATAAACGCGATTATTACGAAGTCCTTGGGGTCTCCAAGAGTTCCACGAAGGAAGAGATCAAGAAGGCGTATCGCAAGCTCGCGATGCAGTACCACCCCGATCGGAACCCGGACAACAAGGAAGCCGAAGCGAAGTTCAAGGAAGCATCGGAGGCAGCGGAAGTCCTGTTGGATGACCAGAAGAAAGCGCGCTACGACCAGTTCGGCCACGCCGGCATGGGGCAGGGGGCGGGTCCCGGCGGCTTCGGTGGAGGCTTCAGCGGTGACTTCGGTGACCTCGGCGATATCTTCGGCGACATCTTCGGCGAGATGATGGGTGGCGGCCGCCGTCGCGGCGGCGGGCGACGCTCCCGCGCGCAGATGGGCGACGACATCCAGACGGAGATGGAGGTGACTTTCGAGGAGGCCGCCTTCGGTGTCGAGAAGGAAGTTTTCGTCCACAAGGCAGCGACCTGCGGCGACTGCAACGGTACCGGCGCGAAGAAGGGTTCGAGCCCGACGACCTGTGACATGTGCCACGGCCACGGTGAAGTCCGGCGCCAACAAGGTTTCTTCACCATCGCGCAGACCTGCCCGAAGTGCAACGGTTCTGGCCAGATGATCAAAGATCCTTGTGGCAGCTGCAACGGCCACGGACGTGTCCGCAAACGCGAAACGCTCAGCGTGAAAGTGCCCGCGGGGATCGACGAAGGCCAACGTCTGAAGCTGTCAGGTCAAGGAGACGGCGGAGCGCACGGTGGCCCGGCCGGTGATCTCTACGTTCTGATCCGGCTCAAGGAGCACGACTTCTTCAAGCGCGAAGGCTTCGACGTCGTGTGCGAAGTGCCGATCAGTTTCTCCCAGGCCGCACTTGGTGCGGAGATCGAAGTTCCGACTCTGTCGGGACGAGTCTCGATGAAGGTGCCGGCTGGGACGCAAGCGGGCAAGAAAATGCGACTAAAAAACAAGGGCATTGCGAAGCTCGGTGGCTACGGCTTCGGGGATCAGATCATCTCGATCCACGTGGAAACGCCGAACAAACTTTCTTCGGAGCAGCGCGAGCTCTTTGAGCGCCTCGCAGCACTCGAGGAAAACCAGAGTAATCCGATGTCCAAAGGATTCTTCGATCGGGTCAAAGACCTCTTCCAATAAATGCTCGTGCGGCGGTACACTAGGGAAATTCCTGGAGTACCGCTATGAGCTATCTTTCATTCTCCCTTCTCCTTGCCCTGAGCCTTCTAGCGGCGTGCACGGCCCCGCAGCTTGCTCCGACTCCGCAGCCGCAGGTTCGTCCCCTCGTGCAGCAAAAAATCGACCTCGCGCGAGAAGCACACAGCAAGGGCCAGGGACGGATTGCGCTCCAACGCCTGAGTGAGTTGCAGGACTCGCAGCTGGAGCCGATCGAGCGGGCGGTGAAGTACAACCTGCAGGGCGTGATCTACTTCGGCGAGAGTGACTGGGACCGAGCGCTTCTGAGTTTTGAATCGGCGAAACGGGCCGTGCCGGTGCGGACGACGCTCGAGTCGCAGGTCTGGCTGAACATCGCGAGCGTGTATTTTAAGAAGGGCCTCTTCGCTGATCTGAAGTCGGCGCTCGAGAAGATCGACATGAAGCTCCTTCCGGACAACGAGGTGCGGAAGTTCGCGCAGCTTCACCTGGCCTGGGCGCTGAAGTATCAGCGCCACGGTGAGATCGTCGAGTACTCGGTGGTGCTCCTAAAGGACGCGAAGTCCCTGTCGGAAGTGACCGATTCCCTGCTCAAGGAGCGCATGGCCCTCGCCTTCAAGGAACTCAGCGACAAAGAAAAACTCCGGCTCCTTGAGAAGTACGAAAAAGAGCCCTGGCTTCCGCTGGCCTACCTCGCTCAGCTCGAAGCGGAGCACCGCTACTTCATCGGAGACACACGCGGGGCGAGAGACGTCGTCTCGTGGCTGACGGAGCGCTTCGAAAAATTTCCGCAGATCATGAGTTTTACCAAAGACTTCGAGCAGCGCCTGGACAGCTCGACGAGGATCAGCATGAGCGGCATCGGAGTGGTCCTCCCCTTGACGGGTGAAAAGGGATCCTTCGGACAGAAGGCGCTCATGGGCCTCGACCTGGCCCTGAAGGAAAGTGGACTTGGACGTGAGGTCGAGATCCACACACGAGACTCCTTCGACTCACCGTCAGTGGGCGCCCAAGCGGTCCGCGACTTGATTCAACAGCACCGAGTTCCGCTGATCGTCGGCGGGCTTTTCCCTGACACGGCCAAAGCCGAGTACCTCGAGGCGAAGCGCTGGGGTGTCATGTACATCTCGCTTGCGCCGATCTACTTGGCCCGGGAAGAAAAAAACCATCTTCTGATTGAGGTGCAGGGGTCCATCGAAAGCCAGGTGCGATCGCTGGTGTCTCCCAGCGTGATCAATCGTTTCGGCAAGCGCATCGGAGTGATCTATCCGCAAGGCGACGCGGGGCGCGCCTACGCGGACGAGTTTTGGCGTGCGGCGCTGGCCAATGAGCTGCAGGTGAGTGCGATGGCGACCTACTCGAAGGGAACCTTGGACTTCCGGGAGACACTCAAACACTTTCTCGGCCTGCGCTTCCCACGCGAGCGACAAGAAGAACTCGACCTTTACCGCGACGTCTACAGCCAAGAGCGGACGTCAATCCGTCGGATCCAGAACCTGCCCCCGTCGATTGATTTCGACTGGGTCTTCGTCGCCTCCTACCCACAGGAAGCCGTCTCGCTGATTCCAACCTTCGGCTACTATGACGCGCGCAACCTGAAGATCTTCGGCGGCCCGAGCTGGGCATCGCGGAACCTGGTGAAAGAGCAAAAGAACCTTGGCCGCCTTTACCTCGTGGGCGAAGATCCGGCGGACGCGGACAAGACCTTGTTTAAAGTATTCCAGGAAACCTACGCGAAGCCGCCGACTTTGATCGAGACGCTTGGTTTCGATGCCGCCGTCCTGGCCAGTCAGCTCATCAAGGATAGCTCGGTCACTCAGCGATCGGTGTTTGATGCGCGCATGAAAGAGCTCGGCGTCCTCCGGGGGAGTTCCTCTGACTGGAAACTCGCGGATGGCCTGTGGCTCAAGGGGATGCGCTTTCTGACGATTCGCGACGGTGAGTTGCGCCGAGTCTTCGACGAGGAGCTGCGCTAGTTAGGGTAGCGCAGCGAGAAGAGGTCTTCGAAGTTCCTGCCGAAGTCCTCTAGGTCCAGGCCATAGCCGACGACGAAAGTGTCGTCGATTTTCTTGCCGATCAATTCGGCCGAGATCGGAACGGCGCGCTTGTAAGGTTTGTCAAAGAGCGTCACGACTCCGATCGAGCGCGGAGACGCGAGCAGCAGACGTTTTTTTAGAAAACTAAGCGCGCGACCCGTGTCGATGATTTCTTCCACAATCAGAACATTGCGGTCAACGAGGTTTGTTGTGACGTCTTTGGCGACCAGCAGTGTGCCGGCAGACTCTTTGCTCCTTCCGACGGATTGGAGCCGGACGAAATCGACGTAGACCCGGACTCCGGTGATGTGGCGAACGAGGTCCGCCATAAAGGTCATGCTTCCTTTGAGGACGCCAACGAGAACGAGTTCCTGGCCTTGGTACTTTTGGGAAATCGCGTGGCCCAGGGTTTCGACGATGGTGCGAATCTCCTTCCGGTCCACGTACTTCACAAATTGCGTGGAGGCGAAGCTGGAGGGGAATTTTTCTTTTTCGTTCATGGTGTTTCCTTGGGAAGTCAGTTTACTATTGAGGCTGCGGTGAAGGCCAGCTCGGGGGAGCAGACGGAATCGATCAGGTATTTCAGTTAATCCCGACAAGTTCTTGTAGTTAATAAGGTCGGATGGTAAATTTTTCGGGATAAGGAAGTCACAGAAGCTCATGGCCGATACCAAGAAAGGTACTGCAAAACGCGCAACGAAGAAGAAAGTGTCTCGCTCGGCGAGCCGTTCTTCGCTGGCGCGTGCGATTACCAACAAAACGAAGAAACCTAGCTTCAAGCTCACGCCGAAGCTCCAGGCCATCCGTAACAACCGTGTCTACGCGAACATCGCCAAGCGCAAGATCGCCCTCGACATGCTCGAGCGCTACACGGGGCACGACTTCACCGAGTTCCAGCCGCAGATCATCCTCACGAACTTCCACTACTACTTCGAGCGCTTCCAGAAGCTGCTGCCTGACGCGGTCAGCACCAAAGGGTCAGCCTTCGCGGCAGCGTCTTCGCGTTCGGCGCGCGTGACCATCGTCGAGTTCGGCATCGGTTCGGCCATGGCTGCGCTGGTGATGGAGCTTCTTGCAGTGGTCGAGCCGAAAGCGGTGCTCTTCCTTGGCATGTGCGGCGGAACCCGCAACGACCTCAAGGTCGGCGACTTCATTCTACCGATCGGTTCCATTCGTAGCGAGAGCGTCTCGACCCACTTCATGCCGCCCCAGGTTCCGGCGCTGCCGACCTTTAAGATCCAGAAGTTCGCCAGCCAAGTGCTCGTCGAGCATGGCCTCGACTACCGCACCGGCGTCGTGCACTCGACGGACCTGCGCTTCTGGGAGTTCGACGACCGCTTCAAGGAGACGCTCTACGAAGAGCGCGCCATCGCGGTGGAGATGGAGACGGCGGCGCTCTTCGTCACGGCCTTCGCCAGCAAGGTGAGCGTCGGCGCTCTCCTGCTCGTGAGCGACATGCCGCTTCAGCGCGGCGGCATCAAGACGAAGAAGAGCGCGAACAGTGTTTTCCGTAACTACACAGACCTGCACATCGAGCTCGGCATCGAGATCATGGCAGACATCGCGGAGCGCGGCGAGGCGATCCGACAATACAAGTGGTGACAACCAAGGAATCAGCAGATGTTTAAGAAAGTCCTCGATTGGTTTTCAAACGATTTGGCCATTGACCTGGGGACCGCGAACACCCTTGTGTACGCGAAGGACCGTGGGATCATCGTGAACGAACCCTCCGTGGTCGCCGTGCACCAGGGGTTCCGGGGCGAGCAGAAGGTCCTTGCCGTCGGAAAAGAAGCCAAGGAGATGCTTGGCCGCACGCCCGGCACCATCAAGGCGATCCGACCGATGAAGGACGGGGTCATCGCCGACTTCGAAGTCACCCAGGCGATGCTCAAGTACTTCATCCAGAAGTCGCTCCACGGCTCGAAGCTCATCAAGCCTCGTATCATCATCTGCATCCCCTTCGGCATCACGCAGGTCGAGAAGCGCGCGGTGAAGGAATCGGCTGAGCAGGCCGGTGCGCGCGAGGTCTACCTCATCGAAGAGCCCATGGCCGCCGCTATCGGCGCGGGTCTTCCGATCACCGACCCCTCTGGCAACATGATCGTCGACATCGGCGGTGGTACGACAGAGGTCGCTGTGATCTCGCTGGGAGGAATCGTCTACTCGAAGTCGGTGCGCGTGGCCGGCGACAAGTTCGACGAAGCGATTGTGAGCTACATCAAGAAGAAGTACTCACTGCTCATCGGTGAGCGCACGGCCGAGATGATCAAGATCTCCATCGGAAATGCGTACCCCTTCGACGACGAAGTGAAGACCTACGAAGTGAAGGGCCGCGACCTCATCGCCGGCGCACCGAAGACCATCGAGGTCACCTCCGACGAGATCCGCGAGGCGCTCGCGGATCCCATCTCCGAGGTCATCGAAGCCATCAAGATCTCCCTTGAGAAGACGCCCCCGGAGCTGGCCGCCGACATCGTCGACAACGGCATCATCCTCGCCGGTGGCGGCTCGATGCTGGCGAACCTCGACATTCTCATCAAGGAAAAGACGGGCCTGCCCGTGGCTCTGGCAGAAGATCCGCTCACCTGCGTCGTGCGCGGCTGCGGTATGGCGCTCGAGAGTATGAATCTCCTTCGACAGGTCACTACGCTTACCTGAGGTCGACGATGGCCGAAGCGAGTTCGACGCAGTTCAGTGAGCTGACCGAAGCGGAGAAGCAGAGCAAGTTCCGCCAGCTCGCGAAGGCTCGGGGCCAGTGCGTCCTTTGGCGAAAAGGTGAAAAGCGCCGGCTCGAGTTCCGGGTACTGGAGCTTAGTTCGAACGAACTCCGGCTCCACCTTGAACCGGACTGCTGGCCCGTGGGGACGGAACTTCTCGGAAGCTTCGACCTCGGCACTCTGAACTTTTTTTTCAAGACGCGGCTGACGAAGCTAGACGGCGAGGCACTCACGATCGACGTCTCCCAGGCGTGCTTCAAATCCGAGCGGCGGAGGAACTTTCGTCTCCTCACGTATCCGATCTACGACCTCAGCGTGGAGATCACGCTCGGGGAAGCCTACGGCGGCGGTAACGTCATCAGCCTCCGTGACCGGTCGAGCCAAACCGGGCTCTTCAAGAGTTTCTTGAAGATCGTGGACGAGAGAGGGGAGGGGGTGACGAACCGCTTCAGGACTCGCCTCCAGGACCTCTCTCTCACGGGGTTCTCGATTCACGTCGGGGAGGCAGACCTGGCGCTCTTCACGGCTGGAGCTGAGCTTAGCGCGCTGACTCTCGTGTTCCCCGGTGAGGTAATCGAGGTGCCCGCGGCGAAGGTGGTGTACGTCGTAGATCACATCGGACACACCGAGAAACTGCTGAAGAAGTACAAGGTGGGCGTGCGCTTCGCCTCACTGCCCGAATCCACGGAGCTTCGACTGGCCTCGAAGATGAACGAACTCCTGAGAGAAATCGACGCGAACCGCGACTTCGAAGACTTCATCAAATGAGAACTCTTAGTCTCAGCTTCCTGCTACTCGCAGCCTGCTCCCACGGAAGGCAGGGGGGCGGGCCTGGGAAGCCTGGCCCCTATGCTCAGAGCTACTCGTACCGCGACGTGAGCGGCGAATTCGAGTACGCCCGGGAGGTGAAGCTAGATGGATCGAAGCTCGTTTCACGGACGCAAATCCTGAACCCTACTGCGAGCGCCGAAAAACTCCTCGAGAAAACCGTGGCGGTTGCGAGTTTCGGTAGCGTTCAGGCGAAGGGGGCGCGTGTGCCCGCGGTGCGTCCGCTCTTGGCGCAGCACACCGTGTGGCTCGAGGGGAAGCAGTACTTTAGTCAACAAAAGCTCAACCTCAAAACCCGCAAGCTCGAAGTTGTTATGCAGAGTCCAGAGGCGAAGTGGAATGGCCGGAGAGTGGTTTCCCTACCGAAGGGTAACATCTTTTGCTTCTACTCCCAGTTACCGGAGTGTCTGCAGCTCACGGGCCTGCCGACCGATACGCGCCGTCGCAGCTTCGTGCTGCTCTGGGATAGCTGGCCTTACCATGGCGAGCAGCTGAGCGGATTGTCAGAAGCGGTTTTCCTGACCGCCACCGTTGCGCGCGAGGGTGGGAGGAACGACTTCCGCTACGTTGTGGAAGCCGGGGGGCAGACGATAAACCTTCATTTCTCAAAAACGGGCCGATTCATTAGAATGTTCTGGACCGCACAGGGTATAAGTATCCAGCCCAGCGGCGAGGTACAGGATAGTCAGGAACTTTAGAGGAGGGGCCAGTGGACGCGCCAGGAAATCTGATCATTACGGGAATCAAGGGAACGTCGTTGAGTCCGGAAGAGAAAGAGCTTATCCGAGACAATAAGCTCGCCGGAGTCATCCTCTTCGCGCAGAACTTCGAAGACCCAGCTCAGCTCGCGGAACTCGTGAACTCGATTCAGTCACTGCGAGACGAGTGGCCGCTTTTCATCGCCGTCGACCACGAGGGCGGACGCGTCATGCGTTTCAAAAAAGGCTTCACTCAGTTCCCTGCGATGCACGAGATCGCTCGCATGGATTCGCCGAAGATCACCTACGAGGTGCATGCGGTGATGGCGAAGGAGCTCTCGGCGTGCGGAGTCAATCTGAGCTTCTCACCCGTCTGCGACGTGTGGACGAACCCGGAGAATAAGGTGATCGGAGACCGTGCCTTCGGGACCACGATCGAAGATGTGGAAAAGCACGTGAGCGCGGCGATCAGAGGACTCCAGACGAACGGTGTCCTCGCCTGCGCCAAGCACTTCCCGGGCCACGGCAACACGCTCAAGGACAGTCACTTCGATCTGCCGCTCATCAAAGACTCCCTCGAAGCCCTGAAGGCTCGGGAGCTCGAGCCTTTCGTGAGAGCCTCGAAGAGCCGCGTGGAGTTCATGATGATGGCACACCTTCTCGTGGACGCGATCGACGATAGGCTGCCGACCACGGTTTCTCCGAAGGCCTACCAGTTGCTCCGAGAGCATACGAAGTTCACGAAAATTGTCATCACCGACGACATGGAGATGAAGGCCATCGCAGACCGGTACTCGGTCGAGGAGGCGGCTTTCCTTGCGATCGACGCGGGGACGGACATGCTGCTCTACCGCTTCTCCGAGGACGCCGCAAAGGCCGCCGAGAGTCTTCGTCAGGCATTGAAAACGAAAAGGCTCAAGAAGGAGAAGTATCTTGATAAGCTCGCTCGGGTGGAGGCGTGCAAGAAAGAATACTTCCGTGAGTATAGCCCGATCTACGTGCCGAAAATAACCGCCGCGTTCAATTCGATGGACGCCAAGAAGATCCTCGATGCGTACCAGGCCTTTTTAAAGCAGGCACCGGCCTAGGCCTTGAGGGCCAATTTTGCCTGTGACTGCGATTTCAGCCGCTTGCATACTTCTCTGCTAATCTATTAGGAGAAGGAGTGTGTTAAGCGATGGAAAAATGGCACATCCATTTTTTCTTGATCGTCCTCTTTGGGGTGATGGGAAGCGGGTACGCGCAAACGTGCGGCGACGATTTCTCAAAGATCGATCAGGAATGCGTTCGCAGCAAAGGCAGCAGTCTCTCAGACAAGCCTATCGTGCTGAGTCGCTCGATCATCGATAACATCTATTTCTACCAGACCGCAGCGGGGAGCCTCGGAAAACTCAAAGTGGTCTCGGTGGTGACGGACAAGGATCGCTCGAAGGCGGAGAAGAAATCCGGCACGAAAGAGTGCACGGTCTACATCAGCGCTACCACCTTCAACAAGCAGCGACCCTTCCAGCCGAATTCGATCCTTTCGATTCGGGCGGAGTTTAACACCTGGAACCAGGATAGCCTCAGCCTCGACCGCGCGACGTCCTTCGACGTCCGCCTTGAACGCGACGGCGAGAACTGCGTCCTGAGGCCGGTCGCCGCGAAGATCGGGTTCTACAAGAAGGTCGCGTCGCAGGACAACCTCTTCGGCGACGGCGCTCGCAGCATGCTCTGGTATGCGTCCCTGGCGCTCATCGGCCTATCGGTGTTCCTCGTGGCACGGTCCACGCTCGAGGAGGAGAGTCGCTTCAAGGCGTCGGAGG
>DAIPJL010000024.1:0-24332 GCA_036770305.1 Bacteriovoracaceae bacterium | reverse complement strand
TCCTGCTTCTCAATCACGCGCTTCGTTTCGGCGTCGAGCTTCTGCGCCTTGGCCTCGAACTCGGTTTCCTTCGCCTTGGTTTTCTCGACCTGTTTCTGGAGCTCTTCGGTCTTCTGCTCGAGGGCGACTTCTTTTTTCGTCAAGCCCCGCTCGAGGTCGGCGATGCCCTTCTTCTTGCGCTCGATCTCGGCTTCGAGCTGCTGGCGCTCTTCGCGGACGATCTGCTTTGCTTCGTTGCGGGCGTTCCTGCGGAGCTCGTCGGCTTCCGCTCGCGCCTTCGCGAGCAGGGCTTCACCCTCGGCTTCAGCAAGCTTGCCGTCGGCGCCCTTTTTCGAGCTCGCCACGAAGTAGGCCACACCACCACCGACGACGAGTCCGACGACGGCGAAAATAATTGCTTCAGTCATAGTTGTCTTCCTTTCTTCTCAGCACGCGAGGTGGAACACTCCACAGCCCGCGACTCCGTTATAATCACATCCATCAACTGATCGTGTGGCTGCGCCACAAGATCCGATCGCAGCTGGCTTTCGAAGCACACCCCCACGACTAAGAGGCCGGGATGGCGCCGCTCCAGGTAGCGATCAAAGTACCCGCCGCCGCGACCAAGCCGGACCCCCGTCTCGCTGAAGGCCAGCCCGGGAACGACGATCACTGTCGGCTCGACGTTCGACCCTTCGCTGACCCACGGGCCACTGGCTTCGGGCAAAGACGTCACGGCCAAATATCTCATGCTCTCTTGGAAGGGCGCCGGGTAGCTCAGTTGCCAGGACGCGCTTTGCCAGCTGTCCCACCGAAGCTCCGGCTCCCCCGCGAGCGGAAGATACAAACCGATGACGATTCTGGGGGAAGGGAACTTTCGATCTCGTAGATACCGGAGAAGTCGCGTTTCAAGCTGTGCCGAGAGACTCTTCAGTTCATCCGGGCCCAGGGCCTTCAGAATCCGCCTCATCTCTTGCCGCTGGAGCTCTTTCACGAAGCGGTCTCGTGCTAGAGCGGCGACAGCGAGCTGAGCTCACTCAGCGCTTGATCCATGGAACGTTCGAGTTTCAAGATCGAGTCCTGATACTCTTTTTCCAACTTCACCTTATCAGTAGCGATTTTCAGCGCAACCAGCACGGCAACGTCCGTTGGCTTGAGGTTCGGTCGCTGAGCTTGCAGGCCCAGGACTTCCGCCTTCACCAGGTCGATGACCGTGTTTACAACATCTCTTTCTTGATCCTCGGATTTCGTTTTGATGCGACAACCGAGAATCTCGACTTCCATTTCCTGACCATAATCAGTCATAAAATTAGGGTAGGCTGAGAGGCCTTTTAAGTCAATGAAACCAATGAATTATCGAAGTTCTTCGAGGCCCACAAGGGCATCCACATATTCACGCACTTGGAAGGGCTGAAGGTCCTCAACACTCTCACCTACGCCGATGTAGGTGATGGGTACTTTGAGCTCGTCGACGATCGCCACTGCGCTCCCAGCTTTCGCGGAGCCGTCGCATTTGGTGAAAACCAATCCCGTAAGTCCCAGAGCTTTATGGAATTCCTGCGCCTGCTTGAGAGCGTTTTGTCCGGTGATGGCGTCGATGACGAGCCAGACCTCATGGGGACAGTCAGAAGACACTTTGCTCATGACGCGCTTCGTTTTAGCCAGTTCATCCATTAGGCCTTGCGCTGTGTGCAAGCGGCCTGCTGTATCTACTAAGCAGTAGTCATGTCCCTCTTTCAGCGCGCGGGCCACCGTGTCATAGGCAACCCCACTAGGATCAGCCCCATCTTTGGCTCGCACCATGTCAGCGCCAGCACGATCACACCACACTTGCAGCTGATCAACTGCTGCCGCTCGGAAAGTATCGCAGGCACCCACCAGAACTCGCGATCCTTGGCCACGCAACTTCGCGGCAAGCTTCCCGACGGTGGTGGTTTTGCCGGCACCGTTCACGCCGACGATCATGATCACCCGGGGCTTCGCCTTCGCACTCAAGGGGTCGACACCGGCCTGATGAAATGGGTTCAGCCGCGACTCGAGAAACTCACCGAGCAGCTTTTTCAAGCCCGCTTCGTCTTGCACCTCCGAGCGTCGGCGGCGCAGCTCTTCCAGGAGCTCCCCGACCAAACGCGGCGGCAGATCCGCCGTGTAGAGAATTTCCTCGGCCGCTTCGAAGGCCTCTTCCCCGCCAGCGCCTAGCGCCTGGGCAAGCTTGCCCCAGACGTCCTGGCGCGCCCGAGCGAGGCCCTGCGTGAGTCGCTGGGCCCAGCTCCGCACGGGTGGCACTGCGGGCGCCACGGGACGAGTTTGGATAACGTGCTCGACGCGCTCTTCCGTTTTCGTCGGAATCGTCTCTTGCGTTTTAAGCTCACGCCCCTCTTTGCGTTTCTTGCTCAGGACCCAGAAATAGTAAGCTCCGCCGAGGGCGCTGAGTCCGGCGAGGATGAGTTCGAGTTCCATCAGAGATCCTTTTTTAGAGCTGCATGATAAATCGACAGGTAGTTCCACACCATACGCGCCGTGGCCCCCCAAAGCACATAACTTCGCGAGTTATCCCCGCGGAAGTGGAGGTAGCGACCAGCGTGCAACGGAAGCGTGAGTACTTTATAGACGCGCGGTCCGTTAAAGTACCCCCAGTCCCAGATTGCTTCGTTCCGCAACTCGGACCACGGCACGGCGACGAGATCTTCCCATTCTCCGTTGGAGCGAGCGGCGGTGAGGAAATCCTCGGGGGACATCCTCAGAGTGGCCACCACCGGGACGATTGGCTGGGCACGCGCCGTCATCACCGGGGCGAGCACGCCGACGCACTCGATGTTCTTCTCGGCTAGGCCCGACTCCTCGACGAACTCTCGCCGCGCGACCTCGAAGGGGTGCTGCTCGGACTCTTTTTTGTGGCCACCGAAGAAAGCCATCTGGCCCGCGTGCGTCGGCATGGACTGACTGCGCTTGATGAAAATGAGGTGCGTCGGCGAGGTCAGCAGTAGGGAAGCACCGGCCCATGACCAGGCGGGGTCGAAAAGAGGAAACTCCATGGCATGCGTCGGCGTCATCAGTTTGAACTTATACAGATTCTGCGACACTTCTTCCAGACGAAAGGCTTTCTGGAGGCTCTGACTCCCCCCATGGTGCCGAACCCAGGCATGGAGACGCACATCCATCCCTTTCGTGTGGCCCATGGAAAAAATGGTGCCCTCACCGACTGGTACCTGCACACGTCCCCCGAGTTTTGCCTCAAGGAACTCTTGGTCGATCATCAAGCCGAGGGCCTGCAAAACATCTATTCGCTCTCATACTGCTTCCGCGATGAGCCGCTCTCGCCCATTCACCGGCCTCAGTTTCTGATGCTCGAGTGGTACCGCCTCCACGCGCGCTATGAAAAAATCATGGATGACTGCCAGGAGCTCCTCTCGCTGGTGCAGGCGTCCGCCTCGCTGCCACTCCGAAAGAATCTAAAGTCGCAGCCGCTACAACGGCTCACGATGGCCGAGCTGTGGCAGGAGTGCGTCGGGCGTTCGCCGCTAGACTTTCTAGACGCCAGCGATCTGCGGCAACTGATCCAGGCCGACTTCCCGGAGGTTCCCCTGCCGAGCACAGCGCTGGCTTGGGACGACTTATTTTTTCTGTTGCATCTGAACAAAGTCGAACCACTGCTCTGCCGCTGGCCACTACTTTTGGTGCAAGAGTTCCCGGCGCCCCTCGCCGCGCTCTCCACCTTGAAGCCATCTGACCCGCGAGTGTGCGAGCGCTTTGAGATTTACGTTAACGGCGTCGAACTCTGCAACGCCTACAACGAGCTCACCGACCCCAGGGAACAGCGACGCCGCTTCGAAAGTCAGGCCCGTGAGAAGCAAGAGCTCTACGGCTACCAGCTCCCGCCTCCGACACGCTTCCTCGCGGCCCTCGAGCAGGGCCTTCCTGCGTGCAGCGGCATCGCGCTCGGTGTCGAACGCCTCCTCCACTCCCTCTGTGAGGTGGAGAATCCTTTCTTCTACTGAGAGTCCTGTAGCTTGTTCATCACGGAGTGAAGCTTAATAATCACCTCCGACTTGATGTGCTGCAGATGCGCCTTCCGGGCCCACTGCCGGTGAACCTCGGGGTCCTTCTTCGCACGCAGAGTTTCTCCCCACACCTCGGGGAAGCTCTTCGCGAGCTCCGCAGAGAAGACGGCGTACCAGACTCGAAGGTCCTCAGGCTTCGCCTCGAGGGCATCGAGCATATCCATGACTTTCTCACCGATCACGCGCTTGATGAAAAAGAGATTCCCGCGCTTGAGGACTTCTTCTTTGAACGAAAGTCCGAGGTACTTCGCAGAAAACGCCAGCGTCCAGCTCAGCAGCTTCTCCGACGGCTCCTCCTCGAAGCTCTCGAGCGTGGCGTAGACCTCATCGAGCACCAGCCCGCGGTACACGCCCTCGCGGCTTCCGCCGCCCTCGAGCACGTTGATCCACTTCGCGAGGTCGGTGTCTTTCGCCGGAGCTCGGCGCGTGGCGATGAAAAGTTCTTTGATGTAGGCGACTTCGTACCCACGCCGCTTTTCGACGGGGAGGGCATCGAACTCCTTGCCTTGCTTGCGCAGATCGGAATCCACCGCGTACACCGACGCATCGGTGTTCTTGCGAGTGAGCTCGGGCAACGCCGGCAGTTCGAGCCCGGGCTCTTCATCCACCACCGGCGCAGGGCCCAGCAGCTTGCTCGTGAGGCCTTCGCCGAGGAGTTGGGTCATCGTGGGCCGTAGCTTTTCCTTGAGGCCGGCGGCCCCGGCTTCTGCCCGTGCCGCGGGAGACTGAGACACGAGGACGAGTGAGAGGCCGAGCAAAACCATCTGCTTTTTCACGTGCGCTTCCTTGGTTAGCTCTTATTCTACGGAGATTTTCGCTAGTCTCTAGGAAAATTCGCACCACCAGAACATTCGAGAGAAATGCGCTAAACTCGAAGTGTGCCAGGAGGGCCGCATGCTCGATTTTTTCCGTCGCCGGAACAACCGCTCCCAGGACGCAGTCGCGCAGGAAACCCACGAACTACTCGCGGAGATGCTCAACCGCATCGACCTACGCTTCAACGAACTCAGCGCGCAGGTGCGCGAGGTCGAACTTAGCGTGAAGGAACTCGAGGTGAAGCTCCTCACGAAGGACCTGAAGGACCGCCAGCAGATGGGCGCGCTCCACTACAAGCTGCACGAGAGAAAAAGTCCACGCGCTGAAAGAGAAATCGAAAGCGTCGAGCTCGAGCTCGCGCTGAAGAAGCGACTCGCGCAGGATCAGTAGGGCTTCACGAGCCGGTAGCGCTCGTTGAGCGCGCCGACCTTCTTGATCTCCCAGTCGCTGCGCATGCTCATCAGATCGACGGTGTCGAAGCCGAGCTGGCGGAACATGACGCCTTCAACGTCCGCGAAGCGCTTCGACATGCGCGAGATGTAGATGAGCAGCTCGCCGCCGGGTGAAAGCTTATCGTATGCTTCTTCAATTAATTTCTGAGGCTCCGGAATCACACTGATGACGTGAAGGAGGGAGATCACGTCCACCGACGGAACTTGCTTGATTGCCTCATGGGCGTCCGCCTGAAGGAAGTGGAAACTCCCGGGCCTGAGGTAGCGCTGGGCCCTGCTCTTCGCCTTGGCCAGGCTCGCTGCCTCGATGTCACTGAAGTAGAACTGGCAGTCCGTGCGCAGGGACTTGATGTACTCCCCGGTGCCGCTGCCGATGTCCAAGACCTTCTTCGCCTCTCCCCGCAGGTGCGCGTTGAAGTCCCGGTAGCTCGATGACTGCGCCAGCGCCCAGGTGAAGCGGTAGATCGGGCGCCAGTACTTCCAGCGGTTACTCAACGATGCGTCCGACGAGGTCATAGTCGAGCACTTCGGTGATCTCAACCTTCACGAGGTCACCGGCCTTCGCCATCCCGTCGTTGATGATGACCTTCCCGTCGATGTCCGGCGCCTGACCCGCGTGGCGGCCCTGGAGCAGCAGATCGGTCTCCTCGTGGAAGCCCTCGACGAGGACGTCGATGGTCTTGCCGACGTACTCCTGGTTGAGCTCGCGCGCGATTTCTTTCTGCAGCTCGTAGAGCTGCTCGAAGCGCTCGTCGATGACCTCCTGCGGGACCTTGTCCTTCAGGCGCACCGCCGGGGTGCCTTCTTCGTCGGAGTACTTGAACACGCCGAGGTGGTTGAAGCGCGCAGCGCGCACGCCCTCGAGGAGCGCCTCGAAGTCTTCCTGCGTTTCGCCGGGGAAGCCGACGATCACGGAGGTGCGCAGCACGATGCCCGGGACGAACTCCCGGAGGCGCTTGATCTTCGCATGGATCAACTCGCCGGTGGCCTTGCGGTTCATCCGGCGGAGGACGCCGTCAGCGAAGTGCTGGATCGGCATGTCGAGGTACTTCGTGATCTTCGGCGACTTCGCCATGAGCTCCATGACGTCTTCCGTGAGATCGTCGGGGTAGAAGTAGAACACGCGGATCCAGTCGATGCCCTCGACCTTCTCGAGCTCCGAGAGGAGCTGGTAGATCATCGGGTTCGTGTTCGCGACTTTGCCGCCGCCGGCGAGGTCGACGCCGTAGTCGGAGAAGTCCTGCGAGATGAGGTTGAGCTCGCGCACGCCCTGGACCGCTAGGTTCTTCGCCTCCGCCACGAGCGACTCCACCGACCGCGAGCGCAGCTTCCCGCGCAGCGTGGGGATGATGCAGAAGGTGCAGTTGCGGTTGCAGCCCTCGGAGATCTTCAGCCAGGCCATGTAGCCCGGCGAGGTGTTCAAGCGGGGATCGAACTCGGTGTGAATGTAGCGCGGGATCTCGACGAAGCTCTTCTTCTCGAGCTTGCCCTCGTCGAGGGCGCGCAGGAGCGGAACGATCTTGTGGTACTCACCGGTGCCGATGAACATGTCGATCTCCGGCATCTCGGCCTCGAGCTCCCCGTGGTAGCGCTGGGCCATGCAGCCGCTCATGACGAGGGCCTGGCACTTGCCGTCTTCCTTGAAGGTCGCGAGGTCGAGCACGGTCTCGATGGACTCGCGCTTGGCGGCTTCGACGAACGAGCAAGTATTAACGATGATCACTTCTGCGTCTTCTGGCGACGCCGCCACGTTGAACCCGTCGAGCTTGAGGTGCCCGAGCATGACCTGCGAGTCGACGAGGTTCTTCGAACAACCGAGCGAAGTGAAGAAGAGGCTCTTCTCCTTAAACTTGCCTTCAGACGAGACAATGGCCATGGAAACTCCCTTAAGAATACCGGGTATTTAGCCTTAACGGAGGCCGAAGTCTATGGGACATGAAAAGATACCCTGTATTCGTTACAGGCTAGCGCCACCGGTCCGCCCGAGCGGTTTATACTGCTCCCATATGCGTACTCTGTTGATCATAGTGGGACTCCTTTGGGGGACGGCCTGGGCCGATACGGTGGTCCGCTGCCGCCTCCTCAAACCGACCCCTGGCTCGAACCATGCGAAAGAGATCCGTAGCATCGACCTGATCAGCTACGTGAACCACTTCTCGCTCTCGAACTTGCTGTCGATGAGGGTCGAGCGCGACCGCGACGAACTCGTCTTCAGCCGGGATGCCAGCACGACGACCGCTAACACCACCGTGCTACGCTTTCAGACACCCGTGAGAAACGGCAAACTCCATCAGGCTTGGATTGTCGTCGACCGATCGCCGCGCCAGGTGATCGAAAGCCGCTACTTCAAAGCGTCGATCTTCATCAGCGATGCGCGCGCGCAGAAAGTCCTCGAGCTCAACGACCCAGCCAACAACGGCTTGAAGGTCGCCCCCTTCGACTGCGCGTTCTAACTAGTCACGGATGTAGAAGCACCCCATCGACTCGCGGTTTCTCCACGACGCGTCGACCACCATGTGGGCGACTTCGATGCCGTTACGAAGGCCGATGAGGCCGTCGTGCAGGACCGCGTTCTTGTAGAACTTCCCGACTTCGTCCTGCAGCTCGCGGAACATGGCGCGGGCGCGGGCGAGGCGGTTGCGGGAGCGGATGATGCCGACGTAGTTCCACATGCTCTGCTTCAGCGTCGTCATGTCCTGCGCCACCAGCGAGAGATCGATCTCCTCCTTGCCGAGCTCCCAATCGCGAACGCGAGATGAGTCATAGGCCTTGGTGTCGGGAATCTTCTTCAGAATATCCTCTGCCGCGACATACCCCCACGTAACACCTTCGAGGAGCGAGGTGGAGGCGAGACGATTCGCCCCATGCAATCCGGTGCAGGCAACTTCACCAACAGCGTAAAGCCGATTGAGACTCGTGCGTCCGTGGAGGTCCGTCTTCACGCCACCACAAGTGTAGTGCGCGGCCGGCACCACAGGAATCGGCGAGCGAGTCATGTCGATGCCGTGCTCTTTGCAGTGCGCGTAGATCGTCGGGAAACGCGTCGCGAGCCAGTCGGCGGCCTTGTGGGTGATGTCGAGGTACACGCAGTCGGACTTGCTGAGGATCATCTGGTCGACGATGGCGCGCGAGACAATGTCGCGCGGGGCGAGCTCGGCGTCCGGGTGGTACTTCGCCATGAAGCTCTCGCCGGCGGCGTTGAGTAACTTCCCGCCTTCTCCCCGCAGCGCCTCGGAGATGAGGAAGCGCCGGTGCGACGACTGGTCGTAGAAGGTGGTCGGGTGGAACTGCACGAACTCCATGTTCGACACCGAGGCGCCAGCCCTGCGGGCCATCGCGTGGCCATCGCCGCGGGCGCCCTCGGAGTTGGAGTTGTGGAGGTAGAGCGCGCCGATGCCGCCGGTGGCGAGCACGGTGTACTTCGCGAGGATCTTGCGGACGCGCTTGTCCCGCTGATCCCACACGTAGGCCCCCACCACCTGGTCTTCCTCGTAGCGCTGTCCCATGGACACGCCGTGGTGAGTCGGCGTGATCAGGTCGATCGCCGTGTGAGACGTAAGGAACTCAAGCGTAGGAAAACGAGCCGAGTTATCGAGGTAGTTCAGCAGCGCCAACTGGATCGCCCGGCCGGTCATATCGCCGTTGTAGATGATCCGATCGAGCGAATGCGCGGCTTCGCGCGTGTAGAGAAGCTCGCCGTTCTCGGCGTGGGCGAAGGGCGTGCGGGCCTTGTTGATGAGCACCTCGCGCACGATGTCTCCGGAGCGCTCCGCGAGGAGCTGAGCGGCCTGCGGGTTCGACGTGCCCGCACTGGCCTTTTGAATATCACTGACGAGGGTGTCTTTCTCTGTCTGACTCGCTCCGGAGAAGATGATCCCGCCCTGGGCCCAGAGCGTGTTGGTGACTTCTGGCCGCGCTTCCCGAGTGATGATGGTGACGTCTAGGCCCTGCTCCGCGAGCTTCAGCGCCGTCGAAAGCCCCGCAATGCCGGTTCCGATGATCAAGACATCTGTCGTTAGATCATTCACGCGTCGACCGCCTTGAACTTGAAGGAGATATCCACTGCCGCCGGGAACTGTGTGATCATTCCGCTCGAGACCGCGTCGACACCCGGGACGAGGAACTGGTCGATGGTGTCTTCCCGGATCCCGCCCGATACCTCAAAAAACTCTCCGGGCTTCTTTTGCGCGCAGGCCGTCTGCAACATTTGGTGAGTAAAATTATCTAACAAGAAATGAGTGACACCGTAGGAGCGGGCTTCCGCCAGTTCATCGAGCGAATGGATTTCGACGATGAGAGACTTGTAGGGCTGGGCCTGCTGCCGGAAAAACTCCACCGCTCCCCTAAGACCCATGAGGTCCTTGTGATTGTCTTTGATCATCCACGCGTCCACTTGCGTGAAGCGATGATTGGCGCCGCCACCGACACGCACGGCGTACTTCTCGAGCGCCCGCAGGCCCGGGGTGGTCTTGCGCGTGTCGAGCAGGAGGATGCCCTTCGCGCGCGCCCGGCTCGCCAGTTTTTCCGTCGCTGTGGCGACGCTGCTCGCCCGGTGTAAAAGGTTCAGGGCTAGGCGCTCGCCGCTGATGGCCGTGCGCCAGGCAAGCGGCGCCGGCAGCTCGATCACCGTGCCCGCGGCACAGCGCTGGCCTTCCCACTCAAGGAGCGACGCAAGCTGCGACTCCAGACCAGGCTGAAGGTGGTCAAAGACGGCAACGAAAAAGGGCAATCCTGCGAGGCGAAGATCTGATTTGATTTTCAAAGCACAGCGAGCCGGTGTGACCGGAAGAGACTGCCAGTAGCTCTCGACATCGCCGAAGCCATCCTCCAGCATCCAAGATCTGATCTCTTCGCTTCGCTTGTTCCACATGGCCCTTTAGGTATCCAATTTCTTCCCCTCTGGCCAGTAAGGCAGCTCTTGGGCGGCCACTCCGCACATGTGATTTCGACATATTGGATGAGGTCCTCCATGGCCCTGTAAATGCAGTTCTTCATGTATGAGACCTATCGCCCTTCTCGCACTCATCACCTGGGGACTCTTCTTTCTCGCCCTCCTGCAGGAGCACCGGCCCTATCGCCCCAGGCCCACGAGTCCACTCCTTGGGCTACCGGGCCTCGACCTTGCGCCCTCCACCGGGAAAGGACTCTGGGTGAGCATGGTGACTGGGGACACGCGCAGCTTACCCAAGGAGGTGAAAGAGCGCTTCTACCTCCTGGGCCTCGGCCATCTCTTCACCCCGTCTGGGGTTCACCTCAGTAGCCTCCGCCCCGTCACCCGCTTTCTTCCCGTAGTCTTCTTCGCCGTCGTAAGCGCTGGAGCACTCTTCCTCGTCGGTTTCCAGGCGCTCGCCCGCGTTGCCCTCCTCAAGTCCCTCCCGCGCTCTTGGCCTAAGCTCGCTTGCTTTCTCTTCGCCCTGTTGTCGGAGGGCGCCCTGAAGTCGTGGGATTCAGCCCCGGTGAGCTGGTGGTGCAGCTGGATGTTCATGGCGATCTGCCTCTTCGCTCCTCGCGGAAACCGAGGCCCCTGGTTTCTCCTCGGGCAAGTGATCCTAAGCTGGGTCTTCGGAGTTCGCTTCTCTCCCTTCGCCCCTCTGGCAAACTTCCTCTTCCTACCGCTTTTCTCCCTCGCCTTCCCAGTAGTGGTCGGTCTCTCGCTCCTGCCGAGCTTTCGCGTCCACGAGCTCGTCGCCGAAGCTCTCACAAACCTCGACCAGCTCGTCGCGCTTTTCGCGCGCACCACCGCATTCATCGAACCTCTCGCTCCCCACTTCGGCCACGTGTCACTCATAGCTGCGTGGCTCGTCGTGCGGGGTGCGGCGCGCGCCACGGTGCTCGCGAGTCTCCTGCTGGTGCTTAGCGCGCCAGCAGGACCGCGCGTGGACGCCCTACCGGCGGCTCCGACTTGGCACGCACTTGCGGAACGAGGAGCCGTGATCAAAGGAAAAACGGGAATGAAGACGAAGTGGAGTGACGGAGTGAGCTGCGAGCGAAAACTGCGAAAGGGTGCGTGGGAGGAAATTTGCCGTCCCCCGCGCCGGAGGACGGCAAAGAAGTAGCTAGGAAACTTTCATCAGCGAGACGAGCTTCTCGAAGGTCTTCTCTTCGCGGATGGCGTACATCAAGTTGCGCTTGATGTTCGGGTTCGACTTGTAGAAGTGCGCGATGTCGTCGCGCTTCATGCCCGACTGGGCGACCATCTCGTCGAGTTTCGCGTCGAGGTCCGCCTCGGTGGCTTCGACGTTGTGGGCCTTGGCGAGCTTGTCGAGGATCAGGCCCGAACGGACCTGGAACTCGGCTTTCTTCGTCACGTCATCCGCCCAGCGCTCGAAGTACATTTCGATCATCTGGTCGTTGAAGCCCTGTTGCTTGAGGGTGCGCGAGAGGTCTTGCTTCACGCTTTGCTTTTGGTCTTCGATGAGCGCGCCCGGGACGTCGAACTTGTTATCCTCGATGAGCTTCTCGAGGATCTGCTGTTGCAGCTTCGCCTGGGCTTCGCGCTTCTTCTGCACGGTGAGGCGTTCGGTGCTCTTGGCGTTGAAGTCCGCGACGGACTCGTAGCCGAACTCTTTGGCGAGCTCGTCGGTCAGCTCGGGGAACTTGCGCTCCTTGATCTCAAGGAGCTCGACGGCGAACTTCACGGGCTCGTTCTGGAGCTCGGTCTCGTGGTAGTCGGCCGGGAAGTTCAGCGCGATGACTTTCTTTTCGCCCTTCTTCATGCCGATCATGCCGTCTTCGAAGCCGGCGATGAACTGGCCCGAGCCGATCTCGAGCATGTAATCGTTGGCCTTCATGTTCTCGGGTTTAGCACCGTCCTTGCGCTCGCCTTCGAAGTTCAGCACGGCGTGCTGGCCCTTCTTCAGGGTAGCGCCGGCGTCGCTCACTTCCGTAAGCTCGGCTTTGGACGAGAGGAACTGCTTCTTGAGGTTTTCGATGTCGTCGGCGGTGACCTTGTCGTCGTCTTTTTTGAAGCTGTACTTCGAGAAGTCCTTGAGCTCGAAGTCGGGGATAACTTCGACGGTGGCTTCGAAGGCGACCTTCTTACCGGCTTCGTACTGCGTGTTCCCGAAGGACGGATAACCGACGGCGCGGATATTTTCTTTCTTTAATGCCGCGTAGAACTCTTCGGAGACGAAGCGCGTGAGGGCGTCGTTCTCGACCTGTGGGCCGTAGAACTTCTTCACCATGTCGAGTGGCGCCTTGCCCTTACGGAAACCTTTGAGGTTCGACGTCCGCTGCTTCTCGAGCAGCGCGGCCTGGATCTGCTTCGTGAGGTCAACCTGTTCAAAGTTGAAGACAAATTTCTTAGTGCACCCGTTGAGGGTTTGGATTTGGTAGCTCATGATTTCGCCCTTTTGAGATAAAAGTCGTCACAAACTAACACAGGCCCCTGAAAAGTCAATTTGAGGGGTAGACCACCCGCATCAAATAGAGACCATGGGCAGGGGCCACCGCTGAGAGCTTTTCTCTCTGGGGAGCTTGCAGTGCCTTGGCGATATCAGCGGGTCCTATTTTGCCTCGCCCAGCATTCCAAATTGCCCCCACCATGAGGCGTACCATCTGCTTAAGGAACCCATTTCCATGGAAACGCAATTCCCACACTTCACCAGCTTGATGAAACGGCGCGCCGTATGGATTGGAACGATGCAAACTACACTCGAAAATGGTTCGCACTGTTGATTTGACCTCAGTTCCCTCGGTGAAGAAATTGGCGAAATCATGCGTCCCCAAGAAGGCTTTCGCCGCTGCTCTCATGCGAGCTTCGTCAACCGGGAAGCCCTGCTCGGCAACCAGCTCGCCGATGATCGGATCGGGGTAGCGGGACTGGACAAAAAAGTATGAATACCACTTCGACTCGGCACCGAAAGTTGGATGAAAATCTTTGTGAGACTCTTCGCACTCAAGCACGCGGATGTCCGCTGGAAGGTTCGCGTTGAGTGCCAGCACTAAGCTTTTCGGCTCGATCACCAGCGGCGTCTCGAGGCGCACCACCTGGCCCAGGGCGTGGACGCCGGCGTCGGTGCGGCCCGAGCCGATGGTATGGATGTCTTCGCTTTTGGAAACCGCAATGAGCGCGCGGTTGAGCTCACCCTGAACCGTCTGGCCCTCCGGCTGGATCTGCCAACCGAGGTAGCGCGTGCCCTTGTAGCTAAGGGTTGCCTTATAGAAGGGCATTAGCCCTCCGTCTCGGGCTCGTTCTTCCAGTCGAACACACCGGCGAATTTTTCTTTGTTGAAGGCCACGTAGAGCAGTGAACCAAAAACATAGGTCGTGATGAGGATCGGAATCATCACCTCTTCGTAGATGAAAAGACTTCCGAGGATGACAAAGATGATCATTAGGACTTGTTTCCGGTGTGCACGCATCCAGGGCGAGTTCTTGAAGCTCGGGAAGGGAACGCTAGAAATCATCAAGAGCGCGTAGAAGATCAGGTAGACCATCGCCACAGGCCGAAGTTCGAGGAGCTCCGGGAAACGTATCGAGATCAGGACGAAACTCGTGACCGCGCAGGCGCCACCGGGGATCGGCAGGCCCTGGAAGTAGTCACTCTTCACCTTGTCGATGTTAGCGTTAAAGCGCGCGAGCCGAAGCGCTCCGCAGAGCATGTAGAAGAAAGCGAGTACCATGCCCGGGCGGCCGGAGTCCTGGAGGAAGCGGAAGTAAAACAAGAAGGCCGGTGCCATCCCAAAGGAGATGAGATCCGAGAGCGAGTCGAACTGCTCGCCGAAGCTCGACTGGGTATTGGTCATGCGTGCCACGCGCCCATCCATGCTATCGAAGATCGCCGCCAGGACGATGTACATGCAGGCACTGTAGAACTCGCCTTTGAAGGCCAGAAGGATGGCAGCGTAGCCACAGCCCATGTTGAGGGCGGTGAAAATATTCGGAAGGAAGAATGCTAGACTGCGCTTATCGAGACCCATCGCTTGCTCCTGGCTCCGGCGTTTTGAAGACCGCTAGGACCGTTTGTCCAGCTTCAATCTTCTCCCCCTCGACCACGAGGATGTCGCACGGTTGCGGCACGAACACTATCAGACTTCCGCCGAAAGCGTAATAGCCAAAACACGCCGCACCACGGCCCCGGTCTCCGGATTTCATCCAGATGCGCGGGGAGCGGCCGTTCGGACAACGCAAGAAACGCAGGCGGCTTCCGACGCCGTTCTTCGAGCGCAGGAGCATGTCCGTGTGCGCGTACTCGCTCACCTTCTCGCGGTCGAAGCGTGCGAGCATGCCACGGGCGAGCCGCGTCCCCGGGAAGTCCTTCAAGAATTCCATCTCGCTCGAGCTCGGAAGATGGAGCCCCCAGTTGTCGGTGAGGTTCACGACGATGCGCAACTCTCCGAAGCGCTCACCGGTCTCCGAGTCGGTCCAGAAACCAATCTTCACGACCTCGCCGTCGACGGGAGCAAGGAAAATCTCTCCGTCGCTCTTGAGAGTGTCGCGCCACGGAACCTCGCGTCGACGATGCAACCACAGGAACCCTCCGACGGAAATCAAAAGCGGCCAGCGCGTCCAGGCGGGAAAAAAAGTCAGCGCTCCAAACATCAAAAAGACGGCGAGGTAGAACCACTTCTTGCGTAGGAAAAAGAACCGCCGGATCATGGGTTTGGCCTGAATTCTTCTTCCGCCGTTCTGAAATAGAGCAGCGGCCTCGGGCCCTCCTGCGGGCCTAGGAGCCGGTGGATCTCGCCCCATCGCTCGAGCAGGATTTTCTGCGTCTCCACCAGGGGGCGGCTCTGCACCTTCGCGCGCAGCTGATCGTCCAGCGCTTCGTTGTCGTGGATGTAGATCCGGCTCGGAAGAGCACTGTGGACGTATTCCTTCTGTCCCACCAGTCGGGTGGTGATATTTCCCCCGACGGCTTCTGCAAGGAAGACCTCGCCTCGGTAGGCCTTCGTCATCCAGCAGTAGTCACGTTCGCCGAGGAGCAGCGGAAGCTCGTGGGAGTAGACTTCGCGCACCTGCGCTCCGTGCAGTCGGAACATGTCCGCGACCCCCAGTCCGACACGGAGTCCCGTGTAAAAGCCCGGCCCGGCGACGTAGGAGACCACCGGCACGCTCCCCTCGGCCACACCTGCCTCCTGAAAAAGCTCGTGCAGCGCCTGGTGCAGCTGAGAAGACGAGCGCTGGCCCGCGAGCTTCCGCTGCGCTCGGATCTGGCCCTCATCGTCGTAGAGGGCCAGGATCTGATTGTAGGACGTGTCGAGCAGCAGGTTCATTACGAAAAGAGACGAGTGATGTCGTTGAAAATCGCAATGAAGATAAGGAGGAAGAGAAAGCTAACGCCGAAGCGCTGGGCGAGCTCGAGCTTGCGCCGCGAGAGAGGACCACGGTTCACGAGCTCGAAGCCCAGGAACATGATGTGGCCGCCATCGAGGACCGGAATCGGAAAGAGGTTGATCACGCCGAGGTTGATCGAGATGATGGCCATGAGACGGAAGAACATCGACAGGCTAATGTTGAAGGAGTCACTGGCCACCTTCCCAATCGCCAATGGCCCACCGATATTTTTCAAGCCGACTTCGTTAGTGATAAGTTTCTTATAGCCCGCAACCGTGCGGACAACGCCCTCAACCGTACGACTGAAAGCCGTTGTGATCGCCGCGATCGGGCCCTCGACTTTCGTCTCCCGCATGCGCGGCAAGACCTGGCGAATTCCACTGTAGACGCCGATCGTGAGGATTTCTTTTTTTTCTACCGTCCGTTTCTCAGGAAGAAGCTGGACGCTTTGCTCTTTTCCGGCTCGTAGGAACCCGACCGCCAGCTTCTGATCGGCGCTCGCCTTCTGCACCAGCTGGCGCAGCTCTTCGAAGCTGCTCACCGGGGTCCCCGCGATCGACACGAGGATGTCGCCCTGCTTGAGCCCCGCACGATCCGCGGGAGAACTCATCACGATGCTGCCGACCATCTGGTCAACCGGGTAGAGGCGCCTCGACCGGAGCTGACCCCAGAACTCCGCTTCGACACCGCTCAATTCGATCGCCACGGTCTCGGCAGCGAACTCCGGCTGCAGACCCGTGCCGTCGATCTTCTGCACTTTCTGCAGCACGAGAACACCCTTGGTGAGAGCCATTTCCTCCAGCGAAAGACTCGGGTCAAACTTCCCCGCTTCCTTGGTCAGAAGCCACTGGCCGCCCTGCGGGTCGACCAGGAAGGGCGCACGCAGCGTGGCTTGCGAGTGCTCCATGAGGAGGTCGATGAAGGCCATGGCGTTATAGTTCGGCGTCAAAGTTACGAGAACGCCCAGGCGCTCGACCTTCATTTCGGTGATCTCGGATTCGGCGATGTTGAGGTCGTCGAAGGACACGAGGGGCTTGCCGTTAACCTCGCGGAACGCGTCTCCGCTACGGAAACCGAGGTCGTAGAGAATCGAACTCTGCGGGATATGACCGAAGCGCGTCTCCGGCACCTTCTCGCCCACAACGACCAGAGCGAAGTAGAGCATGAAAGCGAGCAGCAAATTCGCCAAGGGGCCACCGAAGACGATCCAGAAGCGCGCCCACTTGGATTTACAGTTGAACGCAACTTTCTGCTCTTCGGGCGTTAAGGGCTGCTCGCGGAAGGGATCGTCCCCGAACATTTTCACGTAGCCGCCGAGGGGAATTACCGACAGGGCGTACTCGGTGTCTCCGCGCTTCCAGCGAAAGAACTTGGGCCCGAAGCCGATGGAAAACACTTCCACGCGGACACCGAAGAGCCGAGCAAAGAAGAAGTGCCCGAGCTCGTGGAAGAAGATCAGTGGCCCGAGGAAGAGGACGAAGATGAGAACGTTCTGTATGAGCATGGGCTTCCCCCATTAATGGAATTGAACACTGACGAGGAGTGCGTAGAACGGAGCGACGAAGAGCAAACTGTCGACTCGGTCGTACACACCCCCGTGGCCTGGGATAAGCGACGAGCTGTCTTTGATCTCGAACTGCCGCTTCAGCTTAGATTGTATCAAATCTCCGAGTTGAGCGCAGCAGGCCAATACGAGGAAGAACACGAGAAGGGGCCAGGCTACCGGCTTTAGAAAGTGATGCCAGTAAATACCGGTAAACAAAACCGAGGCGAGCACTCCACCAATGGCGCCCTCAATGGTCTTCTTAGGACTTACAGCTTCCCACAACTTATGTTTACCGAAATACTTCCCGGAAAAATAAGCTGCCGTGTCGACCATGAATGTCAGGATGAGCATCGCCCCAAGAAGCATTCTCCACTCTGGGTGGTGGATGAGGTACGAAATGCAGATCATTGGCGCGAGAACGAGCACTCCCACAATCCAAGAAAGGCGGACAAACCAATCCGAAAGTGTCTCTCGGTTGGTGCGGACGAAGAAAAGGTAAACGAGACAGAGAATGTTCCAGAGACAGCCGATGGAGATGAATAGGTTGAAGGACGACTGGCTGATCTGCCAGAAATTGAAGAAGGCGTAGCCCGCAACGAAACTGAGCTGGGAAATGAAATAGCGCCGACTGCTGCGCGACAACTCGTAGAAGTTCGTCATCACTTCATCGACGACGAAAACGCCCATCAGACCGATGGCCACCAAGCTACTCGCTGGACCGTAAGCCATGCACACACCCACGATGAGCACGAGCACGACTCCAGAGATGATCCTCAGAGTATTATTGGACATGCGACGCAGGAGCGTTGAGAGGATTGCGACGCTTGATCCCTTGGTCCGCCTGCGCGGGGAGCGCCCCAAACCGGCGCTCGCGCCGGGACACGGAGTTCAAGATCGACTGGAATTCGTTCCGGTTAAAGTCCGGCCACTTCGTCGGAGTGAAGCAGAGTTCAGCGTAAGCGATCTGCCAGAGCAAGAAGTTAGAAATGCGTTGCTCGCCTCCGGTGCGAATGAGCAGATCCACATCACCGGTTTCGGGTCGCATCAGATGCGCCCCTAGTTCCGCTTCAGTGATCTCGCGGCCCGGGTTCTCAGTGATGAAGCTGTTGACCGACTTCACCAGCTCCGCGCGAGAGCCGTAGCCGAAGCAGAAAGTCAGTTTCAGCCCACCGAACTCCTTCGTTTCATCTTCTAACTGACGGATGAGTTCTCTCGTAGTCAGTGGGAGCCTCTCCGTGTCCCCGATTACTTTGAAGCAGACGTGGTTGGCGAGAAGCCGAGCGCGCTCCTTGAGGAGAAACTTTTTCAGGAGTCGAAAGAGGACTCCTACCTCATCCTGCGGGCGCGACCAATTCTCCGTAGAGAAGGCGTAAAGGGTAAGGGCCTTGACGCCGAAGTCATCGGCAGCCTGCACGATGTCGGATACGACCGCCGAACCACGCACATGGCCCCACACGCGGGGATGCAGACGCTGGTTGGCCCAGCGTCCGTTACCGTCCATGATGATGGCGACGTGTCGGATTCCGTGATCCATCAGACTGTCATCACTTCTTTTTCTTTGGCGTCGACGAGTTTATCGACTTCTTTGGTGTAGTTGTCGGTGATCTTCTGAACTTCATCTTGGACTTTCTTCGACTCATCCTCCGAGATGACCTTATCCTTCTCGGCTTTCTTCACCTTGTCGTTCTGGTCGCGGCGAGCATTGCGGATGGCGACCTTGGCGTCCTCACCGAGCTTCTTCACGTCCTTCACGAGGAGCTTGCGCTTGTCTTCGGTGAGGGCGGGGAAGGTGATCCGGATGAAGTTTCCATCGTTGGCCGGCGTGATGCCGATGTTCGCTGCGAGGATAGCCTTCTCGATCTGCGGAATGAGCGTCTTGTCGAATGGCTGGATTTGCAGAACGCGAGCCTCCGGCGTACTGATCTGTCCGACCTGCTTCATGGGCGTTGGAGAACCGTAGTAGTCAACCATGATGCCATCGAGGACGTTCGTCGACGCGCGCCCGGTGCGGACTTTCGAGAGCTGAGTTTGCAACGAAGAAATAGTTTTCTTCATCTGATCTTCAAGGGCGGCTTTCACATCTTTCATCATGGCGCGACTCCTTTAGCCGGAAACTATGGGTTTTTCGTGACGACGGTTCCGATCTTCTCGCCCTGGACAACCCGCGCGATATTGCCGGCCTCAAACATATTGAAGACGACGATATCCATGTCATTGTCCATGCAAAGAGTGATTGCAGTGGAATCCATCACTTTGATTTCTTTGTTAAGCACTTCCATGTAGGAAAGACGGTCGAACATCTTGGCGTCTTTGTGCTTCATGGGATCTTTGTCATAGATGCCATCAACTTTCGTCGCTTTCATGATCAACTGTGCATTGATCTCGTTGGCGCGAAGGGCGGCAGTGGTGTCCGTGGTGAAGTAAGGGTTTCCAGTTCCGGCGGCGAAGATCACCACACGCTTTTTCTCCAGGTGCCGAACAGCACGGCGCCGGATGTAGGGCTCGGCGACTTCTTGCATGGCAATCGCGCTCATCACACGCGTGAAGATCCCCTTGCGCTCGAGAGCGTCCTGGAGCGCAAGAGAGTTGATGACCGTTGCGATCATCCCCATGTAATCGGAGGTGGCACGATCCATCCCCGTCGTCGCTCCGGCGACTCCACGGTGAATATTTCCGCCACCGACGACCACCGCGACTTCGCACCCTGTTTTTTGAAGAGTTGCGATCTCGGTACTTATTTTTTCGAGCACCTCGCCGGTGATGCCGTAGCCCTGGTCTCCGGCGAGTGCTTCACCAGAAAGTTTGAGAAGAACGCGCTTATATCGCATGAACTGGCCTTCAAAAAAAGAGGGGCCGAAGCCCCTCTCGAGTTTTACGGGTACTAGTTCGCGAGGCCGCCAGTCATCTTGGCGACTTCTTCAGCGAAGTTGTCTTCTTTTTTCTCGACACCCTCGCCAACGACAAGTTTCACAAACTTGTTCACGCCGAACTTAGCGCCGGCTTTTGCAGCCATCTCTTCGACGTGCTTCGCGACGGTGAGGTCTGGGTTCTTCACGAAAGACTGCTCGAGGAGACACACCTCTGACGCAAGCTTGTTGAGTTTTCCCTTCACGATGTTCGGGATCATGTTCTCGGGCTTACCCTGTTCGCGAAGTTGTGCCGCATAGACTTCGGCCTCACGAGCCTTGAATGACTCGTCGATCTCGCTAGAACGGATGAACATCGGATTGGCTGCGGCGACCTGCATGCAGAGGTCTTTCGCCAGTTCCTGAGCCGCTTCGTGGCCAGAAACTTCCTTGTCTGAATCGATCGCGCAGATGGCTGCGATTTTGCCTGAGTGGACGTAGCTGCCGATGAATCCGGCGCCGGACACAGCCAGTGTGCTCATGCGACGGAGGTCAATCTTCTCGCCGATCTTGATCGTGAGCTCAGAGACGGCGTCTTTGACGGTGAGGCCATTGCTCATCTTCGCCGCGAGAAGAGCGTCGACAGTAGAAAGCTTCTGCTCCACTGCGATCTGGGCAGCAGCGGCAACGAAGGCTTGGAAGTCGCTGTTCTTGGCGACGAAGTCAGTTTCACAGTTCACCTCAACGACAGCGGCGTTTTGCCCCTTCACGAAGGCCGCAACGAGGCCTTCGGCGGCGACGCGCGACTGCTTCTTCGCTGCGGCGGCGAGACCCTTGGCGCGGAGCCAGTCGACAGCTTTCTGGAAGTCACCCGTCTCGTCCAAAGCTTTCTTGCAATCCATCATTCCCGCGCCAGTTTGCTCGCGAAGGTTTTTTACGTCAGTAGCTGTGTAAGCCATGATTAGGTCCTTTTGCTTTGGAGTGGTAGTTATTCTTCGTCCGAGCCGAGCTTCAGATCGATGTCGCGCTCGTACTTCTCGAGGATCTCGCGCTCGAGACTCACGTCTGTGACGCCGTCTTCAGACTCGCGACGAGTCTTTGCGCCGCCCTCAGAGACCGCATTGCCGAAGTAGTTCGCGAAGAGCTGGATGCTCTTGATAGCGTCGTCGTTTCCGGGAACGACGTAGTCGATGCCGGTAGGGTCACAGTTCGTGTCTGTCAGAGCGACCACTGGGATGCCGAGGCACTGTGCTTCTTTGATCGCGATGTGCTCGTTGTTCGGGTCGATCACGACGATCGCGCCGGGAACCTTGCGCATGTTCTTGATGCCGCCGAGGTTCTTCTCAAGCTTTGTGACTTCTTTTTCGATGTTCGACTGCTCTTTCTTCGTGAGGAGCTTGAAGTCGCCGTTCTCTTTCATCTTCTCAACCTTGCGGAGCTTGTCGATAGAAACCGCGACGGTCTTGTAGTTTGTAAGCATGCCGCCGAGCCAGCGAGAAGTGACGTGATACCCACCGCAGTCTTCCGCAGTCTTCTTGACGATCTCAGAAGCCTGGCGCTTGGTGCCGACGAAGAGCACCGACTTTCCTGACTGAGATGTCTTCTTGAGAAACTCGTAAGCTTTCTTCGCGAGTGGAACGGTTTGCTGAAGGTCGATGATGTAGATACCGTTACGCTCGCCGTAAACGTACTTCTTCATCTTCGGATTCCACTTGTGAGTCTGGTGACCGAAGTGGGCACCAGCGGCGAGGAGGTCCTTAACCTGTAACTCTGACATAACATCTCCTTGGTTGGTTAAATCGAATCATCCCAGACCACTTTGTGGACCATCCAAACGGGATGACTAGAGTCCTCCTGGATAGTCCAGGAGGCTAGTTAATAAAGTGCAGTACTTTTAACATGAGTGGTCGGGGCAGGCAAGAAAAGAGAAATAGAATCAGGTTGTTAGGTCATCTGGCGGAGGAACAAGCACCTGCCGAGGTTTCGCACCATTGGCCGGCCCCACAACCCCTTTTCTTTCCATAGCCTCGATTAATTTCGCAGCGCGATTATAACCGACATTCATCCTGCGCTGCAGCCACGACGCACTCGCCTGGCGAGTGCGGGAGACGGTATCAACAGCCTCTTTGAAAAGAGGGTCTTCAGCGTCACCGTCCTCATTTTCAAAGGTCGGATCAGCGCTGATTTGATTCTGGCCGGCGCTTTGGATGTAGTCCATGGCTGCCTGAGAGTACTGAACCGGCATACAGCTTAGCTTTTCAACCAACTTCTCAATTTCGTTTTCGTCCACAAAGGACGAGTGAACACGCAGGAGATCAACGCCCTGCTTGAAAAGCATATCCCCTTTTCCGAGAAGCTTTTCGCCCCCCTGGGTATCTAGAATCACGCGGGAATCCGTGTTGGTAATAACCTTGAAGGCGATCCGCGTGGGAAAATTGGCCTTGATGACTCCGGTGATCACATCGGCCGACGGACGCTGGGTCGCGAGCACGAGATGGATCCCTGCAGCGCGCGCCTTCGCCGCGAGCCGGGAGACGTTTGTTTCGATCTCCTTGCCGTGCTTCGACTGCATAAGATCAGCGACCTCGTCGACGATGATCACAAGGAAGGGCAGCGTGAAGGTTTCGCTGTCGTCTTCGAAGTGAGGCTTCACTCTCGCAAGCATCGCACCGTCGGCGTCTTTGATTTTTTTGTTATAGCCATCGATGTTTCGGACGCCGATCTCTCGAAGCAGGGCGTATCGCCGCTCCATTTCCTCAACTGCCCACAGGAGCGCGACTGTGGCCATCGAAGGATCCGTCACGGTGGGCATGATGAGATGAGGAAGGGTTTGGAAAAGGGCGAGCTCGACTGATTTCGGGTCGATCAGAATTAGCTTGAGTCGCTCGGGGGAGTTTTTGACAATCAGAGAGACCAGCAGAGTGTTCACGAAGACCGACTTACCTGAGCCGGTCGTTCCAGCAACGAGCATGTGCGGCATCGCCGTGAGGTCGACGACCGACGGTCTTCCGTAGGCATCTTTACCCATGGCGATCGGAAGATTGTGTGCCGACTCGCGGAAATCCGGGGTTCGCAGCACTTCATCGAGGTAGATGAAGTCCCGCGGATTCCTTGGGACCTCGACGCCCACTGTGGTCTTCCCCTTCATCGGGTAAACCATCCGAATGGGCGCACCGGAGAGCGCGAGGCTAACATCGTCCGCACGATTTGATACGCTCGTCACCTTAACACCTGCGCCGAGGTTGAGTTCAAAAGTGTCGACGACCGGCCCCTTCATGACGCCCACAATTTGTGAGTTAATTCCGAATTCCTTGAGTTTATCCTCAATGATGCCACCGATATGATCGAAATAATCCTGATCTGGATCCTGAGCTCTTTTGCGCTCATTGGGGCTCACGCATTCGATCAAATCGTCTGAAGCAAAAAATGGCTGCGTTGCCTTTATGAATGGGGAAGCAACCTCTTCGAACTCTTCATCGGCCTCTTCGGATTCATCCTCACCTAAGGGCCTTTCTTCAACCTCAGCGGTGTCCTCATCCTGCAAATCGTCTTCTTCGATACCCTCGTCGGTAGCGAACTCGGATCCGTCTTCCTGGCTCCTCGGCTCAGGAATCATATCAGGCTTCACCTCCGGAGCAGTCACGTTGATCTTAACACTAGACCGCTGCGCCACAGGATTGCCTTTCCCAGACATCTTTACTGGCAAAAACCTATCAACAATTTTTTTGAAGCTAAGTGATTCCAATGAAAACTGACGAAAACTGAAATCCTTCTTCTTGATCCCTTCAAAGAGTTGGATTGTCGATTCCCCAACCTGCCTGGCGCGGCGCACAAACGACTTCGGAGCAACAAGATAATAAATCCCAAGAACATGGGCGACGACTGCCGTAAGAAGTCCTCCAAGTGATGAATTCTCAACTAAGAAAGTGGAGAGACCCTCGCCTAGCGTTTCGGGAAAGATCACATAGCAGATCAACAGCGAGCCACTCACAGTCAGGACAGAAAGTATTTCCTCCGAAGGGCTTCGTTTTTTTCCAATGACAAAACTATAAATTATTCCAAAAAACAAAAAAGCCGCAAATACCCATAGGCCTGAATAGAACCCAACATGCGCCAGAATTGAAGTCAGATAGTAGCTGAAAAGACCTATCGAATTGTTATCAGATGAGATCTGATAGAAGTTATCTGGCAACTTTTCCTTAAAGTAAAAAAAAACGAAGTTAAGGAATGAGAAGACGAAAAGAGTAAGGAGTTGAATTCTATAAATTTTTTGCTTCATGTCTTAATTGTATGGCTCGACATGGCAAAAAAAAAGCCCTCTTTCGAGGGCTTTTTAAAAAGGTGGGTGCATCTT
>DAIPJL010000226.1:0-3757 GCA_036770305.1 Bacteriovoracaceae bacterium | reverse complement strand
AGCTAATCCACCCCAACCGTATACACCAAGGTCCAGGCGTTGAAGCCCGCGAAGTTTTTGAACTTGTCGTTATCCGCTCCGCCACCGAGGGTGCGGTAGCCGAAGCCAAACGTGCCAATTGTGCCCGTGTGATAGCGGAGTTCGGTGTTGGCGTCGTAAGCGTAGCCCGGGCCGCCGGCGAGAGCGTCTGCGTAGATGCGCCAAGACTGAGGGAAGAAAATCTCCTGAAGCGATATATCCTTCTCTACCTGGTGGAGGTCGATCGAATCGAAGATGGCATCGAAATCCTGAAATATCAGAGCTTCGTAAGAAATCTTTGAGAGTAGTACGGCCGACAGGGCCTCACATAGTCCCCGCATTAAGAATATCGAGGTACTCTTTATAAAAATAAACCTTATTACGCTCTTTACCCGTTAGCTCTCTCACGACACCAATCTCCTCCAAGTTTCTAAGCGCTCGCAAGACGGTAGGCAGCGAAACCTGAAGGGCCGCTTTGATTTTATTCGTCGGCGTGATGGGGTGTTTTTGCAAGTAAGCAAATACACTCAGAGTACCACCGCTGAGGTTTTCAGTTTCAATTTTTTTCCTATCTCGCTCAAAAAGCGCGATGATCGCCCGGGCCGTATCCGTTGCCTGTTGCGCCGTCTCGATCACTCCCCGCAAGAAAAATTTAATCCACTCCTCCCACTCTCCTTTATCCCGAACACTTTGAAGGTGCTGATAGTACTCGGCACGATGATTTTTCAAATAGAGACTCAGGTAGAGAAGTGGTTGGTGCAAGAGACCTTCGGCACAGAGAATAAAAGTAATCAGAAGTCGTCCCAGGCGCCCGTTACCGTCGAGGAAAGGGTGAATGGTTTCAAACTGAACATGGATCAGTGATGCCTTAACGAGTACTGGAAGACTTTGGGATTCGTCGTGAATGAATTTTTCAAAATGATCTAAACATTCCATGAGGTGCTCTGGCGGTGGCGGCACAAAGGTCGCATTTCCTGGACGCGATCCACCGATCCAATTCTGCGACCTACGAAACTCGCCAGGCTGCTTGTGTCCTCCGCGAGTATTGCTCATCAGGCGAAGATGGATTTCTTTTATGAGTCTTAGCGACAGCGGAAGCTCCCGCACTCGCTCAAGCCCGTATTTCATGGCCGCCACATAACTGGAAACCTCTGCCACATCATCTAGTGGTGCCCCGGCCAACTCCTCGCTTTCGAAGAGCAGAAGATCTGAAAGTGAGGATTGCGTTCCTTCAATCTGCGAAGAAAGTACGGCTTCTTTTCTCACATACATATAAAGAAAAAGTGATGAATCTGGTAATACAAGGCTCATCCCATCCAAGCGCCCGAGGGCCGCATTTGCCTGATCTAGAAGAGGATAAATCTCGACAAGATTGATCGGTGGATTGGGTGGAAGTTTATGGGGAAGATAAGCTTCATAAGACTCCCCGGCCACAACTGTACCTTTGACCCTCCTTCCAACCCTTTGTTTTTTATTCATTTTCCTCGCCTGCTAACATAATTTGATTTTTTTGTTAGCAAACTCATATTAACTAACAAGCTTGTTAGAAGCAATAGCCTAAGTAACATAAAAGCAAAAATTCGTTAGCTAAATAGAGTTGCCGCGCATCACAGCATCCCTAAGGGCGCCATCTCCTCATTCCCACTCCCCAGGAGCTAAGTGTATGATTCGCCAATCATGTCTAACCGCTCGAAGGCCATTCTCCTCATCCTGATCGATCTCGTGATCCTGTGCCTTTCGCTAACGGTTGTCGTGGGCCTGCGTCTCGGCCCATCTGCCCTTCCCAAGCACTACGATCTCTTCAGCTATCTTTTTCCGCTATGGATTCTACTTTATTTCATCGAGGGCATGTACACGCTCAAGACTTTCAACCCCGAAGGCACCGCGGTGTCGCTTCTGCGCGGGACCTTTCTAGCGGTGATCGTCGCCATGCTCGGAACCTACGTGGCACCGGACAGGCTTACTGTACTAACGCCGAAGACGAATCTCGTCCTGACTGCCGTAGTCGCACTGCCCTTCCTCTACTTCTGGCGCCGTTTCTTTTTCCGCTTCTTCTCCCGAGAGAAACGTCTGGTCTCCACGGTCCTAATCGGTAACCAGCAAACCGTCGACCTAATCAAACACGAGATCCAGCGTCGGCCGCACCTCGGCTTCAAGATCGACGAGCACATCTCTGGGGATACCCAGCTCATCGCCATCGAGCGCAACCTTAAGGACAATGCCAACCTCTACCAAGACGTCTTCGCGAAGCTCGAGGCCGGCGTCGAGGTGATGGACCTCGCGCGCTTTGCGGAGAACGTTTCTGGCAAAATCCCGCTCGCTGCGATCGACGAGTCCTGGTTCATCGAGCACTGCGGCCACCAGGAGTCGCGCAGCTTTGACCTCATTAAAACTGCCCTCGATAAGACCGTTGCGATCACGCTCTTCACAATGCTGCTGCCCGTCACTGCAGTCTTGCTTCCCTTCCTCCTCATCGTTCATGGCCGCCCAATCTTCTTCAAGCAGATCCGCACCGGCCGCCACAACAAGCCTTTCAAGCTCTACAAGCTTCGGAGCATGGTGGTGGACGCAGAGAAAGATGGCGCGCAATGGGCAAAACCCAAGGACGCGCGCGTGACGACGGTTGGAAAATTCCTGCGCAAGTCTCGTCTCGATGAACTTCCCCAGCTCCTCAACATCGTCCGCGGCGAAATGAGCCTCGTCGGCCCACGCCCTGAGCGTCCGGAAATAATTGAGAAGACGCTCGCTAGAGAAATCCCCTACTACAACCTCCGCCACCTCGTGAAACCCGGCGTGACCGGCTGGGCTCAGGTCACCTTCCGCTACGGCTTCTCCACGCAGGATAGCCTCGAGAAGCTGCAGTACGATCTCTACTACGTGAAGAATCGGAATCTGTGGCTGGACATCCTCATCGTTTTAAAGACAGTCAAGACCGTGCTAACTGGTGCTGGCCAGTAGGTACTACTTTTTTGCAACCTTCAAAAACTCTTCGATGACTGTATCCACCTCTGAATCTCCTAACTCTGCGAACATCGGAAGCGAAAGGATTCTATTCGCAGCATGTTCAGTAATAGGAAAGTCCCCCACTTTGTAGCCCAGTCCAGACAGAGCAGGTTGAAAGTGAAGGGGAATCGGATAATGAACACCACACTGGATTCCCACCTTCTTGAAGTGCTCCGCAACCTCATCTCGATTAGAAACCTCCGTCAGATAAATGTGATAGACACATTTAGCAGCAGGCTTGACATCAATCGTTTTGAAGCCTTGATACTTAAGTATCGAGTCGTATTTTTTAGCGATTTCAATTCGTCGCTCCGTCCACCGAGCGAGGTGCTTGAGCTTGACATCTAAGATCGCAGCTTGAATTCCATCCATCCTGAAGTTGCCTGCACAGAAGTCATGCTCATATTTCTTAGTTCTTCCATGGTTCACGTGCATTGAAACGAGTTTAAAAAGAGATTCATTCTCGAGCGTGATCGCACCGGCGTCACCATAAGCACCTAAATTTTTTCCGGGATAAAAAGAGAAGGTACCCATCTCACCGAAAGAACCTACCCCCTTCCCGCTCCATGTCGCTAGATGAGCCTGAGCGCAGTCTTCGAGAACCTTCAGATTGTAGGCATTTGCTAGCTGCATAAGAGAGGACATATCAACAGGATTGCCGTAAAGGTGAACGGGAATAATGACCTTCGTTTTTTTTGTAATCTTCTTCTCAATCTGGCCGATGTCAATCGAATAC
>DAIPJL010000023.1:0-24417 GCA_036770305.1 Bacteriovoracaceae bacterium | reverse complement strand
CGCTGCACTGGATCCGGCAGTGCTTCGCGGGACAAGCCTCGAGCTCGACGGCATGCCCGCTCAGGTACCAGGTCTCCGCCGCCGCACCGAAAGCAAAAAAAATCCCAATCACCAACACCACGAACCGGGACATAGGCTCTCCCCTTTAGTCCTAACAAGGTCCTATCGGTGAGCGAGACGAATACTTAACCAGCCGACAGAATCACTCAGGCAAACAAAAAGGGCCACCCGAAGGTGGCCCCGATTCTCCAGATGCGCGGGAGAAGAACTTAGACTTTAAAGCCTTTGAGCTTCGAAGCGAGGGTGCTGGCAGACGCGTCCTCGTGCTTGTAGTGAGCCTTGAACTCACCCTGAGCAACGGCCTTGATCGAAAGGGCGATCTTCTTCGCCGACTTGTCGATCGAAATGACGACGGCTTTCACTTTCTGGCCTTTCTCGAGCTTGTCAGATGGCTTCTCGACGCGCTCTTCAGAAATTTCAGAGATGTGCACCAAGCCTTCGATGCCAGTTTCCACTTCAACGAAAGCACCGAAGTCCGTCAAACGAACGACTTCGCCTTCGATCTGTGAGCCCACCGGCATGCGCTCTTCGATGCGCTTCCACGGATCTTCCTCGAGCTGCTTGAGGCCGAGGCAGAACTTCTGGTTGTCGGCGTCGACGGAGACGACGGCTGCCGTGATCTTCTGGCCAACCTTGTACTCGCTGTTGAGGTCGATCGTGCGCTTGGTCCACGAGATGTCGGAAACGTGAATCAGGGCGTCCACGTCCTCACCAACGTCAACGAAGAGACCGAACTCGACGATCGCCTTGATCGTGCCCGAGACGCTCTTCCCGACGTTGTACTTGTTCGCGAGGTCATCCCAGGGGTTCGGCATGAGCTGCTTGATGCCCAGAGAGATGCGCTTGTTGTCGACGTCCACTTCCAACACAACGGCTTCGATCTTCTCGCCGACGTTGTAGTTTTTGACTGGGGCTTTCTTGTTCGTCCAGCTCATCTCAGAGACGTGGATCAAACCTTCGATGCCGTCAGCGAGTTCGACGAAGACACCGTAGTCTTTAACAGACACGATTTCGCCAGAAACTTTTGTGCCGGGGAAGTACTTATCTTTAGCAGATTCCCACGGGTTCGGCTGGACTTGCTTCAGGCCCAGAGATACGCGCTCCTTCGAAGAGTCGTACTTCAGGATCTTCACGTCCACTTCGTCGCCGACGTTGAGGATGTTCGACGGGTGCTTCACGCGGCCCCAAGACATGTCTGTGATGTGAAGAAGACCGTCAACACCGCCGAGGTCGATGAACGCACCGTAATCGGTGATGTTCTTGACGATACCTTTAACGATCATGCCTTCTTGAATCTGAGCAAGTGTTTCGTCACGCAACTTGCCGCGCTCATCCTGAAGGATCGCACGACGAGAAAGAACGATGTTCCCGCGCTTCTTGTTGAACTTGATGACTTTGAATTCCATTGTCTTACCAATGTACTTGTCCAAGTTCTTCACTGGGCGGATATCGATCTGTGAACCAGGCAAGAACGCCTTCACGCCGATATCCACCGAAAGACCGCCTTTCACTTTCGCGATGACAGTACCTTCAACGGCTTCGCCGCGCTCGCAAGCTTCGGAGATCTTGTCCCAAGCTTTGAGGATCTCAGCTTTATCTTTCGAGAGAACGAGGTTGCCCATGGCAGACTCGAGCTTCTCAAGATAAACCTGAATTTCGTCACCGGTCTTCACTTTCAAAGTGCCGTCGTAGGAACGGAACTCTTTCGCGAGAACGAGACCTTCTTGCTTGTAACCGATGTCAACGGTTACGTAGTCGTCGGTGACGTTGATGACCTTTCCGACGAAGACTTCGCCTTCCGCGAAGTTCTTGGCGCCGGTAGAGTTGATCAAATCTCCGAACTCCGATTTTGCGACCTGTTCTTTTTCGTCGCCTTGGACGAAATCGTAACCTTTGATCCAGGCCGGGATCTCAAAGGCTTTTCCTGCAGTTTGCTTGGTGGGCATAATAGTGCCCTCCTTCTTTTGACATTGACCCTTCTACGAAGGGTTTCTTGTTCGAAACAAGAGTGATGGTTATAGGCCATCTCCCCGGTTACGGTCAAATGAATTCAGGTCCTTGAGACGAAGGGAGATCGTCTTTTCAGGGAGAATCGCAGACGCTGAAGAGAGAGCCTTTCGTAGAGCTGAAAAAGCTCGTCAATATAGCGCTCGAAATGATGGTTTTCCGCCAGCTCCGGCAAAGCTTTTTCAATACTTAGCCGGTAGCCCTCTCGAGATTCCAATATCTTCTGCGCTTTTACTTTGAGCTCGCGGACGTCTCCAGGCAAATAGGTCAAACCGAGGCGTCCCCCGGCCAGCAGCTGTGTGCGCGCAGCGGTGCGAGGAAGTAAAAGAGGGACCTGATTGAAGAGTGCTTCAAGCTCGTGGTCCTCGAAGGGTGAGAGAGACTCGAGGCCCACGTAGAGGTGCTGGCCTGCGAGCGCGCCGCTGCCCCAGCTCTGCGGATGGAAGGTCACATGGTGCTCGAGGCCGCGTTCGAGGATGGTGCGCTTGAAGAGTTCGTAGTGCGGATGCTCGTACCACGAGCCGCGCGTCGCGAGAGAGAGGATCACGCGCTTGCCGTCGCGCTCGAGGAGCGGGAGGGCCAGGAAGACGGGGACGAAGCGCTCGACGTCGGCTTCATCGGGCTTGACGTAGGTGCAGATGCGCCAGGGAGACTCGCTCGGTGCCTTGATCTGCGTGCGCGGCGGCTCGAGGCCCGCGCCGGTGAAGCCCACCTTGCGCGCGCCCATCCGAAGCACCTGGGACACCTGCTCGCCGATCGAGGGCGAAAAGCACAGCACGTGGTCGATGCGCCGGATGAAGAAGTCGTGCCAGAAGGGCCGGTAGCGCTCGGCGAGGTCCTCGTTGCAGGTGTAGATGAGCGGCACGCGCACCTCGCGGCGGAGCGCGAGGCCGAAGACCGCCAGCATGTCGTAGCTGTAGCAGTGGATGAGGTCCACCTGGGCGCCCTTCAAGAGCTGGGCGATCAGGCGCCAGAGCGGCCGGTGGAAGCGCCAGCCCGCGGAGGCCTCCAGGTGCACGCGCCGGATGTCCTGCTTCTCGGCTTCGCGGTCGAGCACCGAGCCCTTGAGGCAGATGAGCAGCGGGTTGCCGCCGGCGTTGCGGAAGGTGATGGCGTCCGCCAGCACGCGATGGCCGGTGGTCCCGTGGCCCCAGTCGCTACAGGCGTAGAGCACGTTGAGGTCCGAGAGCCGGAGCTTTTCCCGCATGCTAGCTCCCCGGCGTGATTTCGGCGAAGACCGAACCGATCTTGATCTTCGCCTTGGCCCGCAGGAGGGTGTGCTGCTCGTCATCGGAGAGCCAGAAAGTCATGTCGCCGCTCTTGAGCGTCTTGCCGGTGTACTGCGTGAACGCGCGCACGCGGATGGTGGAGAACTCGCCAGCCTTCGTCTTGATCTTCTCGCGGCCCTCGACCGTCGCTTCGAGCACGAGGGTCTTGCCCTTGTTCACGAGCGGAAGGTAGTACACGTCGCGCTCTTTGAGCGGCATGCCACGGATGAGCCAGAGCACGCTCAAGGGGTCGATGCTCCAGCGGGGCATGAACTCTTCCCACTTCTTGTTCTTCGTCTTTCCGTCGCGCACGAGCTTCTGGTACGCGGTGGTGCGCAGGGTCTCGCGGTCGTAGAGCTGGACTTCGTCGACGTTCTGCTTGCTCTCGCGCTGCACGAGGTTCGAGCGCAGGCCAACGAACTTGTCGGCCGCGACGAAGGTGTCGAGCTGGTCGTCGAGCTCGTAGATCGCACTGTAGAAGGGCGCGCTCTTGAAGTAGGCCTGGAAGTGATGCACCGGCTTCTCGCTCATGGTCTTAAGGCCCCGGTAGCGCAGGACGACCTTCCCCACTGTCATGCCGAGGTAGTCCACGTCGAGCATCATCTTCTCGTCCGCCCGAAAGGTAGGCCGGAAGAGCGCCCAGCTGCCAGCGGCTTTCGCGTCGACGGCCTTCAGCTCCTCGGGGTAGTCCGCGGGGTAGGCGGCGTCCGTGGGCTTGGCCGGCGCGACGGGCGCGGCCTTCGCCGGTGCGCTCCGGATCACGGGGGCCGGGATCACTGCGGTGCGCGCCTTCGTCACGGGCGCAGGCTTCGGAGGTTCAGCGACCGGCTGCTTCTCCGGCGGCGGTGCCGGTGCTTCGTCTTTGACGGCGAACTTGCTGAGGTCCTCTTCTTTCACGCCGACTTTTTTCAGCTGCGCTTCGTCGGTGCGCTCTTTGCCCTTGAACATGCGCAGCAGCTCTTCCCGGTTCCAGGCACAGCTCGTGAGCACGGGGGCCAGCAGACACAGGAGCAGCGAAGGGATGAGTCGGCGCAAAGGAGAACTTCCTTGTTAGCCTCTGATTTTAGATGGACTGGCCGTGAGATTCAAGGCGTAGGACCTTGCCCAGCGCCGCGCGAAGACTGTCTTCGCCGCTCAAGAACTCGACGCAGATCCGCAGCGACCAGAGGCGCGGGTCCTGCGACACGCGCCGCAGTTTCACCATGTCTTTCTCCGAGCACACCACCAAGGCCGAGTGCCGGCTCGCCTTGAGGAGGAGGTCGTTGACGTCGGTTTCGGTGAAGAAGTAGTGGTCGGAGAAGCTCACCTTCTCGACGATCTGCGCTCCCTGGGACTCGAGCGTGCGGTAGAAGGCTTCCGGTGAGGCGATCGCCGACACCGCGATCACTCGCTTCCCGGAGAGCTCGCTCGCGGGCTGAGACCGATGGCCGGTGCCGTCCACCAGGCCCACGACCCGGTAGCCGACCTCGCACCAGAGCGGCCCGTGGTGGTGGAAGCGAGAGAGGAACACACGGAGGTCCCGCAGTCGCTCCGGAGACACCAGATCGGCCCGGCTCACGATGATCGCATCTGCGTCCTTGAGCGCCGTCAGCCCTTCGCGCAGGTACCCCGCCGGCGCCGTCTTGTAACGCTCGTAGGGCATCGTCGCGTCGAAGAGCACGATGTTGAAAGAACGGTAGATCTTCAGGTGCTGGAAGCCGTCGTCGAGGAGCACCACGTCCGGGCGCACTTCGGGGAAGTAGCGCACCAGGTTCTTCGCGCGCTGCTTGCCGACGATGACGGCTCCGCGCTGCATCTTGCTGGCGATCATGAGCGGCTCATCGCCGTAGTCCTGCGGGTTCAAGCGGAAGCGCTGGCCCGCTCGGATGAGGCCCGCGCCGTGCTCGAAGTCCCCCTTGTACCCGCGCGTGAGCACGGCCGGCGTGAGGCTGTGCTCCGCGAGCACGTCGGTGAGCCAGACGATGAGCGGGGTCTTCCCCGTCCCGCCGAAAGTGAGATTGCCGACGGAGATCACCGGAACCTTGAAGTACTCCCGGCCGAAGAAGCCGTACTCGTAGCCCGAGCGGCGCAGTCGGTAGGCCCACTCCCAGGCCCAGGAGAGCGGCGCCAGCCCCAGGTCTTTCAGCGTCGAGACTCTCATTTCCCCATCTCCTGCGCCATGCGCTCGTAGACGGCCCGCTCCCCGCTCGTGACCCGCGACAAGAGGCCCGCGAGGATTTGCTGAGTGCGCAGCCACTCGCGCGGCTCGCGCCAGAACCGACCGAGGGCCCGGGCCATGAGGGGCGCCTGCGCCTGCTGCTGCAGGAACTCCGGGAAGACCTCTTGTTCGGCGATGAGATTCGTCAGTGACACAGGACGATTGTACCCGATGAGACTGCGCACCACAAACTCGTTGAGCAGTGACGAGCGGTAGGCCACCACCGTCGGGAGCGCAAGGAGACCCGTCCCGAGCGTAACGGTGCCGCTGGCCGCGAGCGCGGCGTCGCGGGTCAAGAGGTGCGTCGCAAGCTCCTCGTCGCTGAGCCACTGATCCACCACCGGACGAGCACAGTCGTAGAGCTCGTCGGAGAGATGGCTCACGCGAGCCAGCGAGACGTGCAGGCCCGGGAACTCGCGGCGCAGGAGCCGGCAGGTGCGGACGAACTCCGGTAGGAGCGCGCGCACCTCGGAGGCACGAGATCCGGGGAGGAGCACCAAGCGAGGTGAGTGCCGAAGCTCGGCTCGCCAGGGACGAGCCGTGAGGCGCCGGATGCCCGCCGCCCAGTTGTGCACCAGCGGGTGTGGCACCGGCGTGACCTGCGCCACGCCCCGCGAGCGGAACCACTCCTCCTCGAAGGGGAGGATGGTGTAGAGCCGATGGACCGAACGGGCCAGCGTCTTCGCCCGCCAGGGACGCCAGGCCCAGGCCTGGGGGGCCACGTAGTACCACACCCGGACACCCGACTTCGCGAGCCGTTGCGCGAGACGAAGGTTGAAATCCTGGAAGTCGACCAGGATGGCATCCCGGCACCGGCGGCGCCGCACTTCGGCTTCGAGGTGCTCGAGCGCCGTCTTGTAGAAAGGAATTTTGCCGATGACTTCGCTGAACCCCATGCTGGAGAACTGCCCGAGGGTGTAGAGCTGCTCCTGTCCCCGGGCCTTGAGGCCGGGCCCACCCACGCCGAAAAATGTCAACTCCGGCCTCAGCGCCTGCAGTTGAGGCAGAAAACTCAGGGCATGTTCTTCGCCCGAAGGTTCGCCCGCAACGACCAACACCTCAGGCACGAAACTCAACCTTCGAAGCGCTCGCGAGGGAACGGAGCACGGCTTCCACCGCCGCGACCGCGGCGACGCCCTCGGCGCCACTCACCATGACGGCCTGGCCGTGGAGGATGCTCTGGTAGAAGGCCCGCTGCTCGATGAGCAGGTGGTCGCGCTTTTCGTAGCTCTCCTCGCGCACGAACACACCGGACGAGACTTCACCGGCCGGGGCGAACTGCAGCTTGTTCGCGAAGAGGTCGACGCGCGTGGCACCGCTCGCGTGGAGCACCTCCAGCGCGCGCACCTCGTGGACGTGGTTGCGGCCCGCGGTGATGGTCGCCAGCATGCCGCCCTCGAGTTCGAAGGTGGCCGTGACGTGGTCCCAGTTCGAGGTGCGAATCTTAAAGCCCTGCGCGCTCACCGATTTGAGTCTGCGCCCGAAGAGCCAGAGCATGAGGTCGATGTCGTGGATCATGAGGTCCTGGACCACGTCGACGTCGGTGGCGCGACCCTTGAAGGGCGCGTAGCGATCGATCCTGAGTTGCAGTGGTCCCGGCAGCGATTTAAGGGCCAGCCTCTCCCACGCTTGGTGGCAGCGTTCAGAGTGCCCCACCTGCAGGATCAGCTTTTTCTTCTCCGCTAGATCGGCGAGCTCCTGTGCCTCTCCGACGGTGGAGCAAAGCGGCTTCTCGCAGAAGACGTGCTTGCCCGCGTGGAGCAGGTCCTTGGCGACCTGGTAGTGCAGACTCGTGGGAGTCACGATCACCGCCGCGTCGAACTCGTTGGCTTCGCGCCAGTCCGCCAGCACCGGGGTGTCGGGGTGGGCGGCCCGCGCGGCGGCCTGGCCGGCCGCGAAGGGCTCGACGATGGCCACCGGGCGACAGAGTTCCACGAGCGCGTGGGCCTTCTGCGCGTGCCACTTCCCGAGGAAGCCGTAGCCGATGGTGATGACTCGTACCGGTGCCATGGGTTATCCGATCATGAAAGGAGCGACGCCGATCTCCGACTTGCGGATGAACTGGACGATCTCCTGCACCACCGGATTTCCGGCGAACTCGGCCATCAGCTCCTTGTGCTCGACGAAGGCGCGCGACGCGAGCGCCGAGCTCTCCATGGTGCGGTAGAAGTCCACGACCTCGGAGATGATCTGCTTGTCGTGGCCCTGGCGCTTGAGGCCGATGATGTTGATGCCCTTGAGGCGCACGCGGTTGCCGTAGGCCGTGCAGAAGGTCGGGATGTCGCGGTCGATGGCCGAGCCGCCGCCGATGTAGGCGCCGCGGCCGAGGGAGACGAACTGGCTCACGCCGGTGTTCCCGCCGACGATCACGCGGTCGCCGATGTTCACGTGGCCTGCCAGCTGCACGGAGTTGGCGAAGGTGATGTTGTTGCCGAGGGTGCAGTCGTGAGCGATGTGGCAGTAGGCCATGTAGAGCGAGTTATTGCCGATGAGAGTCTTGCGATCCTGCTTCGTCGTTCCGCGGTGAACCGAGACGTACTCGCGGAAGGTGTTGTTGTCGCCGATGATGGTCTCCGTCGGCTCGTTCTTGTAGGAGTTGTCCTGCGGGGGCGCCCCGATGGAGCAGAACTGCAGGAAGCGATTGTTCTTCCCGATGGTGGTGTGGCCCTCGACCACGACGTGCGACGTGAGCACGGTGCCTTCGCCGATCACCACGTTCGGTCCGACCACGCAGAAGGGACCGACCTTCACCCCCGCCGCGAGTTTCGCCTCGGGGTGTACGCTCGCGAGCTTATCGATTTCTACACTCATAGCTTCCTCAAAAATCTTAGTTAAAGCGCAGGCTCGCCAGGAAGCTACACTCGCTCATGAGTTCGCCCTGGCAGTGGATCTGCGCGTCGTAGGTCGTCATGGGGCCACGGATCTTCGTCAGCGTCGTGTTGATCTCCAACTGCATCCCCGGCAAAACCGGGCGCCGGAATTTCGCTTTCTCCACTCCAAGTAGAGCAACATCAAGCTTGATTTCATCAAGCGGCTTGTCGAAGCAACGGATCATGAGGAAGGCCGATGCCTGGGCCATCATCTCCACCTGCACGACGCCCGGGAGAATGGGATAGCCCGGGAAGTGGCCTTCGAGGACCTTCGTCTCGGGCCGCACGTCGAAGCGGCAGAATGTTTTGCCACCGATGAGGTCCGTGGGCTTGCAGGGCCCCGCCACGTCCTTCAGCGCCTCCGGAAACTCCAGACGCGTGACGCTGTCGATGAAGAGGAAGGGGTCCCGGTGCGGGAGAAACTTCATCACTGCTGCCGTGTCCATGAACATAGGAACTCCTTAGGCCTTGAGGGCGTTCTTTCGAACCCACGCGAAGGTCTTCATCCATTCTTTGAGGTCGCGCGCCGGATGGCCGCCGAGCACCGAGCCCTTGGGCCACACGGCGCCCTCGTTCACCATGGCACCGCCGGCCACCTGGGACCCCATGCCGATGTGCGCGTCCGGGCCAATGGCCACGCGGCCGCCGAGGACCACGTAGTCCTCGAGTACCGCGCTCCCGGCGATGCCCGCTTGGCCACAGACGATGACGCCGCGGCCGAGCTTCACGTTGTGTGCCACTTGCACTTGGTTATCGATTTTTGTTCCGGCGCCGATGACGGTGGGAGTGAAGGCGCCCATGTCGACGGAGCAGTTGGCGCCGATCTCAACGTCGTCGTGAATCACCACGCCACCCATATGCCAGATCTTGTGGTGCACGCCCTGGTCGTGGACGTAGCCGAAGCCGTCGCTGCCGATCGTGGTATTGGCGTGCACGCGCACGCGCTTGCCGATGCGTGTGTGGGAGTAGACGACGACGTTGGCGAAGAGCTCGCAGCCCTCGCCGATCTCAACGTCGCTCTCGATCACACAGCCGGAGTGGACGCGAGCATTCGCTCCGATCTTCACGCGCTCGCCGAGCTGGACGCCCTGGGCGATGATGACGCTCGGATGGATCTCGCAGTTCCCGAACTGTCGGCCGTCGACCGCGAACTGCCGGTCCCCGGCTTGAGCCTCGAAGAGTGGCCGCGAGAGTCGGGCCATGCTCAGGGGAACGTTCGGACTGATCGCCAGCAAGGCCAGAGAACTCTCCCAGTGCGCCTGCTTCTCCCCTAGCCCCTCCCAGAGCTTCTTGTCGAGGACGGCGGCGACCGGAGCAGCCGCTTTCGCGAGTGCGGCGTCGAGCGCCGCGAGGAACTTCGCGTTCTTCACGAAGACCAGCGCCCCGGCTTCGAGCTCGGCGGCGAGGCGGATACCGACGACCTCGAAGTCCGGTGACGCCTTCAGCGTCTGCAGACTTGGGTCGGCGGCGGTCAGCGCAGAGAAGCGCATTACTTCACCGGATATTTTTTATCGTAGGCGGCGATCACGTCTTCGGTGATGTCTTTCTTCGACTCAGCGTAGATGATCGGAGCGCTCCCGAGCTCGAAGGTCATGCTCACGCTCGAGCTCTTCGAAACTTCCTCGATGATGGGACGGAGCTTGTCGATGATGGGCTTCTTCAGGTCCTGCTCCATCTTCTGCATTTCCGACTGGAACTGGTTGGCCTTCGTCTGCACCTGCATGATCTGCTCTTGCATCTTGCGCTCTTTCTCGACGCGCGCCTGCTCGCTGAGGACGGCGGCTTGTTTCTTCAGGTCCTCGCCCATCTTCTTAATGGCCTCTTCGTCCTTCTTGAGAATGGTCTTCTTGTCGTTGAAGGTTTTCTCCAACTTCGCCATCACGGACTTGCCTTCCTTGATCGACACCAGCACGCGCTGGACGTCGACCAGGCCCACGGTGACGGAAGCCTGCGCGAGGGCGCTGAAGGCGAACGATAGAACAAATACAAAACTAAAGATTTTCATGGTGTTACTCCCTCATGGAACGTCTACCAAAAAATCTAGCACTGATTAGAAGAGTTGTCCTATGTCAAAGTGGAATTGATTCGACGCTTCGCGCTCACGCTTATTCACGGGGAAGCCGAACTCAAAACGCAGCACGCCAATCGGTGAGAACCAGCGGAAACCGAAGCCGTAGTTGGCGCGCTGGGAGAAGTCCCCGTCTTTGCCGATGCGCTCTTCGTAGACGTTACCGATGTCCGTGAAAAGCACCCACTTGAGCCCCGCTTCTTTGATCATCGGGTGCTCGAGCTCGAAGGTCGTCAGGACCTGGAAGAGACCACCCTTGTTGAAGGTGTCCGTCGCGCCGGTGAGCTTGTTTTCGGCTTCGATCAAAGGGCCGATGTCTTCGAGGCGGAAGCCGCGCATGTTGCGGGCGCCCCCCATGGAGTAGCGCTCGATGCGCGGGATGCCGCGCTCGGTGGTGCGGAAGATCTGCCCCGCCAGGCCCCGGGTCCGGAAAATCAGGTCGCCCCAGATCGGCTTGTAGTAGCGGCCTTCGACGTTGGCCTGCAGGTAGCGCTGGATCCCGCCGACACCGGTGTACTCGAGAGAGGTCGAGCCGTAGACGCCGGCGGTGGGTTCGAAGATGTTGTTGCGCTTGTCGTGCACCAGCGAGGTCTGCACGGAGCCCGCGGAGCCGTTCTCGAGCTTCGGGTCGATGGTGGGGTTCGCCACGCGCGTGATCGAATTGTCCTCGTAACGGTAGGTCAGGAAGAGCCGCGTATAGTCAAAAATCGGATAGCCCACGCGCACGTCGAAGCCGTGCTTCTCGTAGCCGAAGGAGCGGATGAAGTTCGAGATGGTCCGGAAGTAGTCGGCGCCGGCGGTCCACTTCGTGTCGAAGAGGTAGGGCTCGGTGAAGCCGACGTTGTAGATCTGCTGGTTCGCCGCCACCGACATGTTGAAGTTGATGTTCTGGCCCAGGCCGCGGAAGTTATTCTGGGCGATCGACGCCTGCAGGAATCCCTGCGTGGCAGTCGAGTAACCGGCACCGACGGAAACCTGGCCCGTGGCGCGCTCCTTGATGGAGATCTCGACGTCGAGGATGTTGTCCTTCCCCTTCTGCGCGACGGTGTTGAAGATCACGCTTTCCGGCTGGAAAAAGCCGAGACGGTTGACGTTCTCTTTCGACGTACGAAGGCCCGAGCCGGTGTACATCTGCCCCTCGTGGATCTTGAGCTCGCGGCGGATGACCTTGTCGCGGGTCTTCGTGTTGCCCTTCACGAAGATCTTCCCGAAGTAGCAGATCTTGCCCTTCTCGAAGGAGAAGACCACGTCGACCTTGTTCTCACCCGGGACGATCTCGAGGGTCCGCAGGACGTTGGCGAAGGCGTAGCCCTTGTCCTGGTACATCTCCGTCAGCGTCTGGATGTCGAGGCGCAGGTTCTCCTCGTTGTACGTGTCGCCGGCCCTCATCTTCACCTTCTCCGTGAGCTCGCTCTCGGTGAAGAGAAGCTCGCCGTTGAAGAAGACGTTGTTGACGGTGAACTGGGGCCCCTCGACGATCTGGACGGTGATGAAGATCCACCGCTTGTCTTCGGAGACCGTGACGATCGGGTTCGAGACGTTCACCTGCAGGTGGCCCTTGGTCTTGTAGAGGTACTTGAGGCGCTCGATGTCGGTCTGGAAGTTCACTTCCTTGAAGTTGCCGGATCCTGAGAGGCCCGCGAAGAGGCTCTCCTCGCGCGTCTGCATGAAGCTCTTGAGCTCGTCGTCGCCGATGCTTTTATTGCCGAGGAAGGTGATCTTCTTCACCATGACCTTGTCGTACTCTTTGATCTTGAAGACGACCTTGACCGCACCGTTCTTCTGGTCTTCGACCTCGTAGCTCGCCTGGGCGATGAAGAAGCCCTTCTCCTCGTAGTGCTTCTCGAGGGCCAGCAGGTCGGCCTTGAGCGTCGCGACGTCGAGGATCTGGAAGTCCTTGGTCTTGATCTGCTCCTTGAGGTCATCCTCGCCGATCTCGTCGTTCCCGGAGAACTCGACCTTGGCGATGATGGGCTTTTCTTTGAGCTTGAGGAGCAGGATGTTCTTCCCGTTCGCTTTCTTGTGGTAAGCTTCGACCTCGTCGAAGTACTTCATCTCGTAGATGCGCTGAAGGTCCTTGCGCACGAGGTAGTTGTCGAGCTGCTGGCCGGTCTTCGTCGAGATGCGCTCGAGCACGGCTTCGGCTTCGACCTTGCGGTTGCCGGTGACCTCGATGTCGTCGACCAAAAAGAGATCTTTGATGGGGCCGATGAGCTCTTGGGCAAAGCTCGCTGGTGCGAAAAGCGTCAGGCTCAGCGCAATGAAAAGCACAAATCTAGGCCAGAAAGCTCGCATCAAAGGGGCTCTTAACGTGTTGATATCTATAAAATCTGCCCCATACTATCGGATAATCTGACCATCTTCAATGACGATCTTACGCTCGAACTGATCTGCCATTTTATCATCGTGTGTCACAACGAGGAGGGTAGCGCGGGTCTCCTGCGCCAGCTCTCGCAGCAGCCCCATCACGTTCAGCGAATTCTTGGAGTCCAAGTTGCCGGTGGGTTCGTCACACAGGAGCAGGCCTGGGGAAAGGCTGAGCGCGCGCAGGATGTTCACGCGTTGCTGCTCACCACCGGAGAGCTCGTGGGGGTACTTGTCGAGCAGATGCGCGACTCCCAGTCGCTGGGCGAGTGCCTCGCAGCGCTGACGGATCTTCGAGAGGTCCGCACCGCCGATCTGCGCCGGCAGCAGCACGTTCCCGCGTGCGCTGAGCGACGGGAGGAGGAAGTGGAACTGGAACACGAAGCCGACACTCGAGTTGCGGTACTCGGCGAGCGCTTCGTCGTCGAGGCTCGCGAGGTCGACGCCCTCGCAGCGCACCTGGCCCCGGTCGGGCCGCTCGAGGCCACCAATCAGGTAGAGCAGTGTCGACTTCCCCGAGCCAGAGGCTCCTCGGATGGCGACGCGCTCGCCCCGCTCGATGACGAGGTCGATGCCGCTGAGGACGCGCGTGGGCCCGTAGGCCTTCTCGACTTTGGAGAGCTGGAGGTTTGCCATTACTGAAACTCCTGACGAAGGCCACGCAAGAGGCCGGTTCTTTTCATCTTGTAGAGTGCGATCGCGCCGAGGATGAGCATCCACAGGAGGGCGAGGCCGAAGACGACGAGGTAGTCCGCGGGGGCGAGCAGCACCTGCAGCCGCGTGAGCACGTAGATGTCACCGGGGACGGCGAGCCAGGGCGCGTGGGCGAGGAGGAGGTTGAACACCTTCACCAGCCCCATCGCCAGGACGCAGGAGGTGGCCCACAGGCCCACCATCAGCTTCGCGGCGAAGTGCACGAAGACGCGTCGGGGCATCCCGAGGGCGTTGAGGAGAAAAAACTCGCGGACCTTGCGCGACTGGAGCGTGATGAGGAAGGCGGCGATGTTGAACACCGCCACCACGACGATGAGCTGCAGGATGATGGCGATCGAGGTCTTCTCCACCTCCACCGCTTCGAGGAGCGTGGAGAACTCCTGCCAGCTGGCGCGCACGTTCCAGTCGCGGCCGAGGTGTTCGCGCAGGCGCCCGAGCTTGGCTTCGACGGCCCGGATGCTGGCGCTCGCCGGCGCGAGGGCGACGAGGAAAAGGTTCACGCGCTGCTCGAGGCCGAGGTGCTCCTGGAGCTCGGTGCGCAAGACGTAGACGTAGCGCGCGTCTTTTTCGTGGATGTTGTGCTTCACCGGCGGCCCGAGCTGGAAGCTCGCGAGGTGGGAGCCGCTCCCCTCTCCGCCCTTCGTGAGGATGAGCGCCACCGACTGGCCGGCGGCCAGGCCCCACTCGCGCCAGAGGGCGTCGCCGATGACGAGCGTGCCCGGCGCCAGCTGAAGGTCGAGGCCGGTCGCGCGTTTGAGCTCCACCGGATCGACGCCGCGGACGAGCACGCCCTGCGCTTTATCGTCGGCCACGAGGAAGGCTTCCGTCTGCACCACGGGAGCGAGGGCACTGGCCCCAGCGAAGGTGAACTCCTCTGCGAGCGACGCCGTGACATCGGCGAAACCCTGGCGCGGAGTCACGAGGGCGTCGCCGGCGCTCTTACGCAGGCCCGCCAAGAGCGTCGCCGAGAAGCCGTCCATGAGTCCGAGGGTCGAGAGAATCACCGCCAGAGAGAAGGCGTAGCCGAAGACCGTAAAAATCAGCAGGCGCCAGGTGCTGCGCTGGTCGAGAAAAACTCGTACCAGCGAAAAACTCAGCGCGGGCGGATTAGGCTTCACCGCTCTCCTCACCCCCGAAGTCTTCTTTCTTCAGCAGTGGGAAAAGAATCACGTCCCGGATCGTCGGGCTATCCGTGAGCACCATCACCAAACGGTCGATGCCGATGCCCTGCCCCGCCGTCGGTGGCATGCCGTACTCGAGGGCCCGCACGTAGTCGTAGTCGACGTCGCAGGCTTCGGCGTCACCGGCCTCCTTGGCCATCGCCTGTTCGGCGAAGCGCTCGAGCTGGTCGCTGGGGTTGTTGAGCTCGGAGAAGGCGTTGCCGATCTCCCAGCCGTTGATGAAGAACTCGAAGCGATCGACGAACTCGGGGTACGCGTCGTTGCGACGAGAAAGCGGAGACACCTCCGTCGGGTACTCGGTGATGAAGGTCGGCTGGATGAGGTGCTTCTCGGCGAACTCCTCGAAGCAGAGCGTGAGCAGCTTGCCCCAGCCGGCGGCGGCGATGGTCTTCGGGTCGATCTCCGAGTCCTTCAGAAGGCCTTTGAGGTGGGCGGCGTCCATCACCTGCGCGGGCGTCGACTGGGTGTACTTGGCCACCGCTTCGCGCATGGTCATGCGGGCGTAGGGCCCCTGGAGGTTAATCTCCCGCTCACCGAAGGTGATCGTGTCTCTCCGGAGCACGTCGCGGGCTAGGCCCGCGATGAGGTCCTCGGTGAGCTGGATGAGGTCCTCGTAGGTGGCGTAGGCCCAGTAGAACTCGATGGAGGTGAACTCCGGGTTGTGCTTGAGCGAGAGGCCCTCGTTGCGGAAGCAGCGGTTCATCTCGAAGACCTTGTTGAAGCCGCCGACGATGAGGCGCTTGAGGTGGAGCTCCGGCGCGATCCGCATGTGGAGTTCCATGTCGAGAGCGTTGTGGTGGGTCTTGAAGGGCCGCGCGGCGGCGCCGCCGGCGATGGCGTGCATCATCGGCGTCTCGACCTCGAAGAAGTCGAGGCGGTAGAAGTACTCGCGGATGTAGCGCACGATCTCCGAGCGCAGCTTGAGCTTCTCGCGCACCTCGGGGTTCATGGCGAGGTCGACGTAGCGCATGCGGTAGCGCAGCTCCGGGTCGGTGAGCCCGTGGAACTTCTCCGGCAACGGGCGCGTCGACTTCGTGATGATGGCGAAGTCTTTCACGTTCAGCGAGAGCTCGCCCTTCATGGTCTTGAAGACGTCGCCGGACGCCCAGACGATGTCGCCGTAGTCGAGGAGCTTGTACTGCGCGAAGCCGGCCTCGGAGGTGACGTCCTTCTTCACGTAGAGCTGGAAGCGGTGGGTACCGTCGTCGCAGGTGAGGAAGGCGGCTTTGCCGAAGTCGCGCACCATGAGGACGCGCCCGGCGACCCGGTAGTCGGGCGTCTGGCCGATGGCGTCTTTCTCGAGGACGCCGTACCGGTCGACGAGGGTCTGGAAGTGCGTGTCGGGCTTGAGGTGGTTCTTGTAGGCGCCGCCGGGCAGTCCCAGCTCCTCGAGCTTCCGGCGCTTATCGAGGCGCACGTGCATCTGCTCCGAGAAGTGACTGGTCCAGCGCGTGACGTGTTTGTCTTTCATAAGTTTCCCCGATTCGGTGAGGTTAGAGCTCATCGTTGTCATCCTCCAGCGGCTTCCCACCCAGGCTTTGCCACTGGAGGTAGGCCTTCATAAAATCATCTAGGTCGCCGTCCAGCACCGCCTGCGCCTGCGAGGTGCTGTGGCCCGTGCGGTGGTCCTTCACGAGCTGGTACGGGTGCAGGACGTAGGAGCGGATCTGCGAGCCCCAGGCGTTGTCTTTCTTCGTCGCCTCGACGGCGTCCTGCGCCTCCCGGCGTTTCTCGAGCTCGCGCTCGTAGAGCCGCGACTTGAGCATCTTCATGGCCTTGAGCTTGTTCTGCAGCTGGCTGCGTTCCTGCTGGCAGGCGACGACGATGCCCGAGGGCATGTGCGTGATGCGGACCGCCGAGTCGGCCGTGTTCACCGACTGGCCGCCGGCGCCGCCGGAGCGGTAGACGTCGATGCGCAGGTCTTTGTCGAGGATTTCGATCTCGATGGAGTCGTCGACTTCCGCCGAGACGTACATCGACGAGAAGGAAGTGTGCCGGCGCGCGTTCGCGTCGAAGGGCGAAATGCGCACCAGGCGGTGCACGCCGGACTCGCTCTTCAACAGGCCAAAGGCGAAGGGCCCCGAGACCTGGAGGGTGGCGCTACGGATGCCGGCCGCGTCGCCGTAGTTGAAGTCTAGCACGTCGACCTTGAACTTGTGCTGCTCGGCCCAGCGCTGCACCATGCGCAGGAGCATGCCCGCCCAGTCGCAGGATTCGGTGCCGCCGGCGCCGGCGTTGATGGTGACGATGGCGTTGTTCGGATCCAGCTCGCCGGAGAGCAGGGCCTTCTTCTCGGCTTCCGCGACCGCCTTCTCGCAAAGCGGAAACGCGGTGAGCGCCTCGGCCTGGGAGGACTCGTCGCCCATCTCCGCCATCTCCAGGAGGACTTCGAAGTCATCGAGCGCTGTCTTCAGGCGCAAGTAAGTGTTGACCGAATCTTCCAGCAGGGACTTTTCTTTTTGAATTTTTCCGGCGTTCTCGGCGTCGTTCCAGAATCCGTCGAGGGCCTCGAGCTCGCTGATTTCTCTTAGACGCTGCGACTTACGGTCGACGTCAAAGTGACCTCCGAATGGTGGTCAGAGTCTGCTTGAACTCGGGGAGCCGAGCCTTGAAGTCGTCGAGCTTAACGAGGGCGTTTTCGAGGGCCATGGGAATCTCACTTTTCGAGATTCCCACGCTAACAAATATGCCGCTTGTGCGCTACTAACTATCGCAGGCGTTCGCAGTCAAACTTCGGGCCCGAAGAGGCGTTTTGCTGAGTGATGATCTTTAGCACCGCAGCAATGGTGTCCCGGTGTGCCGTCGAGGGCCCGATCGTGAGAAGCTTCAGGTACTGGCTCGTCTTCTCCGGCAGCGCCTTGTACTTGATCAGGTAGTAGAAGATCTTGCGAGAAACCCCGCTTCCGATGTTGAACGGGAGCTTGCTCAAGATCGGCGCCTGGTCCTTCACGAGAGCCTCGATGGCGGCTTCGAAGGTATTGTTGTAGGCCGTACGGATCTCCGCCGGGTCGAGCCGGTTGTTCTTGTTCACGTCGTAGCGCATGATCGTTCCCTCGATGGTCATCGCCACGACCATCAGAGGCATGTAGTCGCTCTCACCGATCGGAACGTCAGTGCCGTCGTCGAACTTCGAGCAGGTCCGCGCGACGAACTCCATCGTGTCGAGGTAGTTGTTCGCCCAGGCACGGTTCCCCGGGTCGTTACAGCCCTTCATCCCGAGGGCCTCGAAGAGCAAGGGGAACTGCGGCCGGAAGCGTTCGCAGACCAGGTTGAAGTAGTTCTGCCGATGGCAGGCGATGTCGGTGGTGCGGCCCTGGTCGTCGACGGCGCAGCGCTTGCCCATCTCTTCCTGGAACCAGCCCGAGTGGTTCATCGAGACGAAGACCTGGGAGAAGAAGGCTGACCCCTCGTCGACGTTGATGAGGCTGTCGCCGTTCGACATGTGCTGGAAGAGCGTCGAGAGCAGCGCGATGTTATTCGCCGTGCTCCGCTGGCGGCCATCCATGAAGAGGCCTTCTTCGATGAGCGGCTTGTTGAAGACGCGGATGAGGTTCTGCACGTGCGCGAGGTTCATGCCGAAGCCGAGGACGCCGCCGGAGGGCTGGCCGTAGCGGCGCGCGATGATGAAGAGCGCGTACTCCATGAGCGCGGCTTCGCTCATCCCGTCGGCGTTGCGCCGGAAGCTGTGCGTGTAGTAGGGCATCTCGAAGCTACCCCAGAAGTACCGGTAGTCCCGGGAGATGCGCGCGAAGTCCTTCACGTACTGCTCGTGGGTCGGGAACTGGAGGAGGTACTGGTTGAAGTTGATGTTCACGGCGCCCGGAGAATCGAGGTAGGGCCGGAAGAACTCGTAGATACGGTGGAAGGTCGAACCGCGGCGCGCGAGCTCCTTCGCGTGGCCCAGGAGGACCGAAAGGTCGAGGGGCTTGATCTGCTCTTCGCCGGCGAGGTTCTCGTTCTCCGTCCACTGGCGATCCGAGGTGAGGAGCACCTTCGCCTGCAGAATCTCGGCGCGGTACTTCGCGAGGTCGGGCCACTTCGTCTCCTCGCTCAGGAAGAAAGGCACGGCCTTGATGAGGTCGTCGATGGACACCAGCGGTTCGCTGGAGGTCTTCGGGTAGAAGAGCAGGCGCTCGAGGATCTCGAGGTCGTTGGCGACGAGCTCGAGGAGCCCCTTCTGGTTGAGGTCGATGAAGCGCACGCGGTAGATGTCGAAGGCCACGTTGACGGCCGGCGCGAGCTTGTAGAAGGCTTCCTGGAGTTCGACGTGGGTCATGATCTCGTTCGCGCCGCCGAGGATCATCTTCTTCACGAAGAGCACCGACTTCACTTTGTCGATGACGTCGTCGGTGTTCTCCGAGGAGAAGCTCTCGAGGAGTTCGACGATGTCGAGCTTGTGCGTCTGGCCGCCGCGGTCGACCTTGAAGATGTCGATGAGCGCGCGGGCGATCGAGTCGGCCGCTTTGTAGACGCGGATGCGCTGGAGGTCGTGGAGCGCGAAGGGCGTCTCTTCCTTGCTCTTGAAGAAGGGATAGATCTTCGGGATTTCGCGGTTGAAGAGGAAGAGGAAGTCGAAGATCTTGCGCACCGACGCCGGCGAGAGGAACTCGCGGTCCTCGCCGAAGAGCAGGTGGCTCACGTCGAAGATGGCCTTGATGGCCTTGACGTTCGAGGGATCGAAGTCCGGGACGTTCTTCGTGACGTACTGTTCGAAGGCGGTGCGGGACAGGTACCCCGGGCGGCCGCTCTCGACGACGCGCATGAAGAGGTCGATGTTTTTCTGGAGGCAGTCGATCTGCCCCGAGATGTCTTTCTCGAGGATCTTCTTGAACTCGTCGACCACCAGCTTGCAGCCGGCGTTGAAGCGACGGCTCTCGATGGTGGCCTTGCCCTTGGACGCTTTCTTCAGATCCGAACACCCGGCGAACACGCCCAGGGTTAGCAGGAGAGCGACGAACTGAGTGAAGATGCGGTTCATAGCAGACCTCAGAACAGGTAGCGCAGTCCGGCGTAGACTGCGTCGTTGTTGGTGTAGGGGCTCCAGTACGAGCGGCCATCGCTCGGCGTACCGATCATGTTCACGCCGACGTTGAGCACCATGTTGCGCGTCGGGAAGTAGCTCGCGCGGACCATCGCTAAGCGGTCCGTCGTGAGCATGTCCCACTTCAGGTCGCTCGAGAGCTGGAAGAAGCGGTTGAAGCGGTAACGGAACCAGCCGTGCACCGCCTGGTTCCAGCGCGGATCTTCGGCGAGGATGTCCTCTTCCTTGTTGAAGGGCGAGAGGCGCGCGACGTAGTCCATGCCCATGCCGAGGCGATCGTTCTCGCGGCTGATGCCGCCGCCCACGTAGTCCTCGCGGCGTTTCTCTACTTCGATCTGCGTGTACTGGGTGGTGAGAGGGTCCCCGATCGGATAGTCGTTCGGGCGAACCGCGATGGCGGACAAGTACACCGTTACGTCTTTGTTCTTCCAGCGCAAGTTTCCACCGTAGATATCGTGGTAGTAGAACTGCGGGGTCACACGCGCGTTGATGATGTCGTCGCCCGGGTTGTAGGAGATGTCGACCAGCGTCGAGAGCTGGTTCTCCGGTTTGCGAAGGTAGAAGAAGCCTCCGTCCCAGTGCTTGTTGGCCCAGCCGACGTTGATCCCGCCGGCCGGCTTCATGACCACTTCCGAAATCTCCGGGTAGTCGACGTCGTAGAAGATGGGAATGTCGCGGCCCTCGATGCTCGCGGCCGACGCCGGTGGCTTGGCCCAGGGGTTGCGCGAGGTGATCGTGCCGTTCTGCTTGTCGATCTCGAGGGAGGGGTTCATCTCCGGGACGTAGAAGGGAGTTCCGAAGACGTGGAAGCGGATGCCGTTCTCGTAGCGCCGCTTGAAGACCACCCCGATCAAGCCCTCCTGGCCCGGCTCAAATCCGTTGAAGTTCTGCCGGTTGTTGAGCTTACCGAAGCTCCAGTGAGCGTCCATGTCCGACCAGTCGATGATGGCCCGGCCTACCTGGATCTCAGAGCGGCCCCAGCGGTGGCCAACGTAGGCCTCGTTGATGGAGTACATGGTGGCGTTCTGGTCATTCACCAAAACGTTGAGAGTAAGTTTGCGCTCGAACTCCGTCGAGCGGCGGCTGTGGTAGTCGAAGTTCAGGTCCATGTTGTAGCGGTTTCCGTCCACGTTCCCCACTTCCTGGGAAAGCTGGTTCGACACCCCACCGATGGATCCCGTGAAATCAGCAGCGCGCAGCGACGCTGTGCTCAAAACTGCCAATGCGAAAATGGAGACTCGTATGAACACGCAGTAAAACCTTGTTTTCTTTCCATTCTCCCCTTCGAAATCAGAAATTTCGACGGCGAGCATTTCTTGCCTCTATAAAAGCAATTGTATCAACCGCCCCGGCTTGGCCTTGGTAGCCGTGTAAAAAGGTAAGACTTTACCCCCTCTTTTCTCAGAGATTCCACCCTAATGTGGAAATGTAAGAGATTTTAAGTGTCTGAAATCACGTTAAAAGACGTAGCCTCAAAGGGAACACGACGTTCATCCCCCCCTTTAACCACAGAAGGTTATTATGAAGTCTCTCCTCTTTATAATCGTGCTTTTCACCGCGGCCCTGGCCCAGGCCCAGAGCATTCGCTTTGAACAAACGACCCTCTTTCTTAAACTTAAAGCAGACGCGCGCCTCCCCGAGAGCTCACGGATCCAAGGCCACGAGCACCTCTTCGGGCAGGTCTGGCGCCTGGAAACGACGGATGCGATCGCCCTGGAGAACGAGCTGCTGCAGGACCCGAGCGTTGAGTGGGTAGAAAAATCGTTCATCGCAGCCCCGCGCAGGCTCGCCGAAGCTGGGCGCAAGCTAAAGAACTTCGAAGACCTCGAGGTGCTTTCGAACTTCAACGATCCCCAGGCGTCGCGCGTGTGGGCCTTCCGCGACGCCGCTCAAAACGGCGTCTCTGTTGTCCGCGCCTACGCGAACCTGCCGGCGCGGAACGCCGAGTCCGTGATCGTGGCCGTCGTCGACACCGGCGTTGACTACAACCACGAAGACCTCAAGAACGTGATGTGGGTCAACGAAGGTGAAATTCCCGGCAACGGCATCGACGACGACGGCAACGGCTACGTCGACGACGTCTACGGGATCAACACTCTCAGTCGTCGCGACGGCGTTGCCACCGGAAATCCGATGGACACGCACTCGCACGGGACCCACGTCGCCGGAACCATCGGCGCCGAACAGAACAACGGCAAAGGCATCGCCGGCATCGCCTCGCACGCGCGCATCATGGCGATCCGTACGGTCCCCAACAGCGGCGACGAGACGGACCGCGACGTCGTCGAGTCCTTCCTGTATGCCGCTCGCCACGGCGCTCGCATCATCAACTGCTCCTTCGGCAAGAAAGTGAACGAGGGTGGTCGCATCGTCGCCGAGACCATCGAACACATCGGTCAGACGCACAACACGCTCGTGATCGCCGCCGCCGGCAATGACTCCTGGGGCCCCTTGCGCTGGCACGACATCGACAAAGACCCGCGCTACCCGGCGTCCTTCGACAGCGAGCACTTAATGGTGATCGCGGCCAGCAACGACAAAGGTGGCTTGGCCTCGTTCTCGAACGTCGGTAAAGTCGGCGTCGACCTGGCGGCCCCTGGCCAGGACGTCTACTCCACTACTCCCGGCAACCGCTACCAGAGCATGTCCGGCACCTCGATGGCTTCGCCGACCGCCGCAGGTGTGGCGGCGCAGGTTCTGAGTTACTACCCAGAGCTTACGGCGCTCGAACTCAAAGCGCGCCTGATGAACACCGTCACGCCGGTGTCCGCCTTCCAAAACCGCATGGTGACCGGAGGCCGCATCGATCTCCTCAACGCCCTCCAATAAGGTGCCAGCTTACTTTTCCTTAAGCAGTGCAAAACGAAGGCCCGCAGTCGCGGGCCTTTTTAATTTCCGAAGATGCGTTTGAGTTCGTCCTGGTTGCTGGGGCGTCCGAGTGCCACGATGCGATCCAGTGGCTCGAAGACGGTCTCGCCGCGCGGAACGCTGAAGCGCTGCGAGCGCTCCAGACTGATGAGGAGCACGCCCGCTGGCAGCGCGAGGTCAACGGTGCGCTTGCCCACTGCCAAGCTCTCGGCACCCACGATGAGGTTCATCGTGACGAAGCCCTGCGGGAGAAAGGTCTGATCCTTGGGGGTCACCGCCGCGGCTGCCTCCACGATGCCCAAGCGGCCTGCGAGCCAGGAGATGGTTGGGGCCTGGAAGAAGACCGAGAAGAGAACGACGAAGAACACGAGGTTGAAGAGGTATTCGGCGCGCGGGAACGCGCTCGCCCAGGGTAGGATCGCGAGGATGATCGGTGCGGCGCCTCGCAGGCCCACCCACGACACGAAGAGGCGCGGGGCCCAGCCCCGAAGGCCAAGCGGCGCCGCCAGAAGCACGCTCACCGGCCGAGCGACGAACATCATGAAGAGCGCGAGCATGATCCCTTCGCGCCAGACCTGCGTGAGGTGTGAGGGGAACACGAGGAGCCCGAGGACGACGAAGAGGGAGATCTGCGCCATCCACGCCAGACCGTCCTGGAAGATGCAGATGCTCTGCTTGCGTAGAACGTTCGAATTCCCGATGACGAGACCGGCAACGTAGACCGCGAGGAAGCCGGAGCCGCCGACGAGCGCCGTGACGCTGAAGACGAGTAAGACGAGGGAGATGAGGAGCACGTGGTATAGGCCATCGTAGTCCACGCGCATGCTGTTGAAGATCCACACCGTGGCCCGGCCTCCGAGGTAGCCGAGAGCACCACCGAGGAGCGCCTGCAGCAGCAGTGCGAGCACCACGCTCCCGGCGCCGACCTGGTGCTGAGTCGCGAACTGGAGGAGGACCGTGGTCAGGAAGATCGCCATCGGGTCGTTGCTGCCGGCCTCGAGTTCGAGGACACTCTTGAGGGTACCCTTGAGTTCTAAGCTCTTCGAGCGAAGGATGCTAAACACCGCGGCGGCGTCCGTCGAAGAGACGATGGCGCCGAGGAGGAGAGCCTCGGGCCAGTCCATCCAGAACACGTAGTGACAGAACACGCCGATGAGGACGCAGGTGAAGACGACGCCCAGCGTGGAGAGCGCTAGGCCCGTGCCGAGCACCGGGCGCACCTTCCCCCAGTTGGTTCCCATGCCGCCGTCGAAGAGAATGAAGATCAGAGAGATGCTGCCGATCACGTATGCGAGAGAGTAGTTGGTGAACTCGATGCCACCGGGGCCCTCGGAGCCGGCGAGCATGCCTACTCCGAGAAAGAGGAGCAGTCCGGGAACACCGATCCAGGCCGAGGCCTTGCTCGAAATGATCGACAGTAGCATCATCAGCGCGATCCCAAAGAGGAAGGCTTCTAGAGGATAGTGGCCGATCATGAATCCCGACATACTGGCTCACAGAGTAGAGTGTGCGGGGAGCCCCGCACACTGGAGTTAAGCTTTCAGATTAACTTCTGATCATATCGACGACAACAAAAAGTGCAACGAGCGCACCCATACCGATAACTAGCAGCCAGCCGCCGTACTTGTTCATGAATGACATAACGTGATCCTTGCGAGAGTAAAAAAAGCCGGAGTTCGGGTCTAGGCAAGGCCGAGCGGAGCTCGGGAGCCGAGCTGCGCGGGGAAGTAGATGGAGATAGAGCGTGAGCCGAGGAGCACCTCGGCATTGAGGAAACGC
>DAIPJL010000022.1:0-25118 GCA_036770305.1 Bacteriovoracaceae bacterium | reverse complement strand
CCACCAGCATGAAGGCCTCGGCGCCGCTGTTGGCAAGCTCGACCTGGCCCCCTAGGACGGGGCTCTGTTTTCCGTCGTGGAGCGCGAGGAGCCAGTGGCCAAAGAAGAACGCGATGACGACGCTCCAGATGAGGAGGTGGAAGCTCGCGCGCTTCTTCTGGTGCGTGAGGACCTGGTCGCGGCTGTGCGCGCTGAGCGCGGCGTAGACGGCGAGCGCGGAGAGGATGCTAATGGTGAAGAACACCGGGTCGATGATTGTGGGCGCCGCCTGAAAAAGGAAAACGATGTTGAACGCCGAGAACGCGAAGAAACACAGGATCGCGGTGAGCCGGTTATTCGTGAACAGGCACGCGAGCGCCAGCACGTTAAGAATTAAATGAGGCCAGAACATCAAGCACCACCAGGGCTTTCACGATGAGTGAGGTTAGAAAGCAAAACTGGGCGACCCACCAGAATCTTCTTCGCAGCCACGATCGCCCGACGATCACTCGCACGACCCCTCGGGCACCGAGGACCGCAACGAGAGTGAGAGCGAAGCTCACCAGCGTGACCTGCGGAGCTCCCACGAGGAACATGATGGCGACGATGCCCCAGGCGCAGGAGGTGACGTCCTCGAGAGCCGCCAAGATCGAAACCCGCGACTCCCCCGCGAAAAGAATGTAGCATCCGAGCAGGACCACCAGGCCCCAGGGCACTCCGCCGCCCAGCTGGAGCTCTGCGGAACCCAGTATGATGAGGTGAATAAGCCAGAAGTGCTCGGGGTCGAGCTTTAGAGTGACGTTCTCCCACTTCGCCGGCACGTAGAACTGCGCCGCCTTGCGCAGCAGCTCGATCGCCAGAAGCAAGACCCAGAGCAGGACCCAGAAAAGCAGCGAGAGGCTTCGAAAGTTAAGGAGCGTCCACGCCGCCACACCGTACCTTGTGCCGATCGAAGTCAGCTTCGCCAGTCGGGCAAGAAACGACTCGCGCTCGACGCCGAAGCGGTCCTGGAGCTGGAGCGCGAACCAGTCCGCCCAGCCGCGAGACACCAGCCCACCCTGGGTGTTCGTGACCGGAGACGTTCGGACCAGGTGCACCAGCACGGCGACCCCCGCTACCACTGCGCAGAACGAAAGAGAGTAACGGAGCACCTCACCCATCGCCGAGCTTTTTGAACCGCAGAAGGAGCGAGATCAGAATGAGAAAGAGGATGAAAAGGGATACCGGGCGCCCCCAGTCACCGGCGACGCGGCCACCGACGGGGACGATCAGAAGCATGAAGTAGATGATGAAGTTCAGGGTCAGCTGGTTGAGCGCCTCCGACGATATCAGCGGACCCGACCGCCGCGAGGCAAGGCCGGAGCGCTCGCGGAGCCGGACGAAAGCGAAGGGCAACAGGGTTGCGACTAAGGGGAGAATCAGGACGAGGACCTCTTCTCCCATTCTCACCTACCGCAGATGGATGATCGCCGCTCCGGCGAAGCTCATGGCGCTTTCCCAGAACACACCGAGGAGCACGACCGGGATCGTCAGCGCGACGACGGAGACCTTCACCGTGTCAGTGAACGAGGACATCGCCTCGGTTGAGTCGGAGTCGGCGAAGATCATCTCCTTGGCCAGCTTCATGTAGTAGTAGAGACCAATGACGGAGTTCACCGCCGCGATGAACGCGAGACCGAAGTACCCCTTCTCCACAACCGCCGACAGGATGTTGAACTTCGCCACGAAGCCACTGAAGGGAGGAAGCCCCGCCAGGGAGAAGAGCGTGATCACCATGGAAATCGCCATCACCGGATGGCGCTTGATGAGTCCCTTGAAGACCGCCTGACTATCTGTCCCGTACGCGTCGTTGAGCGCAGAGGTCACCCAGAACGCCACCAGAGTCATGAAGACATAGGTAATCCCGTAGAAAACGATCGCGCGGACCCCGACCACGTCGAGGACCACGACGCCCATGAGCATCATCCCGACGTGTCCGATGGACGAGAAGGCGAGGAGGCGCTTCACCGAGTCTTGGCCAATGGCGGTCACGTTGCCGACGGTCATGGTAAGCGCAGCGACCACGTGAAGCAGTCCCACCCACGCCATTCCGGCGACGCTATCATCGGCGAAGAAGAGGTGAGACACTCGAAGCAGCACGGCCATCCCGGCCATCTTCGGCACGAGAGCAAAGAAAGCGGTCACCGGAATCGGCGCCCCCTGGTACACGTCCGGGCTCCACATGTGGAAGGGGAAGGCGCTCACCTTGTATCCGAGGCCTACGAAGAAGAGCAGGAAGGACACGAGCAAGAAGGCAAGATCCCCACCCTGGAGCAGAGCGATCTTGGGAACAATCTCCGTGAACTGGATCGAGCCGAGCAGACCGTAGATGTGACTCATTCCGAAGAGCATGACACCGGCGGTGAGGCCTCCGTAGAGGGCGTACTTCATGCCTGCTTCGGTTGAGGTGCTGTCTTCGCGTTTCAGCGACGTCATGACGTAGCTCAAGATAGAGAGCGTTTCAATCCCGAGGTAGAGCGTGAGCATGTTGTTCGCCGACGCAAGCAGCATGCCGCCGATGAGCGTGCCCACGGCCATGATCACGAACTCGGACTTCAGCGTCGGGTAGATGTCATTCGACGACCGAGAGAGCCAGATGGTGCCGATGGTGGCGACGAGCATGAGGATCTTGATGACGCCCGAGAAGCCGTCGATCATCACGGCGTCGTAGAAAGCCGTCACCGGTGCCGCGCCGAGGCCAGAAGCCGCGAAAAACGTTGCGACGCCGAGGCCGAGAGTCGCGATCCAGTGAACGATGATGCGGTCTCCGCCCTCTTCCTTATGCATCGACTCCGCGATCAGCAGGGCGCACATGAGAACCACGCAGACCACTTCTGGCAGGTAGGATCCGAGGGAGGTCTTCAGAATCTCTAGCACGGGTTCCCCCTTAGTACTTTGAGAGCAGGTCGACGAGCTGGCCGACGGATGCTTTCATGATGTTAAGGATCGGCGAGGGGAAAATTCCGAAGACGATCACTGCGACGCAGAGGGGGAGCATGTAGAGGATTTCGCGCGCGTTCATGTCTTCGTATTCCTTAACCTCCGGGTTAACCTCGCCGAAGAACATGCGCTTGAACATCCAGAGGAGGTACGCGGCACCGATCAAGAGCCCGATAATGGCGAGCGCGGTCATGGTGGTGAACTTCTGGTAGATCCCGAGGAAGATCAGCGCCTCAGAGATGAAGCCCGACAGACCCGGAAGGCCGAGAGAGGCGAACATGCCGATGATGAACACGATGGAGTAGCGCGGCAGCTGCGTGTAGAGACCGCCGAAGCCCTTCGAACCGTCGGGCTTGACGATCCAACGGTGGTGCGAGCGCTCGTAGAGAATGCCGATGAGCAAGAACATCATGGCCGTCGACGTGCCGTGGTTGAACATCTGGAGAACCGCGCCGTTCATGCCCTGGACGGTCATGGCCGCGAGGCCCATCATCACGAAGCCCATGTGCGAGACAGACGAGTAGGCGACGAGCTTCTTCACGTCGTCTTGCGCCATGGCGCAGAGGGCGCCGTAGATGACCGAGATGAGTCCGAGAACGCCGATGATCGTTGAGTATTCGACGGAGGCGGCCGGGAAGATCGGGAAGGCGATCCGCAGGAAGCCGTAGGTACCCATCTTCAGTAGCACGCCCGCGAGGATCACGGATACCGCCGTTGGCGCCTGAACGTGGGCGTGGGGGAGCCACGTGTGGAACGGGAAAACGGGAACCTTGATGGCGAAGCCGAGGAACATCGCCCAGAAGAAGAGTTTCTCGAAGTTGAACTCAGAGCCGAAGATGCTCACCGTTAGGTCGGAGAATTTCCCTCCTTGCATCGCGAGGATGTTGAACGAATCGACGCCTTTGCCGGTCGCATAGTAGAGAGCGATGATGCCCACGAGCATCACGATGGAGCCGAAGAAGGTATAAAGGAAAAACTTCACCGCTGCGTATTCGCGGTTCTCGCCGCCCCAGACGCCGATGAGGAAGAACATCGGCAGGAGCATGACTTCCCAGTAGACGTAGAAAAGGAAGAAATCGAGGGAGAAGAACACTCCGAAAACGGTCGACTGGAGCATGAGGAGCAGTGCGAAGTAAGCCTTGACGCTCTTGTCGACGGTCCAGGAGGACATGATGCACAGGAAGAAGAGCAGGCCGTTCAACAGAGTCATCGGCAGCGAAATCCCGTCGATGCCCAGGCTGTAGAAGATGTTGAACTGTGCGATCCAGGGGACCTTCACGAGGAACGCCGGCTGCATGCCGCCGATGGACTCGTCGAAGTTCGCGTAGAGCACGAGGGTCAGGGCGAAGGTGACCGCCGTGGAGACAAGCGCCGTCCAGCGGATGACGTTGTCGTTACCTCGCGGCATCGCCAAGACGGCGACCATGCCAATGATCGGTGACCAAAGAATCCAGTTAAGAAGACCGTTCACGTTATTCTCCTCGCGCTAAATAACAAAATTAAAAATTCAAAGTAAACACGTAGCCGGCCAGGGTGATGATCAGCACTATGAAGTAGAACTGAATCTTGCCCGACTGAACGATACGCAACACAAGATTAAAGAGGCTTACCGCGACTCCCGTTCCGTCGACGCCGATCGCGTCCACCACGACGTCGTCGAACCACTTAGAAACCCGGAAGAGCTGGCGGTTGACCCACTCCCAGCCGTCGACGGCGTAGCGATCGTAGATCCCTGAGTCGAACCAAGAGAGGAAGCGGTTGAAGGGGATCAGTCCCTTTTTGATCAATCCACCGACGTAGACGTCGTCGAAGTAGTACCGGTTCTGCAGGGCACGTGTCCATCCTTTGAAGGTGCTCGCCCAGGGCTTAAGCGTACCAAGGATGTACATGAGGTAGGCGAGGAGGATGCCACCGCCAGCGATGAAGATCGACGCCACCGCGCCGTAGGTGTGCGCGTGGTGGATGCCGTGCTCGTCGTCCGCCTTCGGGCCAACGTATCCCGTCTGGTGCTCGTAGCTCGCTTTCGGGAGCTCCGTGCGCGGACGACTATCGACGGAGGAGAAGGGCTCACGGGCACGGCCAACGAACTTCTCCGTCACCGGGGCCTCGATCAGAATCTTAAACCACTCGGTCTTTGCGCCGAAGAGCTTACCGAAGGATTGACCCGTGAGGGTGCCGCAGTACCAGAAACCGAGTGTGAAGACGGTCAGGATCAGTAGTGGAACGTTACTGTTAAAACCGATGTGCTCCTCGTGGCAGTGGTCGTAGATGTGGTGGTCCCGTGGCTTTCCGAAGAAAGTCAGGAACATCATGCGGAACATGTAGAACGCAGTGAGGAAAGCGCCGCCGAAGCCCAGGACGGGAACGATGAGCCAGAACTTATTCTGCCCCGCGAAGGCGCCCCAGAAGAGAGCGTCGCCGAGGATGCGATCCTTCGAGACGAAGCCCGCGAAGAAGGGAACACCGGCGATCGCGAGGGTACAGCACATCATGGCGATGAAGGTGTAGGGGAGCTTCTTGCGCAGGCCCCCCAGCTTCGGCATCTCCTGCTCGTGCACCGAGTGGATCACCGAGCCCGCGGAGAGGAAGAGGCATGCCTTGAAAACGGCGTGAGTGATGAGGTGCATGAAGGCGGCGTTATAGGAGCCAACGCCGACGCCGAGGACCATGTAGCCCAGCTGCGAGATCGTCGAGAAGGCCAGCACTGCCTTGAGGTCGGTTTGCACGAGAGCGATCGTCGCAGCGCCGAACGCCGTGACGGCGCCGATGAGAGCGATGAAGTGCGTGAGGTCACCAGCCACCATGAGCGGGTAGGTGCGAAGCGAGAGGTAGACGCCGGCGGCGACCATCGTCGCGGCGTGGATGAGCGCCGAACAGGGGGTCGGGCCCATCATCGCATCCGGGAGCCAGACCTGAAGCGGGAACTGCGCAGACTTCCCGATGGTGCCCATGAAGATGCAAAACCCGGCGAAGGTGGCAAGCGCCATGCCGAAGACCTGCTGTCCGGCGAACTTGCCCTCTGCGATCGCGGCGTAAATGTCGACGAAATTGACGGAGCCGACAACCTGCCAGATCGCCACGATTCCCAGGAGGAAGAAGACGTCGCCCACACGAGTGGTCATGAAGGCCTTGAGGGAGGCGTCCCCGGCCTTCTCCTTCTCGTAGTAGAAGCCGATCAGGGAGTAGGAGCAGAAGCCCATGATCTCCCAGAAAATAAAGACCGAGAGGAGGTTGTCCGAAAGCACCAGTCCGAGCATCGCACTCGTGAAGAGGGACACGTACACGAAGAAGCGGCCGTAGCGCGGGTCATCGTGCATGTACCAGGACGAGAAGAGGTGGATCAGGGTCGCGACGCCGGTAACCATCAGGAGCATCACCGCTGCCATGTTGTCGATGTAGACGCCCATGTCGACCTTAAAGAACTGCCAGCCCGCGGAGATGTCGAACCAGGTGAAAACCTTGTGCACGTAGTGATCCGTCGCGAAGACCCCCATGAAGTCGAGGAAGATTCGCAGGGAGAGCAAGAATGAACCGAAGATGGCGAGAATCGCCAGCCAGTCCCCTTGGCGCGGAAGCTTCTTTCCGACGAAAGCGTTGATCACGAAGGCCGAGAAGGGCAGCAGGAAAATCGGAGCAACGGTAGAAACTGTGTAATCCATAACGCTAATTCCTCAGCTGAGTCGCTTCGTCGATGTGAACCGTTTCTTTCAGTTGGAAGAAACGGATGACGATCGCGAGGCCCACCGCGGCTTCTGCTGCGGCGACGACAATAATAAAGAGACTAAACACGTGGCCATCGAGGTTCTGGGTCACGAATTTGGAGTAGGCGACGAAGTTCAGGGCGGCGGCGTTGAGGATGAGCTCGATGCCGAGCAGGATCGCCACGATGTTTTTCCGGGCGATCATAATGATGAGCCCGACCACGAAGAGGATCATGGAAATGACGAGGTATGAGGCGAGGCTAATCACGGTAGCTCCTTATTGCTTGCGGGGCCGCGCGATGATCGCGGCTCCGACGAGTGCGCCGAGCAGCAGCACCGATGAGAGTTCGAAGGCCAGCACGTGCTCCTTCACCAGCAGGTGTCCGAGCTTGTTCACCGTGGATTCGAAGCCACCGTCGGCCTTCAGCTGCGCCATCGACGAAAGCCGCCGAATGAGGTGGGCGTTCGTGAGAAGAAAGACCACCGCAACGAGTCCGCCCACGGCGAAGCTCCAGCTGTTCCCCATGGTTGGGGCGAGGCCCAGCAGGTGCTGCGCCTTAGAGACGAAGTCTTTCCCACCGGTGAGCATGACGGCGAAAAGCATCAGGATAACGACCCCTCCGACGTACACCATGACCTGCGTAGCGGCGACGAAGTCCGCCCCGAGAGTCGCGTAGAGTCCGGCCACGCCGATCAGTGAGCCGAGGAGGTACACGCACGAGTGCATGATGTTGCGCGTGGTGAGCATCATCAGGGCGCTAACCACGGTGAGAGTCGCTGAAGCTAAAAACAAGAAGTTTAAAAACATAATTAGTGTCCCATCAAAAGTTGGGCCATGGACTGGCCCTTAAAGACCACCATCCAGACCGCGCAACCGACGAGGTTGAAGATGGCGATCGGGGTGAGGTACTTCCAGCAGATCGACATGAGCTGATCCACCCGCAGGCGCGGGAAGGTCCAGCGGACCCAGATCACCACGTAGTAGAGGGCGAGGGACTTGGCGACGATGATGCTCACCTGCACGAGCTGCACGGGGATCATGTCGACTTCGAGCTTGAAGGGAAGATTGTAGCCACCGAGGAAGAGAGCTGCGGCGACGCCGCTCACGACGAAGACTTCGATGTATTCCGCGAGGGCGAAGAAGCCGAAGCGCATGCCGGTGTACTCGGTGTGGTATCCCGAGACGAGCTCGGACTCCGCCTCCGGCAGGTCGAAGGGGGCGCGGTTGGTCTCCGCGAGGGCGCCGACGAAGTAGACGAAGAACGCGATGAAGGCGAAGGGGTTGTGAAAGATGAACCAGTTCGTGAGGAAGCCCTCTTGCTTGGCGATGATGCTCCCGAAGGACATTGAGCCCGCGAGCAGGGTGATCGCAAGAACTGAAATCGTTACCGGGATTTCATAGGAAATGATCTGCGATGCTCCACGCATGCCGCCGAGCATGGACCACTTCGAGTTCGAGGCGTAGCCGCCGAGGAACACACCGAGGCCGACCAGCGACGAGATCGCGATGAGGTAGAAGACCCCGACGTTGAGGTCGGTGAGGATGAAGCCGCTCGACACGGGGAAGACGGCGAGGGTCGCGAACACGCCCACCAGGCAGAGCAAGGGGGCAAGGTAGAAGAGCATCTTGTCCGCCGAGTTCGGCATGATGTCTTCCTTCATGATCATTTTCACACCGTCGGCGAGGAACTGCAGGAGCCCGTAGGGGCCGACGCGGTTGGGGCCGATTCGCATTTGAATGTCCGCAGAGATCTTTCTCTCGGCGTAGGTCCCGAGGCCACCGATCGTCGCCGCGACGGCGACGAATATCCCGGCGAAGGCGATGAAGATAATGAAGGTGAGCAGCAGGGAGTTCTCTCCGAAGAGCCCGGTGAGAATGTCGAAGAACTCGTACTGCGCGAGGTAACTGACGACTGTTCCGTTCATGCTGAAACCTTCTTGGCCTGTGCAACCGCCTGCTTGCGGTTTGAGACCTGGTAGCTCTTCACCCAGTCAAGGTCACCCTTCTTCCAGCAGTAGGCGATACCCTCGATGAGCACAGAGATGAAGCTCAGGAACACGAGGAGGATGTAGACCCCCTCGCCCATGGCGTTGAGCTCGTTGAAAATCGTCGCAACAGGAAACATCAGCACGGACTCCACGTCGAAGATGATGAAGATGAGGCCAACGACGTAGAAGCGCACGTTGAACGCGGACCAAGCCGAACCGACCGGCGCCTCCCCGCACTCGTAAGGAGTTTCCTTGAGCGCTCCGCGCTTCTTATTGCTCAACAAGACGGATGCGAAGTGGCCGCCAAGGAAGAGCGCTACTGCTAATCCCATCATGATAACGACAGGCATCAATCCATCGATTTGTGTGGATGTCATGGAGGTCTCCAGAGGGGTAAAACTTTAATGAAAAAACACCTTTACGATACAAAAGTTGTTGAAAAGAGCAAAGATGTTATTTTGACGGTCTTAAGGTAGATTGGCCGAAAAAGATATGAACGGCCCCGTCGATTGAGAGTGTGTCATGTTGCCTTTTCAAAGCCTGAGCAATCGCATCAAAGAATGGCTCCGATCAAGCCAAGATGAAATTTATATTCGCGGCGTGTCTCCCTCTCAGTGGGGTCTGATAAACGAAAGCTCCTTGCGCTCACTTTTCGAGGGAAGGGGGCAGTGCGTGATATGCTCTACCCCCGAGGAGGCTGAAAGCTATTTTGAGGTGGTGAAGTCACGTGGCGGCACCATGTTTTTTCCAGGCTTAGGACACTCACCTTACTCCACAATTCTATCTTCAGAATCCGCCCTGCTGCAGCGCTTTCGTGTTCTTTCTGAGCTCGTCCACGGCCGGGGCCCAATAAATATCGTTACAACGCATGAAGCCGCTAATCTTTTTGTCCCTCCGCCAGAATTTTTTAAGGACAATTGCGTCATCATACGAATCGAAGACATTTGCTCTCCTCAGCAGCTTGCAGAAAAACTCGTCAGCATCGGCTATCGAGCAACGCCGTCCGCCGAAGAACCCGGAACCTTCTCTCGAAAGGGCGAGATCTTTGATGTTTACCCGCTGCGCGATAGGCCCGTGAGACTTCACTATTTCGATGACCTCGTCGAGCGCATCTCAGAGATTGACTCGCAAACACAAAAGACGGTGCCTGGAAGTGAGCTGCCAGAAATCATCATGGCGCCGGCGCCCGGTATCCTTGCCCAGGATCGGTTCCACTCGCTGCTCCGAGAAAGCGTCCCGCAGCCGCAGCCGCAGTTCAAGCACCGCTACGACCTTCGCAAGGGGATCTTCCAGCACCTCGCCAAGGGTGACCTCTTCGACAATTACCCCGTCTTCGCGCCGCTCTTTTTTTCAGCACCGGTCACGCTCACAGACTTTCTTCCGGGGAACACCCTCCTCACGCTCCTCAACCCCACCGCGGGCCAGCAGGAGTGGGAGCTCGCTTACGCTCAGTGGAAGGATGAGTACGACGCCGAACAGGGTCGGCCCGAGTCCCTCGTGGTTTTACCGGCGCCGACGAAGCTCGCGCGCGAAAGCCTCTCTGGCCAAGGCCGGCAAACGCTCAAGATCGAAGCCCTCGACATTTCCGTCAACCTCTCTGAGGAAATGGGCGCGGACCTCCACCTCGGACTCGCACCGCTTCGGACGCAGATCGCGACCCGCATCCAGGGTCGACTGGGAACCGTGCCGGACAACAAGTTCGCCTACATCAAGGCGATGCTCTCTTCGCTCAAAGAAGAGCTCCGTCTCGGCGCGCGGCTCATGGTCGTCCCTCGCTCGGAGAACGCGCGCACGGAGATCGAGTTTCTCCTGCGCGAGAATGACATCGCCCTCTCGGGAGAGCAGATCCACTGGCTGCAGTTCCCCCTCGCCGAGGGGTTCCACTATCGCGCCGAGAACCTCTGGGTGCTGAGCGAGTCCGACCTCTTCGCCACCAAACAGCGGAAGGCAAAAAAGGCACAGACCACTGATCCGGATCTCTTCGCCGAACAACTCGCGAGTCTCAAGCCCGGCGACTTCGTGGTCCACCGCGACTTCGGCATCGGAAAGTACCTCGGTCTCGAGAGCCTGAAGGTCGGCGACCAAGAGAGCGACTTCGTCATCATCGAGTACGAGAACCGGGACAAGGTCTACGTCCCCGTTTACCGACTCTCGCTCGTCCAGAAGCACGCTGACGCGGCAGCAGGGGTCAAGGTCGCCAACCTCCAATCCAAGAAGTTCTCCGAACAGAAGGCGAAGGCGCGCCAGTCCGTCAAGAAGCTTGCCTTCGACCTGCTGCGCATGCAGGCGGAGCGCAAGCTCGCGGGCGGATTTCCCTTCTCGGCCCCCGACCACCTTTACCGCGAATTCGAAATGTCCTTCCCCTTCGAGGAGACACCGGACCAGCTCAAGGCGATCACCGACGTCCTCGACGATATGCAGGCGCAGCACCCGATGGACCGGCTCGTCTGCGGAGACGTGGGCTTCGGGAAAACGGAGGTCGCCATCCGCGCGGCCTTCAAAGCCGTCCTCGACAAAAAACAGGTCGCCGTGCTCGTGCCGACCACGGTCCTCGCGCTCCAGCACTACCACTCCTTTCTCCGGCGCTTCAAGTCCTTTCCGGTCACCATCGACATGCTCTCTCGGTTCAAGTCCGCGAAGGAGGCCGCCGAAGTCAATCGCCGGCTTCGCGAGGGCCAGCTCGACATCGTCATCGGCACACACGCCCTTCTTTCTGACAAGGTCGAGTTCCACGACCTGGGCCTCGTCGTCATCGACGAGGAGCACCGCTTCGGTGTGAACCACAAAGAAAAGCTGAAGGTGCTGAAGCAGGGCGTGGACGTCCTCACGATGACGGCGACCCCGATCCCGCGGACCATGCAGATGGCCTTCCTTGGTGTGCGCGACATGTCCGTGATTCAGACTGCGCCTCCGCGGCGGCAGGCGATCAAGACCTACATCATCAAAGACGACGACGTGACCCTGAAGTCCGCCATCGAGAAAGAGCTCTCCCGGGGGGGCCAGGTGTTCTACGTGCACAACCGGGTCCACGACATCGAGGAGCACGAGCTCTACCTCAAGAAGCTCGTGCCGAAGGCGCGCATCACCGTCACCCACGGCCAGATGCCCGAGCGCGAACTCGAGAAGCGCATCAACGACTTCATCGAACACAAGAGCGACATCCTGCTCGCGACGACGATCATCGAATCCGGGATCGACATCCCGAACGCCAACACGATGATCATCGATCGTGCCGACACCTATGGCCTCGCGCAGCTGCACCAGCTGCGGGGCCGCATCGGCCGCTCCGACCGTAAGGCCTACGCCTACTTCATGGTTCCGGAGACACGCGTTCTCAGTGACGTTGCCGGGAGGCGCCTGCAGGCGCTGCAGACCTACGCCGACATGGGCTCCGGTTTCTCGCTCGCTTCCGCGGACCTGGAGATCCGTGGCGCCGGTGACATCCTCGGTGCCGAACAGCACGGCCACGTCGACCAGATCGGCCTCGAACTCTACATGGACCTTCTGCAGGAGGCGATCCACGAGCTGCGCGGCGAGCAGAAGTTCTCGAGTCGCAACATCGAGATTCAGGCGCCCTTCAACGCCTTCATTCCGAACAGCTACATCCCAGACCACTCGACTCGGCTTAAGTTCTACAAACGGCTCTCAAACGCGCCGAGCCTCGAGCGCCTCGACGACCTCGCCGCGGAGCTCTCCGACGTCTTCGGTCTACTACCGAAAGACGCCGAAACCCTCTTCGCCATCTTGCGCACGCGCATCCATCTGCGCCCCCTGGGGGTTCGCCTGGCAAAAGTGAGCGGCCCACAGGTGACCCTGTATTTTGATCAGGCGGTGCTCGAGGGGAACGACCAGCTCCGTGACAAGATCCTGAACGTTTTCATCGGAAAACCCAAGCTCTACAAGATCAACCCGGACGCCTCCGTCGTGTGCTTCTTCAAGGAGAACCTTACACCGGAGACGCTCCTGGAATTCGCGAAACATGTTGCGGGGCAAATCGGGGCATGATAGCGTTTTTTCAAGGACTTTTCATTCACAAGGACGCCTATGAAAGCACTTCTCCTCGCTCTTTCGATTGCTCTTACAGCACCTGCTTTTTCACAGGCCCCCACCGACGCGGTGGCAACGGTTAACGGGAAAAAAATCACCGTCGCCCAGCTCGAGGACTACCACCAGCAGAACCTCCGCTTCATTGGCCAGCGCAAGATCACCCGCGAGGTTTCCCTCGACGACCTCATCAACAAAGAGCTCGGCATTCAGAAGGCGCGCAAGACCGGCATCGACAAGGATCCGGTCGTCGTCTCGAAGATGGAGGAGATCCTTTACCACGCGCAGATTTCGAAAGACCTTGAAGACGAGCTCAAGAAGATCACCGTCACCGATGACGAGGTTCGAAAGTATTACGGCGAAAACAAAGAGTATCGCACCTCGCACATCCTCTACCGCCTCCGTGCCCAGCCCACCCCCGAAGAAGTGAAGCAGGCGCTCGAGCAGTCGCAGGCGATCTACGCCGAACTCCAGAAGAACCCCGAGAACTTCGCGACGCTCGCCAACAAATACTCGCAGTCGACGGCCGCACCGGTCGGCGGTGACCTCGGCTTCCAGCCGCCGACGCGCCTTGCGCCGGAGTACTTCGAGGCGATCAAGGGCAAGAAAAAAGACTTCATCACTCCGCCGGTGCGCACCCAGATGGGCTACCACGTGATCAAAGTGCTAGGCGTAAAAGAGTTCGACCAGATCGACAAGAATTTGTACAAAAAAATCATTTACGATCAGAAGCGTGATGCTATTCTTGCGCAGTACTTTAAGGGCCTGCAGAAAGGCGCCGACATCAAAATTAACAAGAATCTGCTCTAACTAATGAAGAAGCTCATTTTGGTCGCTCTCCTGGGACTGGGCACCGCCCACGCCCAGGAGCAGCTCATTGATAAGATCGTCGGCGTCGTGAACACGCGCGTGTACTCGCTTTCGGAGCTCAGGCGAGTCATCCAGACCTTGCCCGCGCGACAGGAGATCTCCCCCTTTCTCTACACTAAGGCGACGTACTCCGAGGCGGACATCCTCGAGCTCATGATCAAGACTTACATCATGCGCGACAAGCTCGGTGCCCAGGGCTACGTCATCGGCGACGACGCCGTCGAGTCGCGCATCCAGATGACCGAGGAAAAGCTCGGCCTCAGCCGCGACTCCCTCCTCGAGTTCCTGAGGAGCAAAGGCGTCACCTACGAGGAGTACTTCGAGGTCATCCGTGAAGCGATGGAGTACAATCTCTTTAGCTCGCGGATCATCGGGCCCCTCGTGAGTCTCACGGAGCAGGAGCTCAAGAACGAATTCTACCGGCGCTTCAGCGACAACAAAGCCGTAAGCTTCACCTATAACCTCGTCGACTTCTCCGTTGAGCTGAACGAGGTTGCGCGGAAAGAACCAGAGATCTTCGCCAGCGCTCTGAAGGAATACCAGATCTCGGGACGCCTCGGTTACGGCTTCAACGACCTTGACGCGAACGTGCTGGACGACATGAAAGAGGACGGGCTCGCCCCGGCGATCGCGAAGTCTCTTTCGCAGACTCCCGAAGGCGGCTTCAGTCCCGCGGTCGTGATCGGCGGACGGCTTCATAGCTTCTACGTAAAAAGCAAGGAACTCAACGAGTCCCAGGCCTACCTGCAGGCGAAGGCACGCCTCGAGGACGAGCTCTTCGCGAAGAAGAGCGCGGCGCTGATGGACAACTGGTTCGACCGCGAATTCGCCAACTACTTCATTAAAAAGAGCCTATGATCCACGTCACCCAGGGACACGAGCGGGGGATCGGCCTCGAGGTGTTCTTCAAGGCGCTCCAGCTCGCGCCGCGGTCCTGGTCGACGGAGTTTCGTCTCTACGCCACTGAGCGCGCCGTCCGTGCGACCATGGGGTTTCTCGGTTTTCCCTTCGAGCTCACCCCGAGCGGAATCCATTTCTCCGGGTTCTCACTGAGCACGACCTGGGTCTCTCCAAGCGCAAAGCTTCCTGAGTCCACCGTCTGCTTCGTCGAAGGCCTCGCGCACGCGGTGGCCGACGCCAGGGGAGTGCTCTTCACCCTTCCGACGACGAAGGAGGACCTGCGCGATCCGGCGACGCCGAAGAAGTTGTTCCTAGGTCACACGGAGCTGCTTCGCCACCTCTTCGATGCGCCGGACTTGGGCATGTTCTTCGTTTCACCGCAGCTACGAGCACTTCTGCTAACAGACCACGTTCCGCTTTCACTGGTGCCCACGGTGCTTACCGCCCGGGCGCTCAAGAGCAAAATGTCACTCTCGCTCAAGACGTTGCGCCGTCTCGAACCCCAGCTCACGCGCGCCTACGTCGCCGGCGTCAACCCTCATGCCGGCGAGGGCGGCCTACTCGGCAGAGATGAGCTGAAGCTTAAAAGCACGCTCGCCGGGATCCGATCCCCCGGCCTGATGATCGAAGGCTTCCTCTCGGGAGATAGTCTTCTTTCTAGGGCGCAGTCACCCGCCGACCTTCTCGTCTACAGCTTCCACGACCAGGGCCTCGCCGCCTTCAAGGCCCTGTGCGGCACCGTCGGCGCCAACGTCACACTGGGCCTCCCGCGACTGCGTCTCAGCGTTGATCATGGGACGGCATTCGATCTCTATGGTAAGAATAAAGCCGACCCCTTGGGCGCACTCTACTGTCTGCGCCAGAGCTTGGTGTACCAGGAGAAGCTGTATGGAAAAAATTCAAATTTCCAAGGCCCGCGTTCATAACCTCAAGTCGATCGACGTCGAGATTCCTCGCCACAGCCTCACCGTCATCACGGGCCCCTCCGGCTCCGGCAAGTCCTCTCTCGCCTTCGACACCATCTACGCCGAGGGCCAGCGCCGCTACATCGAGTCGCTCTCCTCCTACGCCCGCCAGTTCATCGGCCAGATCGAGCCACCCGACGTCGAAAGCATCACGGGTCTTTCACCCGCCATCGCCATCGACCAAAAGAGCACGACGAAAAATCCCCGCTCCACCGTCGGTACCATCACCGAAATCTACGATTACATGCGCCTGCTCTGGGCGCGGCTCGGTGTCGCCCACTGTCCGGAGACGGGTGACGCCGTCGGCCGCCAGACGCCGCAGCAGATGATCGAGCGACTTCTCTCCCTCAAAGAGGGGACAAAGCTCCAACTCCTGGCTCCGGTGGTACGTCAAAAGAAGGGCGAACACAAAGAAGAAATGGCAAAGTTTCAGGTGCTCGGTTTCACCCGGGTGCGGGTCAACGGAGAAATGAAGAACCTCGACGACGCACTGGTGATCCCCAAGGCAAAGTTCAACGACGTCGAACTCGTCGTCGACCGCATCGTTCTCAAAGACGGAGTCCGCTCCCGCCTCGCGGACTCCGTCGAGTACGCCCTCAAGCTCTCCGACGGCTACCTCGTTGTCCTCGCGGATGACAAAGAAATTTTTTTCTCGGAGAAGAACTTCAGCTTCAAAACCAACCGCAGCTATCCGGACCTCGAGCCGCGCCTCTTCTCCTTTAATTCTCCCCTCGGCGCCTGCCCAGACTGCAACGGCCTCGGCGTCACCAAGAAGTTCGACCTCGAGTCCATCATCTCCGACGAGTCCCTTAGCATCATCGACGGAGCCATCGCGCCGCTTAGGAAAAGCTCCTTTCTCCTGCAGATGATCCGCAGCATCGCCGAGGCGGAGAAGGTCGATCTCGAGAAGCCCCTCCACAAGCTGAGTGAGAAGTTCAAGAAGATCCTCTTCGAGGGCACAGACAGGGTCTACACCTACAAGTTCGAGTCCGAGAACTCGACCTTCAACTTCAAGAAGGACTTCCCGGGCATCGTGGCCTGGCTCGAGAAAAAGTACGCCGAGTCGGAATCTGAAAAAGTGAAGCTCGACCTCGAAGAATTCATGCTCATCAAAAAGTGCACCTCCTGTGGCGGGAAGAAGCTCAACCCCTTCGCGCTCGCCGCCACTGTTTCAGGCAAAAACATCATGGAGGTCTGTGACCTCCCGATCAACGAAGCCGCCGAGTTCTTCGAGGGGCTCCGGTTCCACGGCAACGACGCGGTCATCGCCCAGAAGCTCCTCAAAGAAATCCGCGACCGGCTACGCTTCCTTCTCAACGTGGGCCTGAACTACCTGAGTCTCAATCGCGACGCGATGACTCTCTCGGGTGGCGAGTCCCAGCGCATTCGTCTGGCGACCCAGATCGGCTCCGCACTCTCGGGAGTCCTTTACGTCCTGGACGAGCCGAGCATTGGCCTTCACCAGCGCGACAACGAAAAGCTCATCCAAACGCTCGTGAACCTGCGCGACCTCGGAAACACCGTCCTCGTCGTCGAACACGACGAGGACACGATGCGGACCGCGGACTGGCTCATCGACATGGGCCCCGCGGCGGGTCTTCACGGTGGCGAGATCGTCAGCGCCGGAACTCCGGCGGCGGTTTCGAAGGACGCGAAGTCTCTCACGGGTAAGTACCTCTCGGGCAAGGAGACCATCGAGGTCCCCCGGCTGCGTCGCAAGTGGAGTGAGAAGATCGTTCTCCAGGACGCGCGAGAGCACAACCTCCAGAGCGTTACTCTCGAGATTCCCGTCGGGGCCATGACGTGCCTCACCGGCGTCTCCGGCTCCGGGAAATCTACGCTCGTCCACCGCGTCCTGATCCCCGCGGTGAAGAATGCCCTCGCACGTAACAAGCGCACGCTCGGTAACTACCGGTCGCTCACCGGCGTCGACAAGATCCTCTCGGTGATCGAGCTCGACCAGGCCCCCATCGGCCGCACGCCGCACTCGAACCCGGCGACCTACACCGGCCTCTTCGACGACATCCGGAACATCTTCGCTCAGACCAATGAGTCGAAGGTCCGCGGCTACAAGCCGGGCCGCTTCAGTTTCAACGTGAAGGGGGGGCGCTGCGAGACCTGCGAGGGCAACGGAAGCCTCAAGATCGAGATGCACTTTCTCCCGGACGTCTATGTCCTCTGCCAGGCCTGCGGGGGTAAGCGCTACAATCCTGAAACGCTCTCGATCCTCTACCGCGGCAAGACCATCGCCGACGTCCTCGACATGTCCATCGAGGAAGCCGTGGGCTTCTTCGAGAACCACCAGAAAGTCGCGCGCACGCTGCGAGTTCTCAACGACGTGGGCCTCGGCTACATCAAGCTTGGCCAGCCGGCGACGACCCTCTCCGGCGGCGAAGCCCAGCGCATGAAGCTCTCGCGCGAGCTCGCCAAGTCCACTAAGGGGAGCACGCTCTACGTCCTCGACGAGCCCACCACGGGCCTGCACTTCAACGACATCCGCATCCTGCTCAAAGCGCTGAACCGCCTCGTCGACCTCGGCCACACGCTGCTCATCATCGAGCACAACCTCGACGTCATCAAAACCGCGGACTGGGTCGTGGACCTAGGCCCCGAGGGCGGGAAGTTCGGCGGCGAGATCGTCGCCAGCGGAACGCCCGAGCAGGTGGCGAAGTCGAAGCGCTCACACACCGGTCGTTTTCTCTCGAAGATGCTTGGGAAATAAAAAAGGGCCCCGCTGAGGGCCCTTCTTTAAAGACTTTCGTCGAAGACGAAAATACTAGAGAGCTGGCTTGATCAAGAACGCGATAACGAACGCGTAGATGACGAGTGATTCGATCAGAGCGAGAGCAATGATCATCGGAGTGAAGAGCTTGTCAGCAGCAGCTGGGTTGCGCGCGATGCCTTCGAGGGCAACAGAGGCAGCCTTCGACTGAGCGATCGCTCCGCCGATAGAAGCTGAAGTGATGGTGAGACCAGCAGCAATTGCGAGCCATGCGTTGAGTTCCATTGTCGTATCCTTTTTTATGACCTCTCGGTCGGTTTGTGTTTGAACTTCCTAGCTGTCTTACTCAGTGGTGCGCGTGTTCCTCATGATCGTGATGAGCAGTTGCAAGACTGATGTAAACCATCGTCAGAAGCGTGAAGACGAATGCCTGCATGAAGCAGACGAAGAGGCCGATCACGTAGAACGGAATCGGCACAATGTAGGGCACGAGGTTGGAGAAGATCGAGAGAACCAAGTGGTCACCCTCCATGTTCCCCTTCAAGCGCAGGCCCAGAGAAAGCGGACGTACCGCGTGTGAAATGATTTCGATGGGGAAGATGAGGATCGCGAGGTACCACACTGGTCCCATGAAGTGCTTTATGTGTCCGACCAGGCCCTGCTCTTTGATGCCCTGGAAGTTGTAGTAAATGAAGACGAACACACCCAGTGCGAGAGTGGTGTTGAAGTTATCTGTTGGGGGCAAGAAGCCAGGGATCAAGCCGATCACGTTGTTGATGAAGATGTAGGAGAAGAGCAAAACGATCACAGTGTAGTACTTCTTCGCTTGCTCCTCGCCCATGATGTTGCGGGCGAGGTTATAGACGAACTGACCAAGGGCCTCAACGAGGTTACGGAAAGAGATTCCCGGATCAGGAATCGCGATGTTTTTTACGCTTGCGCTCTTGGAGCGGTAGATGATGCCGATGAGCAGAAAGAGAACCGTCGTGAGGCCAAGGGTCATCACGTGCTGCTTGATGTGCAACTGGTGCTCGAGCTGGCCCAAGAAAGTGTAGCCGCTCGCGAGAGCTGCCGATGGAAGGAGAGCGAGAACGCCCAAAGCTAAACGCATCATTCGGAAGAACCTTTATTGAGGAAATCGCCTATGTTTTTAATACTGAGAATGAGGATAATCAATTGAAATGTGTAGAGAATGAGGCCCTGTGGCACGACGTGTCGCGCGTGCTGAATCAGGTAATAAAAAATAACCCCGAGGATCGAAAATTTTAAAATGACTTGAATCCACAGCGTAAGCTTTTCAGCCATCCCCAGCGGACTGGTGTCATTTCCCATACGCGTAAGCAGCTTCCCTAAAATCACGAACATGAGCCATTGATTGAGCACTGATCCAGCGATCACAGTGAGCAGCAGACCCGAGTCGAAAAGTCGCGCCTTGACCGTAAACACTCCAATCGCAACCGAAGCCGCAGTCCCCAGGAAATACTTTTTATTGTCGATTTTTTCCGACCATTCCATAACGCACCATGAGATATAGAGTGTTCACGATCACGGCCAGCATAACTATAAGTAAAACGGTCCAATTTATTAAGTCTTTTTGCACAAGAAGGTAGAGCCCGAAGAATACGCCCAGGATGATGGAGGGGAGCCCCATGGCGAGTGCCAGCACTTTCCACCAGGCAGCTGGCTGGCTCATCGTTTCCGTGCTACTCGGCGTGCGTAGAGCGCCTTGAGCCGATCCTTGATGACCTGCGGGTTCGGGTGGTCGTCGAGCAGAGAGTAGTAAATGTTGTAGGCTTCCTTGAGTTTCTCGCCAGACTCATAGGAATTCGCTATCAAGAATTTTGTTTTTACGATGAGGTCTTTGCGCTTCTCACGCTTGATGTACTCGAGCCATTTTTCCACCGCCGCGTCCCAGCGCTGCTGGTAGTACGCGATGAGGCCCAGGTAGTAGAAACTTTCAATGTGATAGGTGTGATTCGTCTCGTTGCTCAGCCGCGAGAAGCGTAGGTCCGCGCGATCGAGCTGGCCATCTTCAAACATCGCCTCCGCGACGCGGAAGTCGTAGAAGTCCGCCTCCTGGAGCCGGGGCTTAAAGTCCAACAAGGTCTGATAGGCCTTGATGGCGTCTTTGTAGTTTTTCGAAAAGCTAAAGTTAATGTCGGCGATCTTTTCCAGCGAGCGAACCTGGTTCCTCGGATCGTCATCGTTCTCCACGATGTACCGGTAGTGCGAGAGGGCCCGCGGCTGCTGGCTCAGGTAGAGGTAGTAGATCTCCGCCAGTTGATAGTGGATCTTCGTCTGGATCACTTTCGTCGGATTCTGTCGGAGGAGCCTCTCGTAGGCTTCCGCGGCCTTCTCGTAGTCCTGCCGCTCGACGTAGTCCTGCGCCGCGAGGATGTCGCGGTTCAGCCCGGAGGTGAAATCACAGGAGGCGAAAAAAAAGAGCCCCGCGATCAGCGGGGCCCAGCTTCGTCTATTGGAGCTCAGGAGTTCCCTCCGAACCTTCTTGTCCGCCATCGTCCTCCGACTCGGCGATCTTCTCAACGGCCACGACTTTCTCGTCGGGCTTCACGTTGATAAGTCGCACGCCCTGGGTGTTGCGGCCCAGCAGTGAGATGCCGGAGATCTTCGTGCGGATGACCTGTCCCTTGTCAGTGATGATCATCAGGTCGTCTTTCTCCGTGACCGGTTTAATCGAGACGATGTTACCCGTTTTCTCGGTGAGCTTCATCGCGAGAATGCCTTTTCCGCCGCGGGACTGGACTCGGTACTCCGTTTCTTCCGAGCGCTTACCGTAGCCGCGCTCAGTGACGGTGAGAATTTCCGTGCCCGGCTCGAGGATCTCCATGCCGATGATCTTCTCGTCGTCGTCGATCGCCATGCCCTTCACCCCTTGAGAGACGCGGCCCATTGCTCGGGCGTCGTCTTCCTTGAAGCGAATGGTCTTCCCTCCGTTCGAACACAGGAGGACGTCTTTCTTACCGTCGGTGATCCGAACCGCGTTGACGGAATCTCCGTCGACGACTTTGATCGCCTTGATGCCGCTCGACTTGACGTTGTTGTACTCTGTCAGCTCGGAGCGCTTCACCACGCCGTGTTCTGTAGAGATGATGAGGAATTTCCCTTCTCGCTCTTTCGGAACGGTGATGATCTGCTGAACTTTTTCCCCCGCGGGGATGTTGAGCAGGTTGACCACGTTACGGCCCTTCGACGTACGGAGTCCTTCGGGGATCTGGTAAACTTTCAGCGTGAACACCGTTCCCTTGTCTGTGAAGATCATCAAGGTGTCATGGGTCTCGGCCGTGAAGATCGAGGTGTAGAAGTCCTCCTCGAGGTCGGCGCCCTTCACGCCCTTGCCGCCGCGTTTCTGCGCTCGGTACGTGTCACTCGCCATGCGCTTGAGGTAGCCCTTGTGCGTGATGGTGACGATGACTTCCTCGTTCGCGATCAGATCTTCCATCTGGAACTCGTCCGCCTGCGCGACGATCTCCGTCCGGCGCGAGTCTCCGTAGAGCTCTTTGATGGTGGTGAATTCGTCACGGATGATGCCGGCGATGAGGGCTTCGCTGCCGAGGATTTCTTCGAGCCGGGCGATCTCTTTCATGACGGCTTGGTAGTCGGCGATGATCTTGTCGCGCTCGAGGCCCGTGAGGCGCTGGAGACGCATGTCGAGGACAGCTTGCGCCTGGATCGCCGAGAGCGAGAACTTCGCCATCAACTGATCTTTCGCCTGCTGAGGCCCCTCGGCTTTTTTGATGAGCTCGACGATGGCGTCGATGTTCTCGACGGCGATCTTCAGGCCCTCCAAAATGTGCGCGCGCTCGCGTGCCTTCTTGAGGTCGTAGGTGGTGCGGCGGATGACGACTTCGCGGCGGTGCTCGATGAAGCACTGGAGCATCTCCTTGAGGTTCATCACCTTCGGCTGCCCATTGCTGATCGACAGGAAGATGATCCCGAAGGAGACCTGCATCTGCGTCTGCTTGTAGAGACGGTTCAGGAGCACGGAGGCGTTCTCGCCGCGCTTGACGTCGATGACGACGCGGATGCCCTCGCGCGAAGACTCGTCGCGGATGTCGGAGATCCCTTCGAGTTCTTTCTCGTGAACGAGCTCGGCGATGCGTTCGATGAGCTTCGCTTTGTTCACCTGGTAGGGGATCTCGGAGATGATGATCTTCTCGCGGTCGTTCTTCCCAACCTCAATCTCTGCTTTGGCGCGGATCTGAATGACGCCCTTGCCGGTGTGGTACGCCTGCTGGATTCCCGTTGTTCCGTGGATCGCACCACCGGTCGGAAAGTCTGGCCCGGGGATGATTTTCACGAGTTCGTGGAGCGTGAGGTTAGGGTTCTCGATCAGCGCCGTCAGCCCTTCCGCGATCTCCGTGAGGTTGTGCGGCGGGATGTTCGTGGCCATGCCGACGGCGATGCCTGCAGAACCGTTCACCAGGAGGTTCGGGATCTTCGTCGGAAGAACGGTGGGCTCCTCGAGGGAGCCGTCGTAGTTCTCTTGCCAGTCGACGGTCTCCTTGTCGATGTCGTCCATCAGGTCGTTCGCCATCTTCATCATCCGCACTTCGGTGTAGCGCATGGCCGCGGCGTTATCACCGTCGATGGAGCCGAAGTTCCCCTGACCGTCGATGATCGGGTAGCGCATGGAGAAGTCCTGCGCCAGTCGGACCATCGCTCCGTAGACAGCGGAGTCACCGTGCGGATGGTATTTACCGATGACGTCACCGACGACACGCGCGGACTTTAGGTAAGGTCTGCCCGCGTAGTTGTTGAGCATGTGCATGGCATAGAGAATGCGTCGGTGAACCGGCTTGAAGCCGTCGCGGACGTCCGGGAGCGCGCGGCCGACGATCACCGACATGGCGTAGTCGAGGTAGCAGCTGCGCATCTCGTCCTGGATGAGGAGGGGTGCGATGTGGCCGTGGTTAGGAGCCTGCTTGTTGTCGTTGCTCATGATTAAATATCCAGGTTCCGCACGTTGAGTGCGTTTTGTTCAACAAACTCACGACGGGGCTCGACCGAGTCCCCCATCAGCACTGAGAACACTTGATCTGCGTCGATCGTGTCTTCGATTTTCACCTGCAGGAGGGTTCGGTTTTCGGGCGACATGGTGGTTTCCCAAAGCTGCTCGGGGTTCATCTCACCGAGACCCTTATAGCGCTGGATGTAGGCACCCTGGCGGCCCTCGTCGGAGACGAAAGTCGCGAAGTCTTTGAAGCCCTTGAACTCCGTCTTTTCGGTGTTCCGCTTGAAGACGATTTTTGAGGACACGTATTTCTGAACACCCTCGTAGTGGTTGACGAGGTCCTCGTACTCGCTCGAATCGATGAAGCTCGACCCGATGCGGAAGTTCTTCGTCTTGAGCGCCGACGTAAGATTCACAGAGATCTGCCAGGCAAGGTTCTTCGCGTCCTCGGTCACACCCAGCTTGTACTTCTTGAGGTGATTCGAAGACACCACCTGGAGCGTCGCCTGAAGTTTACCGACGTAAGCTTCGAGGGAAGCCTTGTCCTTCAGGGTTCCAGCGTCGAGCTTTCCGGTTTCCATGATGGCTCGCAGGAAGTCGGCGTCGTAGTGCCGGTCGTAGCTGTCGAGGGTGCTGTTGTAGTTGCGGAACTTGTTGACCAGCGACTTAGCCACCTCGAGCTCGACCTTCTGGCCATCCAGTTCGATCTCGCAGTCGGTGAGAGAGTTCGAGATGACGAAGGCGTCGAGCTCTTTTTCGTCTTTAAGATAGCGTTCGACCTTATTCTTCTTGTATTTGAAGAGCGGCGGCTGAGCGATGAAGAGGTGCCCGCGCTCCACGATCTCCGGGAACTGGCGGTAGAAAAGAGTCAGCAAAAGTGTGCGGATGTGTGCACCGTCGACGTCGGCGTCGGTCATGATGACGATCTTGTGGTAGCGCAGCTTCGTGATGTCGAAACTGTCTTTTCCGATGCTCGTGCCAATGGCCTGGACCAGCATTTTGATCTCGTCGTTCGAGAGCATCTTGTCGTAGCGCGCCTTCTCCACGTTGAGGATTTTTCCTTTAAGCGGAAGGACCGCTTGAGTGCGTCGGTCTCGGCCCTGTTTCGCAGAGCCACCGGCCGAGTCACCCTCGACGATGTAGATCTCGCAGAACTCCGGATTCTTCTCCTGGCAGTCAGCCATCTTCCCCGGCAAGCCAGAGAAGTCGAGGGCTGTCTTACGCCGAGTGAGTTCGCGAGCTTTGCGCGCGGCTTCGCGCGCCGCCGCCGCGTCGATAGATTTCTTCAGGATCGTCTTGCCGACGTTCGGGTTCTCTTCGAGGTAGATCTTCATGCGCTCGCCGACCAGCGAGTTCACGATGCCCTCGACCTCGGAGTTTCCGAGCTTCGACTTCGTCTGGCCCTCGAACTGGGGGTTCTTGAGCTTCACGGAGACGATGGCCGTCAGGCCTTCGCGCATGTCGTCGCCGGTGAGAGCGATCTTCACGTTCTTAAGAATATTGTTGTCTTTGGCGTAGTTATTCAGCACGCGCGTGAGGGCGGTCTTGAAGCCGGAGACGTGCGTGCCGCCTTCGGGCGTGTTGATGTTGTTGGCGTAGGACGTGAGGATCTCGTTGTACGAGTCGGTCCACTGCATCGCCATTTCGATCTCGTAGTCGTCGCGCGTCTGTGTGAGGTAGATCGGTTCCTTGTGGATCGGGCTCTTGGCCCGGTTGAGGTAGGTCACGAACTCCGCGATGCCGCCCTCGTAGTGGAAGGTTTCACCTTTCTCCGTGCGCTCGTCCTTTAGCGTGATCTTGAGGCCCTTGTTGAGGAAGGCCATCTCGCGGAAGCGCGTCGCAAGCGTGTCGTAGTTGTACTCATGGACTTCGAAGATCTCACTATCGGATTTGAAGGTCACGCTGGTGCCGGTGTCCTTCGGGTCACAGTCGCCGATCACTTTGAGGGGTTCTTTCGCTTCGCCCTTGGCGAACTCGAGCTTGTGGAGCTTGCCGTT
>DAIPJL010000225.1:0-3950 GCA_036770305.1 Bacteriovoracaceae bacterium | reverse complement strand
AGACGCAGCAGAGGCGCCAGCAGATTGAAGCTCAGCGCAGGAAGCGCGAGGAAGGAGCGCAGTAGGAGTTTGCCAGACGAGGGCTAGAGCCCTAAAGGCGCCAGCGGGCCGGCGCCCTCGCGCACGAGGAGCGGCACGTCCTCGCTCAGTGAGACGATGGTGGTGGGGCCAGTGAACTCGGCCTCGCCGGCGTCGAGGATCATGTCGATCTGGCTGCCAAAGGTGTCGTCGATGAGGCCCGACCAGATGGGTAGATCAGTCGGATGATCGGGGAGCATGTCGTGGCTCAAGTGGGTGCCGATGGCGACGCCGCCGTGGCGCTCTAGCAGCGTCTGGAGCAGCGAGGAGGACGGGAAGCGCAGGCCAACTTCGTGGTCAACCTTGGAAGCCTTGAGATGGCGCATGATGCGCTTCTGGGCGCGGAAGATGAAGGTGTAGGCGCCAGGGACCACGCGGCGGAGTAAGCGAAAGTGCTGGTCGCTGATGTGGGCCACCTCGGAAGCCTGGGCGAAGTTTGCGCAGAAGACGGTGAAGTGCTTGGTGTTATCGACGTGGCGGAGGCGGTAGAGCTTCTCGACGCCGTCTTTGACGAAGGGGTCCGCGAGGATCACCCAGTTCGTATCGAGCGCTAAACAAACGAGCCCCCCAGAGGTTAAAGTCTGGGAGGCCCGGCGAAGGATTCGGTCATCGGGGTTCTGCGAAACAACGTAATCGATCACAGGGTAACGTTCATCTCGCGGCCAAGGGACTTCGAACGGCGTTCGAAGTAGTTTTGGTTTTCTTCTTTTTCTGATTCTTCTTTGCAGATGATGCAGACCTCAGAGGTGGGCCGTGCCATCAGGCGCTGGAAACTAATCTCAGAGCCACAGTCATCACACATGCCGTACTGCTCAGAGTCAACTTTGGCGAGGGACTTGAGGACTTTTTTATAATACAGCGCTTCACGATTGGAGAAGCGCATATCTGCTGAAAGGAGGATGTTATCGTTAGCCGCGTCAACTTCGTCTTTAGCGCCACTTTGTGCGGTGACTTCGTATTCGGCTTTTTTGACCATGAAGTTCACGCGGATGCGGTCGGCTTCTGACTGCAGTTTGTCCTTGAGCTGGGCCAACTGTGTCTTCGTGAGATGCTTATTGAGACGGGCCATACTTCAAACTCCTTAGAAGAGAGGTCTGTCTGTGTGTGTCTATCGATTACAGCGGCAGTCGGGCGCTCTGCCAAGTTGCTAATGTCTTACATCGTTTCTTAATCGCTAACATTTGCTTACATAATTGCTCGTGCATTAAGCGCCCCTTGAGCTGAATATTAAGAATGCGTCAGTTTTTTGGCGAGCGCTGGAAGTTTGCGGCGTCGTGGTTTTTACTGTCTCCATGCGGGTCACTCTCAAGCTCATCGCTTTCGGAATTTGCCTGTCGTGCTTTGTGCTCACGACGCTGCCACTTTATCCGTGGCTACAGCGCGACGCTCAGCGAGCGCGTCGCTATTTGGTGCTGCAGACCTCGCGCTACGCGCGACTCTTGCGGCGGGTGCTGGGGCTGCGCTGGGAGTTGAGAGGTTTTGAGGGTGACTGGGGTTCGACGAGGCCCCTGTTGATCGTCGCCAATCACCTGAGCTACGTCGACGTGATCCTCCTGGCCGCCGCGAGGCCTTGCTGCTTCGTCACGTCGCAGGAGATTCGCCGAACGCCGGTGCTAGGCCAGATCACCGCGCTCGCCGGTTGCTTGTTCGTGGATCGTAAGAACCGCTCGCAGTTGGGGGCCGAGGTGAGGGAGCTGAGCGAGGCCCTCCGCGCAGGACTTTCGGTGGTGGTGTTCCCCGAAGCAACCAGCACTAACGGTGACGAGGTGATTCGTTTCAGAAGGCCGCTCTTTCAGGCCGCCCTCGACGCCGGCGCGGGAGTGCTGCCGCTGACGCTCAACTACGAGAGCCTCGATGGTCGGCCGGTGGATGCGGAGAACCGCGACGACCTGTGCTGGTATGGCGACATGAGTTTTCTGCCGCACTATCTTCGTCTAGCGGCGCACCGCTGGGCACTGGTGAGCGCAACGGTGCATCCGGTGCTGGACGAGGAGCGGGACCTGGTGTCACTCGCCGAGCGCGCCCACCAGCAGGTGAGGAGCGCGTTCAGGCCCCTGGGCGGCACAAATACTCCTGCGCCCCTTGCCCATCAGCAGAGTCTCGCCGCATACTAGGCCAAAGCGAGGTCATGCATGGAACTTCCCTGGCACCCCTTCGTGGTGCATTTCCCCGTCGCCCTGGTGGCGCTCCTTCTCCCGCTGGCGATAGCTGTCGTCCTGCAGCTGCGCCGAGGCGCCTGGCCCGCGAGCACGTGGTGGCTCGTGGTGGCGCTTCAGCTTACTCTCGTCGCGACGGCCTACGTGGCCGCCGAAACCGGTGAGACGCGCGAGCACGAGGTGGAAGAACTCGTCGGGAAAGCGCTGGTGCACGCACACGAAGAGCAGGCCGAGATGTTCATCGCCGCCGCCGTCGCCGCCGGCGCCCTCGCCCTCGCGACGAGCTTCGTGGCGCCTGGCCTCCGGCTTCCGCTCCAGCTAGTGACTCTCATGCTGATGCTGGCACAGCTTGGCCTCGCCCTGCGCGCCGGGCACAGTGGCGCGACGCTGGTGCACGGGCCCGAGCGCCAGCAGAGGAAAGGCCAGCTCGCCGAACCGATCATGAACGTCATCGAGAGCAGCCAGGACGAGAATGACTACAGCGCCGACGAGAGCGCCGAGGTCGACGAGGCTTCCATCGAGCGCGAGGAGTAGTGCTACTGGAGGAGCGCGCTGACCGTCTCCTCGAACATCGCCTTGAACTCGTCGTAGTAGAGGCCCGTACCAGGCCCGTTGAAGCCGGCGTGGACTTTTTTAACCCTGTGCTGGCGGTCGAGGAAGATGGTGGTCGGGAAAGAGATGAAGTTCTTGATGCCCGGTAGCTTGGTGGCCGGCGAGTCTTCGCTCGAGGTCCCGGCGAGCAGAACGGGATAAGGAATCGCACGCTTCTTTACGACCTTCGCGAGATGCAGACGAGCGGCTTCCGGAGTAGGGGCGTACTCGAAAGACAGGGCGATGATCTCCACGCCGCGGGACTTGTTTTTTTCGTACCACGGCGCCAAGAAGGCGAGCTCGTCGATGCAGTTCGGGCACCAGGAGCCGAAGATCTGGACGATCACCGGCCTGCCGGCGTAGTCGCTGAGCTTGATCTCTTTCCCGTCGGTGGTGGGGAAGCTGAAGTCGATCTTTTCGACTTGCGTTTGCGTCGTCGGGTCTGGCAGCGAAGCCTGCGGGTCCCGCTGAGCGGTGAAGGTCATACGCGACTTACCGATCATCTCTCCGCGCAGTTCCTTGCCGTCGAGGGTGCCGCGGAAGACGAAGTTGAAGACGCCGTCGAAGGCGGCGGTCTTGAAGCCGGTTTCGGTGACAACGCCGTCGATGTAGCGGTAGTCACCGGTGGGGGTGAGGATGGACGCATTGAGGCTCTGGCCGCTCTGATCTAGCAGAAGCACAGCTTGGGTCTTGCTCCCCTTCGCATCGGTGAGCTCCATGGCCCACTTGCCGCTCAGATCGAAGGACGCTTTCTGCGCGGGGAGATCGAAGCGCCGGTAGGCCCCGGGGCGGCCCCGCAGAGGGATGCGCTCGGCGGGGGAGCGCGCGGGCTTGACGAAGTGGCCACGGATCTCCTTCGCACTCACCTGAGTGAACTCGAGGTAGTTTTGGTAGGTCCCCAGCGGGATGACCCAGGTCCCCTTTTCCTGGCGAATCTCGGTGAGGGAGACGCGTTCTTTGCCGTTGATCAGAGTCGCAGTCCAGCCCCGCCTCTGAGCTTCGATTTCCAAAAGGAAGGGGACTGACGCATCAGGATATTCGATTTCAAAGCGCCAGAGGTCGGGCTTCGGAGCGCTGGCGGCATAAGCTCCTGAAGACAAGAGCAGCAGAAGCAGGGTGTTGAAG
>DAIPJL010000021.1:0-25263 GCA_036770305.1 Bacteriovoracaceae bacterium | reverse complement strand
GACCTTTTTTGACGACTCGGTCCTCGGCGCCGGATTATTCGCTACGAGCACGGGCCTAGGGCTGAAGACCACGCCTTCCAGCTGGAACATGCTGAGCTCCTCGCCTCTCGCGCCGCGGGTCACCTCGTCGAACCTCGCGGGCAATGGGATCATCGACAACGGCATGTCCTGCTCTCCGGCGGAAACCCTTGGCGGCAGCGGCGCCTACGACCTGCGCTTCGAGTCGACTCTGCCGAAGACGGGGTGGTCGGTGAGCCTCAACCTCGGAACGAACAGCGACTCGCTCTTCAGCGGAAGGTCGACCGTCGGCTCCTCACTCGGAGACCCGGCTCGCATCGGGGATGGCCTCGCGTCGCTGGGGGTCACCGATCTACCGAAGAAAGTAGAAGCCTACGAACCCGCTCTGGTGGCTGCTCCGGAGCAGAATCGCAGTGAGCTTGCGGGCTCTCTGGCGCGGGACATCTCCGAGGTCCCTGAGACGGGCATGCTCGCCGGCTTCGTCCAGGGCGCCGGAGAGGTCGCGGCGAATATTAGCGTGGGCCGTGCCCCCGCCTCGGCGGCGGTCGTCCCCGGCGGCTACGCATCGGTGGGTTCTCCGGTCCGGCGTGCGGGCGACGAGAGCGAGGCTCCCGTGCGGCGTGCCTCGGAGCGCCAGATCGAAGAGATGGAAGACCGACAAAGTCGTCTTGAGCAACAGCTTCTGTCTCAGGCGAAAGAGAGCGCCGCCGTCGCGGACCTTCGGCAGCAGACCCAGATCGAGCAGCTCCGGCTCGAGCTCGAGCGGATCCGCGTGAGCAACCAGCAGCTCATGAGCTCGATGAAGACTCTGAGCCAGCCTCGCCGGGAGAAGTCCCAGGAGAACCTCTTCGACGAACTACCGGCGAGCGAGCCGAGCAGCGTGGCCGCGGCCGACGAGGTCAGTGCTCCTCGCGGGCCCGTGCGAGCGAACTCCCAGCTCGGCCCCGTGTCGCGAGCCGAGCGAGCGCCGGTGAGTCGTTCGAGCTTCACCGAGGCGAGCGCGCCCCAGTCCGCTGCGGCCACGGTCCCGAAAGCGTCCACAGAGGTCGCCGTGGCTTCGGCGACGGCGCCGCAAGCCGCCGCGACGAGCGTTTCGGTCGCTCGCGCGGGGACGCAGGCGGCGAGTGCGAACCGCCTGATCGCGAGTGCGTCGACGAGCTTCTCACCGTCGACGAGCCTCTCGCGGACCATCACGGGTGAGACTCCGGTCGAGTCTCTTCCGCAGGAGAAGAAGATCGAGCTCCTGCGGGAGTTCTTGAGCTACGTGGAGAAGAACCCGGTTCATCGCGAAGGACGCTACCTTGGAGATAACAACGATCAGATCACCATCGACTACGAGGGACGGATGATGATCGTTCGCGTCGACGACATCCAGGATCAAGAAGTGCGCCAGCAACTGCAAGAGAGGCTCGCGCGCCAGCGCCTCGCGATCAACCAGACCGTGCGCGCGTCGCGCCTCGAGAGTCTGCGGCGCTTGCTCGCGAGCTCACGTGGCGGAAACTAAGACCCTCGTTCCCGTGGCGGTCGCGATCTTCTACCGCGCAACCGCTTCGGGGTTCGAGACCTGGATCCAGCAGCGCACCGATGGCCCCCTCAAGGGGCAGTGGGAGTTTCCCGGAGGAAAGATCGAAGCCGGGGAGTCACCCTGGCAGGCCCTGGTGAGAGAGATCCGCGAGGAGACTTCAGTGGAGGTTCGCTCGGCAGGGGCGCTGCTGGGGATCTTTGCGCATGACTACGGCGAAAAGCGCGTGTTGCTCCACGTCTACGCCGTCCCGTGGGAAGACGCGCTTGCAAGTGCCACCGGGGCGGTGGTGCCGCTGGCTTCCGGCGCCACGGGCCGGGAGTGGCAGCTCCCCTTGCTGCCCGCCAATTTCACCTTGGTTGAACATCTCGTGCGCTTTCTTTATGATAGGCGCCATGCATGACCTCTACCCGGGACTGATCACCCACTTCCTCATCGCGCTTTCGCTCGGAACGGCGCTCTTCAGCTGGATCGCGAGCCCGAAGCTGACCGGCGCGGGTTTCATTCGCCTCATCACAGGCCACGGGGTCATCTTCCTCGTCCTCCTGGGCCTCCTCGCGGCCGCGCTCTTTCCGCAGGCCCTGGGCGCCTCCCTCTTGTTACCGGCCGGCGCAGCTTTGCTTGCCATGGCACTGCAGTGGTGGCTCCAGGGGGATGAGCGGAGCTCGCGGAGCTGGTTACTCTACGCCACGCAAGCGCTCGCTTCGGCGGCGCTGCTCTGGTCAGCGAAGCCATGGCCCGGGAACCTTTTTCTCTTCACCTCCTTCGTGTTCCTCGGTATCACGCACTACGCGATGCTCTTGGGCCACTACTACCTCGTCGTCCCGAAGCTCAGCGAGCGTCCTTTGCTCGTCTGCTTGCGACTGCTGTGGCTGGTGATGGCCCTGAAGCTGGTGGCGGCCGCGCTCGGGACGTGGCGGGCCGAGAGCTACCTCGTCGAAGGCACGGAGCTGGGAGATGGGTTCGTGTTCAACTGGTTGGTCGTGAGCATGCGCTGGCTGTGGGGCTACGTCGCCGTCGCAGTTTTATCCTACTTCGCTTGGCGCCTCTGCCGGATGCGCTCTATACAAAGTGCGACCGGTGTACTTTATATCATGGTGTTCTTCGTTTTCGTGGGCGAGCTCTTGTCGGCGTACCTCTACCTTAAGCACGGACTATGCATATGATGAGTGTCCAGATCACCTGTCCGAACTGCGCATCGGGCGTGCACGTTTATCCCTCGGCGACGGCCACAGCCGCGGAGTGCGATGTGTGCCAGCACCGTATCGAGCTCAAGTTCGATGAGAACCACCTCAAGGCGCATCTCGAGGATTGTCCCGTTTGCGCGCGCAAAGACTTCTACCAGCAGAAAGATTTCAACCGCGTCGTCGGAGTGGTTCTCTTCGTTATCGCGGCGGCGCTCGTGCCCTGGACCTATGGCCTTTCGCTCCTCGGGCTCTACCTGCTCGACGTGTTCCTCTTCCGGCGCCTCAGCATGATCGCCATCTGCTACAACTGCCGGACCATCTTCCGCGACGTCGGGAACATCAATGCGATTCCGGGCTATGACCACGAGATGAATGATCGCATTGTTTACTCGGGGCATGATTTTAAGGGTAAGCCTCTTTCTCATTAGTTTGCGCGGCGTCATTGCATCTGCCTGCGTCTTAGAAACGAACGAGTTTTGTGCTATAATTGCTACAACTTACAGGAGCAGCGACCATCGAACCCCCGAGTTTGTCCTCAGCAACTTTAGCTACTCGAAAATTTTTTGAAGAGGCCCGGCCATGAGTCGCGAGCTTCTAGAAATCGTGTCCATCATCATGGGCCTTGGTTTTTCTGCTTTCTTCTCCGGCGCCGAAGCGGTGCTGATGTCGATCTCGGTCGACCGCACCAAGCAGTTGATCGAAGAGGGCGGGGCACGCGGTAAGGCCCTCGCGTTCATGGCAGAGAAACCGAACCACATGCTCACCACCATCCTCGTGGGCAATAACCTGGTGAACAGTTTCCTCGCGGCGCTCACGACATCGATCGCGGCGCGCTTCTTCGCCGACGACGCCGTCGCGGTGTCCGTGGGTCTCGTGACGATCTTCATCCTCGTCTTCGGGGAAATCACCCCGAAGACTTTCGCGCGCAACCACGCCGAACTCCTGGTGCTTCCGTGCATCTACATCCTGCGCCTCTTCTACTACGTGCTCTGGCCCGTCATCTTCGTGTTCATGTGGGTCATCGAACGCGTCCTCGGGAAAAACGCTCAGCTGCGCGGCCGCATCGTCACCCGCGACGACATCGAGTTCATGGTCAGCCGGGCCGAGGAGGAGCGCACCATCGACTCGAAGCAGCTCGACCTCTTGAGCTCGATCCTCGAGTTCCCGACCATCAAGGTGAAAGACATCATGGTGCCGCGCCAGCACATCGTCGCGCTCTACCGGGATTCGACCTACGCCGACGTCGTGAAGCTCATCAAGGAAGTCGCCCATAGCCGCTACCCCGTGTGCGGCGAAGACATGGACGAGATGCTCGGCTTCCTGCACGTGAAAGACCTGATGTTCGTCGAGGACCGGGAGAAGAACTTCCAGATCACCCAGTACATCAAGCCGCCCTTCTTCGTGTACGAGCACATGAAGATCCAGGCGGTCTTCGATCACATGAACCGCAAGAAGGTGCACCTCGCGCTGGTGAAAGACGAGAATGGAATCATCGTCGGCATGATCACGCTCGAGGACATCATGGAAGAGATCATGGGCGAGATCCAGGACGAGCACGATGAGGACGACGACGGCGTCCCGGGCGTCGAGACCGAAGAGGGGATCATCGTGCCCTCGAGCATCTCCCTGCGTGACCTGTACAACGAGTACGACGTGAAGATCCCGCTCAACGATAACTACTCGACGCTCACGGGCTTCCTCCTCGAGCACCTCGGTAACAACTTCCCGCGCAAGGGCCAGCTCGTCTTCTGGGACGGCTACTCCTTCGAGCTCACGCGCGTGAAGAACTACGAGATCAAAGAAGTGAAGATCAAGAGCGCCGACGGCGAGCAGCACCTCTTCAAGAAGGGCGGCGAAGAAGGCGACGCCCCTCCCGAGAAGAGCGGCAGTAAGTAGCATGAAGATGCACTCGCTGGCCATCGTCGGAAGCGGCGCTGCGGGCACCATGGCCCTGCTCCGAGCGACGTTAAACAACGACGACTGCATCGTGTTCCCGGGTACGCCGAAGGACCGCAAGCGCTCGCGCGCCATGTGGGTGCGCAAGATCGAAAACATGCCCGCGCACTTCGGCTATGCCAAGGGCATCGACGACCCGATGCACGAGGTCCTGCGCTGGATCGAGGCGTCGCCCTTCGCGGCGAAGCTCGACTTCCGGAAGCACACCGGCGTCGCGAGGATCGAAAAGAACGATGCCCACTTCGCCATCGTCGATTCGAAGGGCGAGGCGCACGCCGCGAAGTACGTGCTCCTGTGCACTGGGGTGATGGATGTCCAGCCCCTCATCGGCGGCAGCATCGCGCCGGTGCTCCCCTTCGCGAATCTCCAGAGCATCGACTACTGCCTGCGCTGCGACGGGCACCACGTGCTCAACAAACCGACGGCGGTCATCGGGCACACCGTGGCCGCCGCCTGGGTGGCGATCATGCTTCACGAGCGCTACTCGCCGCCGGCGATGTGCATCCTCACCCACGGCGAAGCGCCGCAGTTCGACGCCGAACTGCGGGAGCTCTTGGCGCTCTACGAGATCCAAGTGGAAAGCGCAGTCATCGCGTCCGTCGACGGAGACGCGAAGAAAGGAGAGCTCACGGGGTTCACCTTCGCCGACGGCCGCCGCATCCCCGCGCAGATGAGCTTCGTCGCTCTCGGCATGCTCGTGTACAGTGAGCTCGCGAAGGGCCTCGGCGCCGAGCTCGACGCCCGCGGCTTCGTGAAAGCGGACGCCCAGGGACAGAGCACGGTTCCGGGCCTCTACGTCGCCGGAGACGTGATGGCGGCAACGAAGAAGCAGGTGTACACGGCCTGGGACACGGCCGTGAACGCGGTGGACGCGATCAACCAGAAGCTTCGTGCGGAGAAACGCGCGCTGAAGTTGGCGCAGTTCCGAGCTAGTCGGCCAGAGGCCTGATCACCACGTCGCCTTTGACTTTGGCGCGACAGGAGAGTCTCACGCGGAGGTGTGTGACGAAGCCTTCGCCTTTCTTCTCGCGGTAGTCCTTGAGAAGCGCATCGATGGTGTTCTGTTCGATCGCTCCGGGCGGCTGGAGGTTCTCGGCACCAGATTCAACATGAATCCGACAAGCCCCGCAGGATCCCGCTAGGCAGCCGTGGGGGAGTTCTAAGCCCTGGTCAGCGAGGGCCTCGTAAAGAATACGCTCTGGGGCCACCTCGAAACTTTGCGCGGTGTCCTGAATTGACACTCTGGGCATAGGATTGTTCCTTGTCAAATTGGGCACAGCACCCGATATTTTATGCGCTCTACGTCGAGTGTAACTGACTTCTGTCTGCCGGTCGACCGGCAAAAGGAACTCTGTATGATGACCTTCGAAAAAATGTACTCCATGGGCCACGAGGAAGTGGTTTTCTTTCAGGACAAATCCTGTGGGCTGAAGGCCATCATCGCCATCCACGATACGACTCTCGGGCCGGCGCTGGGTGGCACGCGCATGTGGAACTACAGCAACGAAGAAGAAGCGCTCATCGACGTGCTGCGCCTGTCGCGCGGCATGACCTACAAGGCTGCGGTGTCGGGCCTCAACCTCGGCGGCGGCAAGGCGGTTATCATCGGTGACCCGAAGAAGGACAAGTCCGAGGCCCTCTTCCGCGCCTTCGGCCGCGTCGTCGAGAGCCTCAACGGCCGCTACATCACGGCCGAGGACGTGAACATCAGCGTCGAGGACATCGACCACATCTTCACCGAGACCAACTACGTCACCGGCGTCGCGCTCCACCACGGCGGCTCTGGCAACCCTGCGCCCTACACGGCCCTCGGCGTGTTCCGCGGCATCGAAGCGTCCTGCCAGAAGGTCTACGGTGACCGCAGCCTCAAGGGCCGCACCGTGGCCGTCCAGGGCGTCGGCTCCGTCGGCTTCGAGCTCTGCAAGCTCCTCACCGAAGCGGGCGCCTCCATCGTCTTCACGGACATCAGCGACAAGGGCATCGAGCGCGTGAAAGCGGCGATTCCAGGTGCGAAGTTCGTCCAGGGCCACGAGATCTTCTCCGCTCCCGTCGACATCTACTCGCCCTGCGCTCTCGGCGCCTCGATCAACGACGAGACCATCGGCATGCTTAAGTGCAAGATCGTCGCCGGCGCCGCCAACAACCAGCTCAAGGAAGACCGCCACGGCCAGCTTCTCAAGGACCGCGGCATTCTTTACGCTCCCGACTACCTCGTGAACGCCGGTGGCCTGATGAACGTCTCCATCGAGTTCGAGGGCTGGAGCGACACGAAGTCGAAGCGCATGGTCGACACCATCTTCGATCAGACGCTCAAGGTCTTCGCCATCTCCGAGGAGAAGAACATCCCGGTCAATAAGGCTGCGGACGTGCTCGCGGAGACGCGCCTCGAGAGCATCCGGAAGATCAAGTCGAACTACCTGGGCCGCGCGACGACGAACACGCACCGCATGCCCGGCTCGAAGAAGCGCTTCTAGTAAACGCCGTGCTTGGCGTTGAGGTAGTTCACGATCTGCGTGAGCTGCCCGTCGGTGAGCGCGTTATTCCGGAACATGATGACTTCGGCGATCTTCCCGCCGAAGTTTGTCCCTCCGATGCGATGAGTTCCAGCGGGGCTCTGGTTCGCGCTGTAGCGGATCGCCACGACGTAGCGAGTCCCGGCGCTTAGGCCCGCGGCGTGAGACGTATTGTTGGCGGAGAAGGCGCTGCCGTTGAGCGAATAGGCGGCAAGGGCGGTCCCACCGAAATCGAGTCCTCCGGCCGCGGTGATCACGAGGCGGGCGTTCCCGGCGGTGGTCGTGATGTAGATGTCCTGGTTGGTCATGGCGGCGGCTTCCGTTTCCACCACCGCGATGATCGTCCGGACGGTCGTGATCGCTGTCATCGTGAACAGATCGTTGGAGCCGTCGAAGTTGAAGTAGGCCGTGTTGTTCGTCCCGAAGCCGCTCGACATGAGCTCGGGCCTCGCCGCTCCGGCCGCGGTGAGGTTGAAGCCCGTCCCAGCTTTATCGGTAACTGCGTCGACGCAGTCGGGGATGCCGCAGGCGCTGATGGTCATCGACGTCGGGTCCGAGGCGTCGAACCACGCCGACATCCCTGGGTAGCTGATGACCACTCGGGTGAGGTTCGGAAGCGTCCCGAGGCCCGGGGCTGCGTCGTTGCTGTTCACGTCACGGATCGTCCCCCCGTTCATGTCGATGTTGCCACCGTTGGTAATCCCGATGCCGTCGAGGTCCGCGTCCGCGGCGTTGATCGTGTGCCGGAAGGTCAGCTGCGTCGTCCCGGTGCCGGACAGGTAGGTCGCGTAGCGAGTCGTGCCGCCGACGTTGAGGACGATTTGTGGGGTGCCCGTGACGTTCACCACCTGGTCGAAGTTCACGAGGAAGTTGAAGCTAATGTCGCTCGTGTCGTAGATCGAGTTCGACGGCGGCGTCACCGATGTGACCTTCGGCACGTTCGCGTCGACGTTCACGGCCGCGAGGTTGATCGCCGGAAGGGTCGTGCTCGCCGCGACTCCGGAGAGGCTCGCGATCGAGCCGCCGTTGTTGTCGACGCTCGCGCCGGCGGCGATGCCGTTGCCGTCTTCGTCCGGGTCCGCGGGCGTGTAGCGGAACACGAGGTTCGCGGTTCCCGAGCCGCTCTGGTAGGTCGCGTAGCGGGTCGAGGCCCCGACGGTGAGCGCGATGCGAGGTGACCCGGTGACGTTCACGGCCTGGGAGTAGTTGAGGGTGAAGTCCATGTTCTGATTGGCGCGGAAGGTGCCGTTCGCCGGGGGCGTCACCGACGAGATCGTCGGCTGACTGGCGTTCACGAGGATACCGCTGGTGTTCACCACCGGAAGCGGCGTGAGGATCGCCACGTTGCCGAGGCCCCCGGCCGCGTCGGTGATGTTGCCCGCGCCGGTCTTGGTCACCGCTACGATCTGGATTCCGTCGACGTCGAGGTCCGCGACGGCTACGGTGTGCCGGAAGGTGATGTTGGCGGTGTTACTTCCCGTGTTGTAGTTCGCCTGCACAAGAGTGGCGCCGATCATCAGGTCGAGCTTGACGTTGGCGCTACTATTGATGATGACGCTCTCGTTGAAGTGCACGATGAAGTTCAGGTTCTGCCCCGTGGTGTAGGTCCCCGCGGCAGGGACCGTGATGCCCGTGATGAGCGGGGTGATGCCGTTGATGCGGATCGTACCGGTGGCCGGGTTCGTGAAGCTGAGGTTGGCGTCGAGGCCCGCGGCGTTGCGGATCGCCCCGCCGTTGAGGTTGATGGGCGTCGTGATGACGATGCCGTTGGTGTCGTTGGTGCCCTCGTTGACGGTGTAGGAGAAGACGACGTTCGCGGTGCCGGAGCCGGAGACGTAGGAGGCGTAGACCGGGCCTCCGGTGTCGAGGGCGAGGAGGAACTGCGGGGTCCCGGTGATGGTCACGGGCTCGTTGAAGACGGCCGTGAAGCTGATGGTCTGGCCGACGTAGAAGGTGGTGTTCGCGGTGATCCCGGTGTTGAAGGAGATCACCCGGGGCCGGCTGTCGACGACGAGCACGTTGGCGAGCGATGGCATTGTGAACGAGTTAATCGTATTCGTCGCGCCGTTGCGGATCCAGGACCCGCCGGAGAAGGTGAATACGGAGGCGGAGGTGATGCCGTTGTTATCTACCTCACCCGCCTGGATCACGTAGCGGAAGGTAAGCTGGGACGTGCCAGCGCCGGAGACGTAGGCCGCCACCCGAGCGGTGGCACCGATCGTGAGAGCGACGGAGGGGATCGTGTTCACGCTGACGTTCATGTTGAAATTGAAGACGAAGTCGAGGGCATCGCCGACAGTGTAGCTGCCATTCGCTGGAGGCGTGACGGAGACGACGTAGGGGACAGCGGCGTTGACGTTCACCAGTCCCGTACCCGGTGCCGCGAAGGTGACGTCGGCGTTCAGGCCGATCGCGTCTCGCAGGGTCCCCCCGTTGAGGTCGATGTCGTCCTGGATGACGATCCCGTTCGTGTCATTGTCGCCGGTCTGTACCGTGTAGCGGAACACGAGCGTCGTTGTGCCACTGCCGCTCACGTAGTCGGCGTAGCGCGGACTTCCTTCGAAGTCTAAGGTGAGTCGTGGTACGCCGGTGACGATCGTCGCTTCCGACATAGTGACCGTGAAAGTCAAAGGCATGCCGAGGTAGTAGGTGGCGTTGCTCGGCGGTGTGACGGTGGTGACAGTAGGCTCCTGGGTGTCCACTTTGATCTTGCTCGTGGAGGGTACGGTGATTGACGGATTACAGTCGTCGAGGCCGTTCGTCCCGGTGAACTTGAGGGTTCCGCCGTTGAGGTCAATGGTGGACGCGACCGCGATGCCGTCGTCGTCGTTGTCGCCGGCCTGGATGGTGTAGCGGAAGGTGAGCACTTTGGTGCCAGTTCCGCTCACGTAGATCGCGTTCACGGTGCTACCGCCGATGTCGAGCTCGAGCTGAGGGACTCCAGTGACCGTGACGTCGTAGGGGTGAGTGAGCTTGAACTCGAGGATGTTGCCGGCGATGCGCGTTCCGGCGGCCGGCACGGTGACGGTGAACCTATTGGTCGTACGAACGTTACCGGACACGAGGCCAGACTCCTCCTTACTGGAGAACTCGCAGGCGCTCAGCAGGATGAGCACGAAGATTTGAAGGGCCCGTAGCATCGAAAAATGACCTCAGTGGAATCGGTAGATCCCACTGTCTTTTCGACTTTTCCGGGTGCCGGCTTTAAGTGCTAAAAGATGCGGAGTACGGAATATGATTTCAACGGGTTGGACTAGGTAAAAAAGGCCCTAAAGGTGTGAAATTGATAACTCTCGCTAAGATAAGTTTATGGGGACTTGGCGTCTTATAGCTCTACTCATTTTATCCACTTCTTGCGCGACGAAGCTCAGAGCGCCCTTGAACCGCATGATGACTCCGGAAACGGCCGGTGGAAGTTTCAACGGTGAGGTCGAACTGAGCCGCGTTTCACAAGCGGATGGGAAGGTGAATCTCAACAAGCCGAGACCCTATCCGCTGAAGTTCGACACCATCGAGAGCACCAACTACTATGCGGCGCTGTCGATGCTCGAGAGCGTCGACGTCACCTGGTGGCACGTCGCAAGCGGGCCCTCCATCCTCGGGCTCAAGTGGCAATTCATCGGAAACTCGCTTCGCCAGGCCGGTGCGGGACATTCGATGGCCCTCGCTGCTGGCATCGGTGGTAACTCGCACGAGGTGGAGGCCTCTCCGAAGGTCGAGTTCGACGTCAGCGTCACCGACTTCGCTTTGCTCCACGGATACTGGCTTACCCCGGAGTGGCAGATCTTTGACTCAATCGGCCTCACGCGCTTCAGTGCGGAGGGGAGAATTTCTGGCCCTGGCCGTGGCCGCTTCGAGGACGAAGGGTCCCTGCTCATGCTCGCCATCGGCACGGCCTACCGAGTGGGGCCGGTGCGGCTGAAGGTCGAGTACGCGCATACCCGCGCGGACTGGTCGGGAAGCAAAGTGAAAACCAACGGTTCGTTCGGGTTCGGCCTCGGCTTCATCTTCTAGCGTAGGGTGTATCTTGCCTCGGTTGAGGCGCTCTCAGAGAGAGAACTACAATAGAGACTTGGAGGGTCGACGAGCGTGTTGCTACGATTCCTGACGATAGTGCTTCTGATATTCGCTCCAGCGCGTTTTGCGCGGGCGAACATCGACTTCGAAGACGCCACCTTTCCGGAGTTGGTGACCTCCGCGCGCGCGCTCGCTATGGGCAACGCCTACATCTGCAAGACCGACGACGCGTGGTCCGCTTTCTACAACCCGGCCGGGCTCGGAACTGTGCGCCAGCCGCAGTTCCATCTCTTCAACATGCATCTCGAGGCGAGCGGCGCTTTCCTCAAGGCCATTGGCGAAGGCGACATGACCGACCTCCCGCAGAACGTGACGAGTTCTTTCGAGCCGCAGGAGGTGCGCGAGCGCCTCGTCGAGCAGCCCGGGAAGCTCTCGCACCTGCGCGCGAACTTCTTCCCGAACTTCACCGTGCGTGGCATGACCATCGGGTATTTCCTGAGTCAGCGTAACCGCGCCATCATCGAGAAGCCCGTCGACACCGGCGACTTCCATGTGGCCGAGCGCCGCGACCACGGGCCCGTGTTCGCGCTCAACCTTCCGCTCTTCGGCGGCATCTTCAAGATCGGCGCATCGGCCGCCTACCTCTACCGGCGCGAGCTGAACAAGACCTTCGAGGAGAACGATCCGGTGGAGATCGACGAGGAGGCGGACTACCAGAAGGGCCGCGGCCTCCAAGTGACCACCGGCGCTCGGCTCACCCTGCCGATCACCTTCCTCCCCACCTTTTCCGCTGTCCTCCGCAACGCGACCGACAAGGGCTGGGAGTCGGTCACCGGTGCCGGCGAGCCCACGCGCATCGAGCAGACGATCGACCTGGGCTTCTCGCTGACGCCGCAGATCGGCAAGCTGTCCCGCCTGCACCTCGAGGTGAACTACAAGGACCTCAACAACGCCTACGGGATTCCGGCGTCACGGCGGATCGCCGCGGGGATGGAGCTCGACTTCACCCGGCGGATCTTCCTGCGCGCCGGCTACGGCGACGGCTGGGGCTCCGGCGGCATCGGCGTGCGCTCGCGCACCTTCATCATGGATCTGACCACTTACGCCGTCGACCGGCAGCTCGAGGGCTTCCGCAAGGAAGAAGACCGCCGCTTCGTGCTCTCCCTCTCGTCGGGCTTCTAGCAAGCTTAAAAAATTTCACACCTCATTCTTATTTTCATTCAGCCCCGGGCCTGCTAAAACCCTTGCACTCTCGAGGGTTAGACTCCCTCCTCCGCGGCCTTCGTGGAGACAACAAACACAGCTGGAGTGACCATGACCGTGGTGAAGAATCCCTATTCGTCTTTCCTCGAAAACCTCGAAAAGCCCGCGCGCTACATCGGCGGTGAGCACTTCGTGACGCGCAAGCGCTGGGACGCAGCGATCGGGCGCATGGCCCTGTGTTTCCCCGACACCTACGAGATCGGCATGTCTCACCTCGGCATGAAGATCCTCTACGAAGAAGTCAATCGCCGCGCCGAACTCCTCGCGGAGCGCTGCTTCGCTCCCTGGGTGGACATGGAGAAAGAGCTGCGGGCGCGCAACCTGCCGCTCGTGACGCTGGAGAACTTCCGGCCGCTGAAGGACTTCCACATCGTGGGCTTTAGCCTGCAGTACGAGATGAGCTACAGCAACATCCTCAACATGCTCGACCTCGGCGGCATCCCGGTGAAGACCGCGGACCGCGGCGAAGACGACCCCTTCGTCACCGCCGGCGGTCCCTGCGCCACGCACCCCGAGCCGCTGGCGCCCTTCCTCGACTTCGTCGTCATCGGCGACGGCGAGAAGCTCGTCGGCGAGCTCGTCTCCTTCATCGGCACGGCCCGCGCAGAAGGCAAGAAGCGCGACACGATCTTGTTCGAACTCGCGCAGTGGCCCGGGATCTACGTGCCGAAGTTCTACGACACCGAGATCGACCCGATGACCCGCATGGAGGTCGTCACTGGCCCGAAGGCCGAGTTCGACGGCGTTCTCCCGAAGCGCGTGAAGCGCTTCATCGTCGAGTCGCTCAAGGACTACCCGTTTCCGACGAAGTCGCCGATCCCGCACATGACGGCGATCTTCGATCGCTTCTCCGTGGAGCTCTCGCGCGGGTGCACGGAGGGCTGTCGCTTCTGCCAGGCCGGCATGATCTACCGGCCAGTGCGCGAGCGCGCGCCGGAGAGTGTTGTAGAAATGGTGATGCAGGGTCTTAAGAACGGCGGCTTCGACGAAGCCTCGCTCACCTGCCTCTCGACGGCCGACTACTCAGCGGTGACCCCGCTGGTGCTCGAACTCCTCGACAAGCTCCAGAAAGAGAACGCCACGCTCGGCATCTCGAGCCTGCGCGCCTACGGCCTCGACGAGCGCATCTTCGACAAGCTCGCCGAGGTGAAGAACTCGTCGCTGACCTTCGCGCCCGAGGCCGGTAGCCAGCGCATGCGCGACGTCATTAACAAGAACATCTCCGAAGAAGACATGATGAAGACCGCGGCCGACGTGTTCTCGCGCGGCTGGAGCAAGATGAAGCTCTACTTCATGATTGGCCTGCCGACCGAGGAGGACGAGGACGTCCGCGCCATCATGGAGACGGGGAACAAGGCCCGCCTCACCGCCCGGCGCGTCGGCTGCGCGAGTCCGTCGATCACCGTGTCGGTGTCCTCCTTCGTGCCGAAGCCGCACACGCCCTTCCAGTGGGCGGCGATGATCACTCACGATGAGATCGTGCGCAAGCAGGAGCTGCTCTTTGGCCTGGCGAAGGAGTACAAGCTCAGCTTTCGAAAGCACGTCTCGCGCATCTCGCACCTCGAGGGGATCGTCTCCCGCGGCGACCGCCGCGTCGGCGAGATCATCTACAACGCCTGGAAGGGCGGCGCGCGCTTCGACGGCTGGGACGACCAGTTCAACTACGAGCTCTGGATCAAGTGCGTCGAGGAGTCGGGCCTCGACCCTAGCATCTTCCTCGGCACGATCCCCGTCGAGGGCCAGCTCGCCTGGGACCACATCGACGTCGGCCTCACGGACCGCTTCCTCGAGATCGAGTGGAAGAAGGCCGTCAAGAATCGCCTCTCGCCTCCCTGCGGGAAGGTCGCCGGCATGATCGTGCACCACTCGAACCTCGAGGCGCTGGAGAAGACCTTCACGATCGATAAGAAAAAGCTCGTGTGCTACCACTGCGGCGTCGCCTGCGACCTCAAGCAGATGGTGGAGGAGCGCCGCGAGTTCCTCACGACGATGAACGCCGTGAAGGACGAGCCCTACGTCGCTCCCGAGGTGCTCAAGAAGTCGATCCTCGACTACCGCGAGAAGAAGGGCCACAACGCGGGCCTGCGCTACCGCGTGAGCTTCTCGAAGATCGGGCCCATCAGCTTCATCTCGCACCTCGACCTGCAGAAGATCATCGCGCGCGTCTTCAAGCGCGCCGAGCTCAAGACCCTGCTCTCCGAAGGCTACCACGTGCGACCGCTGCTCTCCTTTGGCCCTGCGCTGGCCCTCGGCATCAGCTCTCTCTGCGAGAGCTTCGACGTGCGCGTGGCCGAGGCCTGGGATGACTTCCCGGCGATCCTGGCGAAGCTCAACGAGCACGCCGAGCCGGGGCTGATCTTCAACGCCATCGAAGAAATCACGGCGAAGACCCCCTCGATCCAGGACCAGGCGAGCTCGTTCACCTACTTCGTGCCGGTGAAGAACGCCGCCGTGGTCTCGCAGGCCGTGAGCGAGCTCAACGCGCTTGCGTCTCTCCCGATTCAGTCCTTCTCGAAGAAAGAGCAGCGCACGGTGGAGAAAGACGTGAAGCCCTTGCTGCTCGAGGTGCGCCCCGGTGAGCTCGCGCTCGCCGCGGAGGTGCTCGACCTCATCGACGAGGTCTCTCCTTGCAAGATGCCGGGCCTGGTCATTAAGACCGCGGTCAGCTCCGGGTCGGGGATCCGGCCTTCGGAGCTGGCGGAGCTGCTACGGGCGCGGGGCCTGGAGGTGGAGAGACCGGTGAAAGTAAGTGCGGAACTGATTGCTGGCCTGTGATTACAGATCCTTGCGGCCCGCTGCTTGAGTAAAAGGGTCGAGCATCCGATACGCTTTAAGTATGAGGGTGCTCGTTCTAACACTCATGAGTTTGCTGCTGGGGAGCTGTGCCTACCTCGAAGCAGATCCGCACTTTTGGCCCGGATCTCAACACCGTCTTCGTAAAGTATCGAGCCTCGAAATCTCCACCGCGCGAAGCCCAGAAGAAAGGCTTCCGGAGGCGCCGAGCATCGCCAGGAGCGACTGGAGCCTCGTCGAGAAACGCAGCTTCTCGCAGCGAGTGTACGAACTGGCGATCCGCGACCGCGAGGGCAAGCTGCTGCTGTCGAAGTTCCCGCCGGAGATCATCCTCGAAGGGGACACGCAGCTGCGATCAGTGACGCGCAGGGCGCCGGGGATCTGGCACGTGCTGCTCGAGTTTCCCGCTGAACAGAGTGTCACCAAACTCGGGTTCCACTACGGAGGCCACCGGGTTGGTTTTTTCCGGCAGATCCATTTCCAGACGCACCAAGTGGACGTGCTGAACTCCACGAGCTATGTCCTGAAGCAGAGGGCCCGCGCGGACGGGAAGGACACCATTCGTATCTACGTCGACGTTCGCGACCAGCGCGGCTACTCGATCTACTCGCGCGAGGATTTCGACCTGCGGCTGAAACTCGAGGGCGAAGATATCTCCGTCTCGGGGCCATACTCTGCGAGCGGAGGAACTTTTTTCCGACTCCAGAGTCTTCGTCCTCAGCGCGTGGGCTACCGCGTGTTCCTCGACGGCGAGGAGCTGCGCTCCGAGGGAGAAGTCCGCTTCCTCTCGGCCGACCGGCGAGGGCCGGCGAGATCGGATTTGCACTGCCTCGAGCTGCTGGCCCGCGAGGCGAAACGGCCGGTACCGAAAGCGGAGCTGGTAGACGCTTACCAGGAACTCGTGGACGTTCTGGCACGGCGCTATGAGGAAAGTTTCGATGGCTCCGACGTGGCACTGGAGCGACTCATCGGGTTGATCAACGCCCCGGCTTGTTTGCAACGGCAGATCTTCGACGAGAGCCGCGAGCGGGCGAGTCGTCAGCTGAAGAATGTACAAGCTAGACTGCGCCGCTGAATGGATTTTTCGCTGGGGATTGTTTAGTATGAGGCGTCCCATAACGAAGGAATCTACGATGCGCGTCAATGGCACTGAAGTCAAGGCCGGGAAGAGTTCTCAAACTGCTCCCAAGGGAAACCCTGTGATCGATCAAAAACTCGAACTCATCAAGAAGCACAAGCTCGCGCACACCGACCTGCGTTGGTTCCTGAAGAACATCTACCTCTCGCGGAAGGTCGACGACACCGAGATTATCATGAAGAAGCAGAACAAGGCCTTCTTCCAGATCTCCGGCGCGGGCCACGAGGGCATCTTATCCGCCACTGCGCGCGTGCTCAAACCGGCGCACGACTGGTTCATCGGTTATTACCGTGATCGTGCGCTCTGCCTGGGCCTCGGCATGACCCCCTATGAGATGCTCTGCCAGGCAAACGGGAACGTCGGCGACGTCGCCAGCCACGGTCGCCAGATGCCCGCGCACTGGGGCTGCAAGCGCCTCAACATCGTGTCCAAGTCCTCGTGCACCGGCACGCAGTTCCTCCAGGCCGTGGGCCTCGCTGAAGCGGGCCTGCACCTGAAGAAAATGAAGCTCAAGGACTCGCCTGCCTACGAGGACCGCGAGATCGTCTACGTCTCCACCGGCGACGGCACGACGTCCCAGGGCGAGTTCTGGGAGGGCCTCACCACCGCTTGCGTGAATAAGCTCCCGGTGCTCTTCATGGTGGAGGACAACGGCTACGCGATCTCGGTACCCGTGCGCGTACAGACGCCCGGCGCGAGCATCTCCGTGGCCCTGGCGAACTTCCCGGGCCTGAAGATCTTCACCTGCGATGGCAACTGCCCCATCGACTCCTACAACACCCTGGTCGACGCCGAGAAGTACCTGCGCGCGGGCCACGGCCCTGTGCTGGTCCACGCCAGCGTGACCCGGCCCTACTCGCACTCGCTCTCCGACGACCACGGCTACTACCGCACCAAGGAAGACCTGGCCGACGAAGCCTACCGCGACGTCTTCAACGCCTACCCGCGCTTCCTCACGGAGTCCGGGCTCTTCTCGCCGGCGCAGGTCGCCGAAGTGCTCGAGGAAGCTAGCACGGAAGTCCGCGAGGCGATGACCCAGGCGCTGGCGACGGCGTGGCCCGACAAGTCGACCTACGCCGACCACCTCTACTCGCACGACGTCGATCCGACGTCGCCCGCGTTCGAGACGGCGCCGCAGTTCTCCGGCAAGGAAGACATCCCGCTGGCGACGGCGGTGAACATGACGCTCAAGAGTGAAATCAAGAAGAACCCGCTGATGATGGTCTTCGGCGAGGACGTCGCCGACTTCACCGAGGTCGAGAAGTACGACAACCCGGACCTCAAGGGGAAGGGCGGCGTCTTCAAGGTCACTCACGGAGTGCAGAAAGCAGGACTCCCCGGTCAGGTCTTCAACTCGCCGCTGGCCGAGGCGAACATCATTGGCCGCGCCATCGGGATGGCGATGCGCGGGCTCAAGCCCGTCGTCGAGATCCAGTTCTTCGACTACATCTGGACTGCGTACATGCAGCTCAAGAACGAGATGGCGACGACGCGCTACCGCTCCGGCGGCGACTACAAGTGTCCGATGGTGGTGCGCGTGCCCATCGGCGGCTACCTGCGCGGCGGGGCGATGTACCACTCGCAGTCCGGCGAGTCGCTCTTCACGCACGTCCCGGGCATCCGCGTGGTCTTCCCGTCGAACGCGCAGGACGCGATCGGCCTCTTGCGCACGGCGATCCGCTGCGACGATCCGGTCTTGTTCCTCGAGCACAAGCACCTCTACTACCAGGGCTACAACCGCTCGGCGGACCCGGGCGAGGAGTACATGATTCCGTTCGGCAAGGCGCGCGTCGCCCGCGAAGGGAAGCACGCGACGGTGGTGTGCTGGGGTGCCCTCGTGCAGAAGTCCATCGAAGCAGCAAAAGAGCTAGCGCAAGAGGGCTTCGAGATCGAAGTCATCGACGCGCGGACCATCGCTCCGTTTGACATGGAAGCGGTGAAGAAGTCCCTGGCGAAGACGCACCGGCTGCTCATCGCCCACGAGGAGCACAAGACCTCCGGCTACGCCGGGGAAGTCTGCGCCCGCGTGAACGAAGAGTGCTTCGAGCTGCTCGATGCGCCGGTGCTGCGCGTGGCTTCGAAGGATACGCACGTCGCGTACTGTCCGGACCTCGAGGAAGTGATCCTTCCGCAGACCTCGGACGTCACCGAGGCGCTGCGGAAGCTGGTGCGCTACTAGGGTTTGAGTTTTAGGCCCTTGAGGAGCTTCTTTCCCTGCTCCTCGAGGCCACCTTTTCCGCCGCCCTTGGTGAGCTTGTCGAGCTCGGCTTTGAGCCGGGCTTCGTTGTCCTTGAAGAGCTTTTCGGAGTTTTTGAAGCTACTGACGAGATCACCGTTTCCGCTGAGCGCGGCGACGAGCTCGCGCTGCGGGCCCTTGATGCGCTCGTCGACCAGCTCTTTGAGCTTCCCTTCAGCTTCTTTGATTTTCTTATCCACCTGCGCCTTAAGGCCCTGGGCGAGCTCGTCGCCGAGGTTCGAGTTAAGACTGAGGTTGAGCTTTTTCCAGGGCCCTGCGACCTTGGCGTTGATCTGCACCACGGGGATGCCGGCCACGATGCCGGAGAGCATCTCCTCGGCGAGCTTGGACTTCGCGCTCACCTGCCACTGCGGACTCTCGATGGTACCGTTCCAGGTCAGGTCGAGCTGGTCTTTCTGCATCTTCCCCGTGAGTGAGGTGGAACCGGTGGCACCGGTGATGCCGAACTTGAGCTTGTCCGAGCTGGCGAACTCGCGGCCAGCGACGGGGAAGGAGTTCACGCGAAGCTCGAGGAGCTGCTGCGGAATTTCTTTCGTGAAGTCCGCGCTGAGCAACGCCTTTACGCCGAGGACTTTCTGCGCCGGGAAATCACCAGTGAGTTTGAGCACCGTGGGTTTCTTGACCCACTTCGGCGACGTCGTCACGTCCGTGAGTTCTCCGGCCACGTTCCCGCTGTAGCTCGAGTCGGTGCCCTTCGAGCTGATGGCCGCTTTTTTTAGCCAGAAGAGTGGGTAGCTGGTAGTGATGGGAAACTCATAGGTCTGCCCTTCGGACCTCCGCGGAGGCACGATCTCCTCACGCTCTTTCTTCTCCGGCAGGTACTGCTGGGCGAGCGCCTGGTACTTGCGCGCCTGGAGGATGTGGCCTCCGAGTTCCTTGGCGAAGAGCGCCATCGCCATGTCCTTGACGTCGAGCTTCGGAATCTTAAAGCGATCTTTCAGACTGTCGATGTCACCGCGGACGAGGCCTTCGAGCTCTTTGGGGAACGCCGCGACGGCCCTCACCTCGTCTTCGAGTTTCTTGCTCGCACTCTGGATGTCTTTGTACTGCTTCTGAACCTTTTTGAGCTCTTCGTTGAGCTCCTTGATGCCCTGCGCCTGCTTCACGAGGTTCTTCTCGGACTTGAGCTCCTGGAGCTCTTTCTCGAGGCGCTTGACGTTTCCGGTGTCGGAGAGTTTCTTGAGCTCTGTCTGCCAGAACTCTTGCTTCGCCTTGACCTCTGCGGCCATGGCGAGCGCGCGTTTCTCGGAGGCCAGCGCTTCGCGGATCGTCTCAAGCTGGTCCTTCGGATCGGCGCCCTCCAGGAGAGCGATGAGGTCGCCGAGCACGTTCTGCGCGTAGTTCTGCTTCACCTGTGCGAGCACCTCTTCCTGGAGAGCTTCCATCTTGGACGGGGAGGCGGGTTTCGGCGGGAGCACGAGCCCGGGTTTCTTCCGAGGAGCGTAGAGCTGGATGTCCGTGACGCTGGCCTCGGTGACGACGAACTTCATGCGCAGGAGTGCGTCCCAGAGAAAGCCGAAGTGGATGTTCTTGAGAGAGACGAGGTTGCGCGCCGGCTGATCCTTGTCGGTGACTTCGAGGCCATCGAGGTCGAAGGTCCCGCGCAGGAAGCTCGTGCGCACATTCGCGACGTTGACCTCGGCGCCGTTGGCGATGGTGCCAACGTACTCGAAGCCCTGGCGGAGGTTCCGGTCGAAGAAGTAGGAGAAGTATCCGTAGGCCGCAGCCGTGATGACCGCAACGGGAACGATGGCCTCGAAGCGAATGGGTCCCTTGGCCTTCTTTTTTGTCTTTGTGCTCTCTTGCGTTTGAGTCGTCATGGTTAGTTCCCGAAGAATGTGTCGTACTTGTAGTACCACTGGTAGAGGGCGGTCTTGGTCCAGAGCTTGAAGAGCTTCGTGTCTCGGAAGCGCTCGACGACGGCAACGCGGTACTTGATGATGAGGTACTTCGCGAGCACGAGGACGACGGGGAGGAGGAGGAGCGCGAGGATCCCGGAGCCCATCACGACCGAGTTGTTGAAGCGCGTGAAGGGCACGATGGGCATGTTGTAGAGCTGGGTGTAGGTGCCCTGGAGCGCCGGGAGTTCTAGCGCCCACTGGCCGACGCGATCGAAGGCCGGGTCGAGGAGGAAGGCGATGAACTTGAAGAAGAACGCGGCGACGAAGGCTGCGCCGATCTGGATGCGGAAGAAGAAGAGGCAAAGGAACACGAGCAGCGACTGGAGCGAGAGGGCGGGTGTCATCCCGAGGACGAAGCCGAGCGCCACGCCCCAGGCCAGCTGGTTATTGCCCGTCTCCGAATGAAGGAGCTTGAAGAAGCCGAAGATCTGCTTGAGCAGGAAGGTCATGGGAACCCCTTGAGTTGGTTGTCCCAGCTATTCTAGCGGTGCGAGAAGGAGGCACTCAAGCGCTCAGATTAATGCAGTGCTAATTGTAGTAGTTTTCGGGGTTGAGCTGCACACAGCGCTCCCAGGTCTCGAAGGCCTTGCGGTTCAGGTGGCGAACGGCGCGCAGCTTATCGAGCTGCTCCTTGGTCGGGCAGGGTGGGGTGACCTGCGCGTTGCTGACGGGCTCGGACTTCGGCGGGAGCGGGCGATCGTTCCACCCCATAATCGTATTCATTCGGTCAATTACTGCGTTCCGCGCATCGTTGAGTTCTTGGCAGCGTCGCGTGCGCGCCGGGTTCGCCGGGGTCCCCGCCGGCGGACTACAGCGGATCATGCCGTGGGAGTAGGTGTAGGCCACTTGCTTCAGCTCGTCCTGCATCGTCCGCTGGAGCTTGTCGAGTTCGTTGGCTTCGGCGATCAGCTTCTGCCGGTTGGCTTCGTAGGCGTCCTCGATGCACTTTCGCCGAATCTCCGCGGCGTTGGTGAAGAGCTTCTCGAGCGTGCCCGGGCGTGGGCCGCAGAACGCCACGTCCACCGGGCCGCCGAGAGTCCCGCTCGCGAGCACCGCCGAAACACCGAGGATAAACGCAAGCACCATGTCGCCTACTTTTGGAGTTGTGTCTTCATCAGGCGCTCGAGCTCGAAGACGGAGTCGGTGCGGAACCAGTCGTTCCCGGCGCCACGGCCGACCGGCTGGAAAAGCTGGGTCTGGATCTTCCCGTCTTTCAGGATCGCCGGGTCGACGTGCACGCGTACGACTTCGCCGGTGACGAGGGCGCCCGCGCCGGGAGCGTCGCCGTAGCTGAGGATGTCGCGGAGTTTGCACTCGAAGTGCACGGGTGACTCGACGAGCCGGCGGGCCCGGACGCGTTCGCTCTCGAGGGTGTGCAGGTTCGCGAACACGGTTTCGTCTTCGCCGAAAGGAAGTTCCGTCGAGGCGAGGTTGACCTGAGCGTAGTTCGTGAGCGTACAGAAGTTGATGACGAACTCGCGCTCTCTCTCGATGTTAACCAGAGTGTCTTTTTTCATCCCGTCTTTCGAGCGGATCATCGGACAGAAAGCGACGATCATGGGCAGCGCTGACACCGCGGTAAAAAATGAGAAGGGAGCGACGTTATTGGTTCGGTCAGGATTGAGCGTGCTCACCACGGCGATGGGCCTGGGTAAGATGCTTCCGATCAGGAACCTGTAGTTGTCGGCGAACGCACCATCTGTGGCAAAGCTTTGGTAGGCCATGGGAGCATACTACCACCAGCGGTGGCCTGCGGCGACGGGCAAAGGTAGACAGTGCCCGACCGGGGCGCTCGGAGACAGGGCCTTAGGTTGCCTAAAAGATGATCTCCGAGGGCGCCCGAGGTGATGGAAAAAGTGCGATCTACCGAAAGGGGATTCACATGGATTCAGCTCTAGTCAAAAGGTTACGAACCGAGGTCTTCGTGCGGAGTCAGCCGACTTCCATTACCTACGTCTTCATCAGCCTGTATCTCTTCCTCATCCGGCTTCGGGCCGGTGTCCACACGCCACTGCTAAAAGCGGCGATCGGACTCATCTTCGTCTTGGGAGTCGTCCGGTACTTCATCAACCGCCGCTACCAGAGGACGCAGGAGATCACGGAAAGGCTCTGGGGCACGCTCCAGGTCGTGGTCTACGTCAACGCGCTCGCTCTGAGTACGGTCTTCGTCTTGGTCGCCTGGTACGGGAAATTTTCCGGTGCAGACTTCGTCGCGGTGACCCTCGTCCTCACGACCCTCGCGACCGCTTCGCCGATCACGCTCGCGTCGGTTCCCCACGTCCAGTGGGTCTTCCTGGCGATCATCATCTCTCCGCTCTGTGGCCTGAGCCTCATGTTTTGGAAAGGCGGTGAGGAGACCGCGCTGCACTTCCTGGTCCCTTTCATGATCCTTGCATTCTACGCTCTGCTGCAGGGCCGCGTGTACCATCGTCACATCGTGCAGAAGTTCCGCGACGACCAGGAACTCGCCCAGGCGCACAGCAGCCTGCTGGAGCAGACGGCCATCATGCAGCACTCGAGCCGGCTGTCGTCCCTCGGCGAGATGGCCAGCGGGATCTCCCACGAGATCAACAACCCGTTGACGGTGATGCTCGGGACCGTCGATCTCCTCTTGAACGCCGAGAAGCCGCGTGAGGAACAGGTCGAAAAGCTCACTCGCATCAAAGCCGCAGGCCAACGGATCTCGCGCATCGTGCGGGCGCTCCGGACCTTCTCCCGCCAGAGCGACAAGGATCCGATGGAGTGGGTCACCGCCGAAAAAATCATCGACGTCACCCTCGACTTCTGCTCGCAGCGCTTCCAGGCGGAGAAGATCGAGCTCACGGTGAAGGTCGAGCCGGAGACCAAGGTCTACTGCCGCGAGGTGCACGTGTCGCAGATCCTCGTGAACCTGCTGAACAACGCGCTCGACGAGAGCCTGCGCCATGGCGGGCGCACGGTGGCCCTCCAGGTTAAGAAGGCCGGGGCGCACGTGATCTTCGCGGTCACGAACTCGGGGGCGATCTCGGATGAGGCCCGGCAGCGAATCTTCCAGCCCTTCTTCACGACCAAGGACGTCGGGAAGGGAACGGGCCTCGGGCTGTCCATCTCGCGGCGGATCGCGCGCGAGCACGGGGGAGATCTGCACTTCGACGTCGAGGGTACCCGGGTGACCTTCTACCTCTCGCTTCCGGTGCCGGTGCTCACGTGAAGCCCGAGGTCGAAGCCTACCTCACGCCGCTGAGCGAGAGTCGCACCAAGCTCTTCCACTGGTTGCTCTACTCGGTCTGGGTCACGATCTTCCTCTACTGTTTCCTGTTCGCGTACTTCGAAGTCCGGCTCGGACTCTACGTCGAACTTTTCGGGACACTCGTACTCTCGCCGCTTGCCCTCATCCTCGAGCGCCGCGGCTTCGTGAACTGGTCGCGCCTGCTCTTCATCGCGTCGTGCAACTTCTACATCTACGGTTCGGACCTCGCGATGGGGTTCCGGGCTTCGGTGGACTACTACTACATCCCGGCGATGATCATCCCGGTGCTGATCCTGGACAACCGCCGGAAGCTGTTCATGATCCCCGCGCTCGGGCTATCGCTGGTGTGCTGGGGCGCCTCCCTGCTCTTCGGTGCGACCTGGGTCCCACCGGAGCTCGTCGCCCGCGACGTGCCCGTCGAACTCATTCAGGAGATCAACTTTCTGGGAGCGATCGGCATCACCCTCGTGTTCGTGAAAATCTTCCTCGAGACGAGCGGCCAGCTCAAGGACCTGCTCGTCGCGCAGGCGCAGCGGGAGGTCGAGTCGCTTAAGGAGCTCAGCGCACGGATGGAGGAAGCCCAGGCGATCGCGCGCGTCGGGAGCTTCCGCTTCGAGCTTCGGACCCAGGAGCTCCACTGGTCCAAGGAACTCTACAACATCTTCGACGTGGATCCGAGCGTGTCCGGAAGCGAACTCTACGGAACCTACATCTCGCGCGTGCACCCCGACGACCTCGACCACCTGAACGCCACCGTGGCGGAGTCTCTCGCTTCGGGCGAAGGCTATAACCTCCAGCACCGCATCGTCACGCGCTCGGGACAGGTGCGGCACATGAACTGTTCCGGGATCATCAACAAGGACGACAAGGGCGCCATCGTGAGCATCTCCGGAACCGCGCAGGACGTGACGATCTCCGTGGCCCGGGAGAATCGGTTGAAGTCTCTGATCGACTTCAATGCGGTCATCCTCGCGAGCACGAAGTTCGCCATCATCACGATGGACGTCGACTTCACGATCACCGGCATCAACGAGGAGGCCGAACGCATCCTCGGGTACAGCGTCCTCGAGATCGTGGGACGTGCGAGCCCACTCCTGCTCCACGACCCGAACGAACTCCGTGATGCGGCCAAGGCCCTGAGCCGCGAAGTGGGCCGCTCGGTACAACCCGACACGGAGCTCTTCAAAGTGCTCGCGGCCGAGCTTCCGCGCAGCGAGCGCGAGTGGACGTTCATCGGAAAAACCGGGACCCGAACTCCGGTTCGGCTCACGGTGTGCGAGCTCCGGGATAAGGCCGGAGGGCTCTACGGCTACATGGGGATCGCCCGCGACATGACGGAGGAAATCGCCATGCAGGCGGAGCTCGAGCACCAGCGGGCGCAGGCCCTCCACAGCGCGAAGCTCGCGTCGCTAGGGGAGATGTCCGCGGGGATCGCCCACGAGATCAACAATCCGCTCACCGTCATGGTC
>DAIPJL010000224.1:0-3994 GCA_036770305.1 Bacteriovoracaceae bacterium | reverse complement strand
GAGTACGGCATCGCGCCGCCGGTGGAGGGGGGCCTGGGTCGCTTCTCCTCTCCGGAGGTTCCCTGTCCGCGCTGTGAGTCACGCCACACCAAACTCGTCTCGCACTTCGGCTCGACCGCCTGCAAGGCGATGTACCAGTGCCAGGATTGCTTCGAACCTTTTGATTACTTCAAGTGTCATCGCTAGAATAGGCGCATGAAGAACGCCGCCGTCGAAGAGATGCTGCGCCACGACCACTTCAGTCGCTGGCTCGGGCTGAAGGTCCTCGAAGTCACCCCAGGTCAGTGCCGGGTCTCCATGGCCATCAAAAAAGACATGCTCAACGGCTTCGGCGGCGTCCACGGCGGCGTGCTCTTCGCGCTGGCCGACAGCGCTTTTGCTTTTGCCTGCAACTCGCGCAACGTGCTCTCGGTGGCCCTCGACGCGGTGATCTCCTACACGCGCAAGGCGGGGGAGGGAGACCTCATCACGGCCTCGGTGGAAGAGCTGCACGATGGCCGCTCGACGGGCGTCTACGAAGTCAAACTCACGAACCAGAACAACGAACTCGTCGCCCAGTTCCGCGGCACGGCCCTGCGGCTCGGAAGACCCGTGGTGAAAGGAGAAGCATGAACGCCTACATCGTCGACGGAGTGCGCACGCCCATCGGAAACCTCAAGGGCCAGCTGGCCCCGGTCCGGCCCGATGACATGGCCGCGCACGTGCTGCGCGAGCTCCTCAAGCGCCACTCCAACCTTGATCCCTCGCAGATCGCGGACGTCATCCTCGGCTGCGCCAACCAGGCCGGGGAAGATAACCGCAACGTCGCGCGCATGGCGCTGCTGCTGGCCGGGCTCCCGCAGACGGTCCCCGGAGAAACTCTTAATCGCCTGTGCGCCTCTGGCCTGTCGGCGTCCCTGAGCGCGGCGCGCCTGCTGCACGCCGGAGAAGGGGAGCTGGCCATCGCCGGCGGCGTCGAGAGCATGACCCGCTCGCCGCTGGTGGTCTCCAAGCCGAGCGAGAGGTTCGGTGGCGACGCGCAGATGTTCGACTCCACCTTCGGCTGGCGCTTCGTGAACCCGAAGCTCAAAGAAATGTACGGCACGGACGCCATGGGCGAGACCGCCGAGAACCTCGTGGCCCGGGACGGGATCACGCGCGAGGCGCAGGATCGTTTCGCGCTGGCCTCGCAGCAGAAAGCGGCCAGGGCGCAGAGCTCGGGGCGCTTCGCCCAAGAGATCGTCGCCCTCGAGCTTGCGCAGAAAAAAGGCGCGGCCCTCAGGATCGAGCACGACGAGTTCATCAAGCCGCAGACCAATCTCGAGGCCCTCGCGGCCCTGAAGCCGGCCTTTAAAAAAGATGGCTCCGTGACCGCCGGCAATAGCTCGGGCCTCAACGACGGGGCCTGCGCTCTCTTGCTCGCCTCGGAGGAGGGCCTCAAGCGGCACAAGCTCACGCCGCGGGCGCGCATCGTGAGTTCGGCCGTGGTGGGCGTCGAGCCGCGCATCATGGGCATCGGCCCGGTGCCGGCGAGCGAACTTGCCCTCAAGCGCGCGGGCCTCAGGCTCTCCGACATGGACGTGATCGAGCTCAACGAAGCCTTCGCGGCCCAGGCCCTGGCCGTCCTGAGAGGCCTGGGCATCGCCGAGGATGATCCGCGGGTGAATCCCAACGGCGGCGCCATCGCCCTCGGCCACCCCTTGGGCATGTCGGGGGCCCGCATCCTCAACACCGCGGCCCTCGAGCTGCAACTGCAAAAGAAACGCTACGCGCTGGTCACTCTCTGCATCGGCGTGGGCCAGGGCCACGCCGCCGTCATCGAGCGCGTCTAAGGAGACCCCATGCAAGTTCTAGAAAACTACGCTCTTGGAAAATGGATGCGTCCCACGCAGAACCTCGCGCCGCTCTTCGACGCCGTCACCGGCGACGTCGTCGCCCAGGCGAGCTCGACGGGACTGAACTTCGGCGAGATGCTGGCCTACGGCCGCAAGGTCGGCGGCGCGAAGCTGCGCAGGATGAGCTTCCAGGAACGCGGCCGCATGCTCAAGGCGCTGGCCCTCTACCTCACCGAGCGCAAGGACGCCTACTACCAGGTGAGCTACCGCACCGGCGCCACCAAGGTCGACTCGTGGATCGACATCGAAGGCGGCATCGGCAACCTCTTCGCCTACGCCTCTCTGCGCCGCCAGTTCCCGGATCTTCCCTACTACGTCGACGGCGACATGGCGAAGCTCTCCAAGCAAGGCAGTTTCATCGGGCATCACATCTGCGTGCCGAAGCAGGGCGTGGCGATCCACATCAACGCCTTCAACTTCCCCGTCTGGGGCATGCTCGAGAAGATCGCCGTGAACCTCTTCGCCGGCGTCCCCGCCGTGGTGAAACCCGCCACGGTGACGAGTTTCCTCACCGAGGTCGTCGCCCGAGACATCATCAACTCCGGCATCCTCCCCGAAGGCGCACTCCAGCTCATCTGCGGCTCGGCCAACGGCATCCTCGACCACGTCACCAACCAGGACGTCGTCACCTTCACCGGCTCGGCCAGCACCGGCAAGATGCTCAAGGCCCACCCGCGCCTGGTCCAGGAGTCCGTGCCCTTCAACCTCGAGGCCGACTCGCTCAACGCCATGGTGCTCGGCCCCGACGCGAAGCCGGGCACGGCGGAGTTCGACATCTTCATCAAGGAAGCGGTCAAGGAGATCACCATCAAGGCGGGCCAGAAGTGCACCGCCGTCCGCCGCCTGATCGTCCCGTCGGAGTATCTTAGCGACGCGCAGGTGGCTCTCAGCAAGCGCCTCGCCAGCGTCACCATCGGCCATCCGCTGGCCGAGGGCGTGCGCATGGGGGCCCTGGCGGGCCAGACACAGCTCAAGGAAGTGCGCGAGAAGGTGAGTGAGCTCGCGCAGTCGCAGAAGCTCGTCTTCGGGAGCTGGGACCAGTTCGAGGTCATCGGCGCCGACAAGACCAAGGGCGCCTTCATGGCCCCGATGCTCTTTGTGAACGAGGCGCCCTTCGAGAAAACCGCCTGCCACAACGTCGAGGCCTTCGGGCCTGTCTCGACGCTCATTCCCTATAAGAATCTCGATGAAGCGATCGAGCTCACCCGCCTGGGCATGGGCTCCCTGGTCTGCTCGATGGTCACGGCCGACGACGATATCGCCGCCGAGTTCACCGTCGGTGCGGCCTCCATGCACGGTCGCATCCTCATCACCAACGCCGACTGCGCCAAAGAGAGCACCGGCCACGGTTCGCCCATGCCGCTGCTGGTGCACGGTGGGCCTGGGCGCGCTGGCGGCGGCGAGGAGATGGGTGGCAAGCGCGGAGTCCTGCACTACCTCCAGCGCACGGCCATCCAAGGTTCACCGACGACGCTCACGCGCATCACCAATCAGTACCAATACGGGGCCAAACAGAAAATTTCCCAAGTCCATCCCTTCCGCAAGTTCTTCGAGGAGCTAGAGGTCGGCGAGACCCTCATCACCGAAAAGCACACCGTCACCCTCGAGGACATCGAGCGCTTCGCGGATCTCTCGGGCGATAAGTTCTACGCCCACATGGACGAGAACTCGCTGGATGGCACCATCTTCACGGGCCGAGTGGCCCACGGCTACTTCGTGCTCTCCCGCGCCGCTGGCCTCTTTGTCGACCCACCCAAGGGCCCGGTGCTCTTGAACTATGGCCTCGACGAGTGCCGCTTCATTAAGCCCGTCTACCCGGGCGCGGTGATCGGCGTGCGCTTCACCTGCAAAGAAAAAGTCGACCAGGAAAAGCGCACCCCCGACGACATCGCCAAGGGCATCGTGAAGTGGCTCGTCGACGTCTACGACGAAACCGGCGACTCCGTGGCCGTCGCGACCATTCTGACGATGGTGAAGAAGCGCGCGCAGGAGTAAGCACGTAAGACGCGCGCTTGGCCCCAGAGAAATATTCTTACTCAACTATGTTGTTGGGGCGTTCTTAATATGTGATGTGTAACGAAAGTCTTTCCGAATCTCTTAGCTAATCACTCTATTTAATC
>DAIPJL010000223.1:0-4117 GCA_036770305.1 Bacteriovoracaceae bacterium | reverse complement strand
GCGCGGCGCCGTGCTGGGCGCGGGCGTGATGGGCGGCGGCATCGCCTGGCTCTTCGCCCAGAACGACCAGGCCCCGGTGATGAAGGACATCTCGAAGGAAGCGCTGGAGCTGGGCCTCAAGCAGGCGAGCAGTAACTTCGCCGGCGCGCTCAAGAAGAAGCGCCTGAGCGAGGACGAGTTCAATCGGAAGATGCGTTCGATCACGCCGACGCTGAGCTTCGAGGGCATGAAGGCCGTCGAGCTGGTGATCGAAGCCGTGGTCGAGAACATGGACGTGAAGAAGAAAGTGCTCGCCGAACTCGAGGGCCAGGTGCGCCCGCAGGCACTCATCACGACGAACACCTCATCCCTCTCCGTGACGGAAATGGCGCAGGCGCTCAAGCACCCCGAGCGCTTCGCGGGCCTGCACTTCTTCAATCCGGTGAACAAGATGCCGCTCGTCGAGATCATCCGGCACCCGAAGGTCTCCGAGGAGACCATTCAGACCCTGGTGAAGTGGGTCCTCGACGTGAAGAAAACTCCCGTGGTGGTCAACGACGGCCCGGGGTTCCTCGTGAACCGCCTGCTCTCGCCCTACCTCAACGAGGCCTCCTTCCTCCTCGAGGCGGGAGTTCCCATCGCCGAGCTCGACCAGGCGGCGCTGAACTTCGGCATGCCCATGGGGCCCTGCCGCTTGATGGACGAGGTGGGCCTCGACGTCTGCGAAAAGGTCGGCAAGATCATGGAGCAGGGCCTCGGCGCCCGTGCCCGCGCCGGACAACTCTCTCACCGCCTGACGCAAACCGGAGCGCTGGGCCGCAAGAACAGCAAGGGCTTCTACCTCTACGACGAGAAGGGCAAGGTCACGGGCCGCAACCCCGAGATCGAGGCCCTGCTCCCGGCGAAAACGCTCTCCATCGACGAGCACACGCTCCAGCAGCGCCTCTTCCTGCCGGTCATCAACGAAGCGGCCTACTGCCTGAGCGACGGGATCGTCGGCAAGGCGAGCACGGTGGACCTCGGGATGATCTACGGCACGGGGTTCCCCCCCTTCAAGGGCGGGCCCCTGCGCTGGGCGGATAGCGAGGGCCTTGACCGCCTGCTGGCCGAGCTGCAGAACTTCGCGGCCACGGTGTCGGCGGATCGCTACGCGCCGGCGCCGCTCTTGGTGGAACTCGCGCGGCAGAAAAAAACTTTCTACGACGTCTAGGGGATGGGAAGTTTCCTTCGGTATTTCCTGCGCTACGTTTCTTCGGCCCGGACGCGCCAGGGCCTGCTCTTCCTCGCGCTCTTCGGGCTCTTCCTCTCGGCGCTCGCGCTGACGGTGGTCCAGGGGATCATGGGCGGGCTCCAGCGGGGCCTCGTGGCGCGCTCGAAGAGCTACCACGGCGTCGGCGTCGTGCGCTTCAGCGACGAAGGGCTGGAGGCCCAGTGGTGGGAGAAAGTGCGAGCGCGCGGGTTCAAGCTTTCGCGCGAAGTGGAAGCGGAGGTGCTGGTGCGCCACGGAACCCAGCTCTCGGCGGTGCGGCTGCACGGCATCGATCTCCTCGCCCCGCGGCCCCCGTTCCTCGAGCACAAAGAACTCGAAGGCGCCGTCCTCGGGAGCGAACTCGCCCAGCGCCTCAAGGCGAGCTTCTTCTCCGACCTGCGCTTCATCGCCCCCCAGGCCAGCGATTCACTGATGGGAGAGGTTCCGCGCCAGCTGAGTCTTGCCGTGAGCGACTACCTCTCCAGCGAGGTGAGCGAACTCGACGCCCACCACGCGTGGGTGCGCATCGGCTTCGTGCAGAACCTGCTGCGACGACGGGGCGTGGAACTCTGGCGCGTCTTCGACCCCGCCGACTGGCAGGAGCTGCGACGACTGCTCGCGGGGGAGGACGCTCTGCGCTTCACCAGCTGGGAAGAGCAGAACCGCACGCTGGTGTGGGCCCTGGGCCTTGAGACCACCGTGATGCTTGCGCTCTTCACCGCCATGGCGCTGCTGGTGGCCCTGGCGATCACCACCGGCCTGGTGCTCTTCTTCGCGAAGATCCGCACCGACCTCGCGAGCTTCTGGCTGCTAGGTCTGTCGCTCAGGCGCATCGAGCGCCTCGTGCTCGCCTTCATCCTCCAGCTCTCCTGCGCCACCTGCGTGGTCGGGGTAGGCCTCGGAGTGGCGGCCCTGAAAGTACTGGAGCGCTTCGGTCACCGGCTGATGCCAGATATATTTGTCGAACGGGGCTTTCCGGTGGATATCAACCTGCGCATGCTAAGCCTCGCATTCTTGGTGCCTTTCGTGATCTCCGTCGTCTTTTCAATGTTTTCCTTCTTCCAGTTCCGGCGCGACAATCCTCGTTTTATCCAGCTCGTACGCGGGAGCTCGGAGGGCGCTTAGGCAAAAATATTGCCCAGGATTCTCGGCTTGAATTTAGGCCGTGTGAGCTTAGAATGAACTTCTGCTTGGGCCAGGGAGAACTTCCGCCGGCCCAATAAAAGGTGTTTCATGCTCTCTTTCTTCTCGACGCGGCCCAGGCCCTCACTCGTGTCTTCGGGCCCGGTGCTGAGCTCGCTCTCCGAGCTCGTCGTCCTCAACCCGATCGGTCCGGTGGCGATCCACTGGACGGACTACAACGAGGCCTGCGACCACTACCGCGAACGCCTCAAAACCGATCGAGCATTTCTCAAGAGCTTCGAAGAGATGAAGTCGACGCTCCTCGAGCTGCGGCACACCCCGGTGTGGCTGCGGCGCGGAGGCGCGCTCGTCCACAGCAACCTCCACGACCTCTACGTCTCCTTCGTCCGCGAGCAGGCGCACGGGGACGCGCCCTTCGATCCGCACGAACCCCTCGACATCTCCTTCGTTTCTCCCTCAGGCCCCTTCCGGCGGATGGCGATCACGGAGTGCTTCAACGTCGACACCTACCAGAGCTTCGTCCTGGTCGCGCTCCTGCGCGGCGAACTCCCGGAGCGCGACTTCCGGGTCCGCCTGCGCACTAAGCTACTCCTCGAGCATGGGCCGCAGCTCGCGGACGTCGCGGCCATCGAGCTCGAGCAGCTGAGCAGCTCGGGGCTCCTGCTCAAGATGCCGAACGGCCTCTACCTGAAGCACCTGCGAAGCTCGGAAAAAATGCGCCTCCTGCTCAACGCGGACGCGCTCGTGCTCAAGCAGCGCGACTGGCAGCACTTCCGCGAGCTGACGGGAGGCTGGGGCCAGCATCCACTCTTCACGCAGCAGAAGTCTCACGGGATCCTGCTTTCGCCCGAGTCGCTCGTGATCAGCGCTCGCTTCGACTTCGCCGCCACCCGCGAGCTCTACGTCTTCCTGCCCTTCGACGCCATCGCGAAGTCCCGGCCCGAGGTCCACCAGCGCCTGCAGCACTTCGTCCAGGCCGGGAAGAGCGGCGTGAAGACTCTTCTGAAGTCCGAGCTCAAGTCGGCCTAGGCGTGAGTGGTCGGAGAAACGCCTGTGATGCACTCCGCGCGAAGAAGCTCTGCGGGCGATCCGGAAGGGGCGTGGCCGGCCTTCCCCGGTGAATCGTGAGCTTGAGTTCTTTCGCCAGGCCCGCGAGCCCAGACAGGAGAGAGAGGGTCGTGTACTCGTCTGCTCGTATCCGTCTTTGTTTGCTGTGCCTCTGTTGGTTGAAAAGCACGTAGAGGATCGCGTTGCGCGCCTCCCGGACACTCCGAAGGACACGCAGATGGTAGCGCTCGATCTGGAGGCGCCCGCGGCCTAGACCCTTGGAGTAGCTTATCGTGAGCGCCCGCATCGAGCGCGTGAGAACACTGTTATCTTTGGCCTCTGCGATGAGATGTACGTGGTTAGACTGTACTGAATAATGCAGCACGCGCAGGCCGTGTGAGCGCGCTCTGGTTAGCGCTCTTCTGAGGCATCGGAGCGATTCCTTGTTCCGGAGGCCAGCGAAGAGTTTGAAGTTGATGTGCACCGGCGTGCGCGCGCTGACGACTTCGCGTTTGGCGTGCGCGACCCCGGCGGAGTGGCGCCGTGGCCTCCCCGCTCCGGGGCGGCGGCCTCCGTGGGTGCCGCGGTAGATGTTGAGCTTGAGCTGTCGCAGAGTTGGCCTCATTTGATTTAGGCGTATATAGAATTTTCGCTCCACAACGTCAAGCGAGTAACAATCAGGAACCGATGATTTCGAGA
>DAIPJL010000222.1:0-4186 GCA_036770305.1 Bacteriovoracaceae bacterium | reverse complement strand
GCTCAAAGTCGTCGCCCTCGCCACCGGCCTGGTGCTGTGGTTCTACGTGCTCAACGCCTCGCGGGTGCGGCTCGAGAAGACCGTCAGCGTGCAGTACATCCTGCCCGACCACATGGTGTTCCTCGCCAAGCCTCCGCGGGAGGTCACCGTGACGCTCGAGGGGCCGCGCGCCTTCATGCGCTCGATGATCAACCGTGAGGAGAAAGTGGTGGTGGACATCTCCAAGCCGCCCTATCGCGATAGCCTGCGACCGCGGCCGCAGATCCGCGAAGCGGACCTCGGGCTTCCTTTCGGCGTGAGCATGGAGAAGATCTCTCCACGCGAGCTCGCGCTGAAGCTCGAGCGCAAGGCCAGCAAGATCGTGCCGGTGCGCTACTCGCTGATGGGCGAGCTACCCGTCGAGCTAGAGCTCAAGGGGCTCAAGCTCCTGCCCGCAGAGGTCGAAGTGGTCGGGCCGCGCACCCTCGTGAGTGGCCTCAAAGAGCTGGCCACGCGCCCGGTGGACGTCGAGTCGCTCTACGGCCAGCAGTCGGTCTCCCTCGAGTGGCTGCTGCCCGACGAGCGCGTCGTGGTGTCAAGGCCCACCGGCCCGACGCTGAGCTACCAGCTGAAGGCGAAGCGCTCGAACCTGGTGCTGGAGAAAGTTCCGGTGCGGCTGCTGGGTGAGGGGAGCATGGCGCGCGAGCAGACCGTGACTCTGGTGCTCTGGGCGCCGGCGGACATCGTTCGGCGCGCCGACAAGTCTGACCTGAACGTGCAGGTTTGGGCCGAGGTACCGGAGGGCGCCCGAGGACCGAGTGAAGTGGGCCTGAGGGCCGTGCTTCCGCCGCGTCTGCATTTGGTCGAAATTCGTCCCAAGAGAATCCTTGTCCAGCCTCGCTGAGCGCGTTAATCTTAAGGCTCAAAGTCAGACAAGGAAGCTCTATGGCCTCTCAGCGTCAGCTCTTCGGCACCGACGGTATCCGTGGTCGGGCCAACATCCACCCCATGACCGGCGAGGTCGCCATGGCCCTGGGCCGCGCGGTCACGCACTACTTCCAGAAGCACTCGCACCGCAAGCCCCTCATCATCATCGGTAAAGACACGCGCCTGTCGTGCTACATGTTCGAGCAGGCCTTCTCCGCCGGCGTGTGCTCGCAGGGCGGCCGCGCTATCCTCACGGGCCCACTGCCGACGCCCGGCGTGGCCTTCGTCACCCAGAGCATGCGCGCCGACGCCGGCGTGATGATCTCGGCGTCGCACAACCCCTTCGAGGACAACGGCATCAAGATCTTCGACCGCTCGGGCCACAAGCTGCCCGACGAGGTGGAAGCGGAGCTCGAGAAGATGATCCTCAACCCGGCGCTCATTCCGGTGAAGACCGGCACCGAGCTCGGCAACGCCCGGCGCCTCGACGAGGTCATCGGCCGCTACATCGTGCACGCGAAGTCCGCCTTCAATCCGAGCTACTCGCTCGAGGGCCTGCGCATCGTCGTCGACGGCGCCAACGGCGCGGCCTACAAGCTTGCCCCGCAGGTCTTCGAGGAACTCGGCGCCGAGGTCATCGCTCTTGGCAAGGACCCCAACGGCACGAACATCAACAAGGGCTGCGGCGCGCTCCACCCGCAGAACTGCGCCGACCACGTGGTGAAGTTCCGCGCGGATCTCGGCGTGTGCGTCGACGGCGACGCCGACCGGGTGGTGCTCATTGACCGCGACGGCACGATCATCGACGGCGACAAGCTCATCGGCCTCACGGCCCGCTTTCTGAAAGAGTCCAACCAGCTCCACGGCCAGACGGAGATCGTCGGCACGGTCATGTCAAATTTTGGCCTCGAGGTTTTCCTCAAGAAGCAGGGCCTCAGTCTCCACCGCACCCAGGTCGGGGACCGCTACATCGTCGAGCGCATGCGCCAGAGCGGCGCGCTCTTCGGCGGCGAGCCCTCCGGGCACCTGGTCTTCAAGCGCCACTCGACGACTGGCGACGGCATCCTCGCGGCCCTCAAGGTCATCGAATGCATGAAGCACTTCGGGAAAGGGCTCAAGGAGTTGGCGCAGGAGGTCCCGCTTTATCCGCAGACTTTGATGAACACCACCATCGCGCGCAAGCCGGCCTTCGAAGAGGTCCCGGCGATCATGGCCGCGGTTCGATCGGCCGAGAGCGAACTCAAAGGCGAGGGCCGCCTGCTGCTGCGCTACTCCGGCACCGAGCCCTTAGCGCGCGTCATGGTGGAGGGCCCGGACGAGGCCCTGGTGAACCGCCTGTGCCGCGAGCTCACCGACGTCGTCGCCAAGCAGCTGGGCTAGCCATGCGCGCACGCCTGGGAGTGAACATCGACCACGTGGCGACGCTGCGCCAGCAGCGCGGCGAAGCCTACCCCTCGATCTCGCGGGCGGCGGACCTCGTGCTCCAGGCCGGGGCAGACCAGATCACCATTCACCTGCGGGAGGACCGCCGGCACATCCAGGATGCGGACCTCGCCCCGGTGCACGACCTGTGCCGCCACTACGACCGGCCGCTGAACCTCGAGATCGGCTGCGAGCCTTCCATTGTAGAAATCGCCTGTCAGGAAAGGCCGGAATGGGTGTGCCTGGTGCCGGAGAAGCGCGAAGAGCGCACTACCGAAGGGGGCCTGGCACTGCACGACTCGGTGACCCTGAGTCGGGTGGCCTTCGCCATCAACCGCCTGGCGCAGAAGTCTCCCGCCACCAAGGTTTCTCTCTTCGTGGAAGGAGACCAGCGGACTCTTCAGCAGTGCCTCAAGCTTCCCATCCACGCCGTCGAGATCCACACCGGCGAGTACGCCCGGGACTTCATCGCCGGCAGGGACCTCACCCCGCATCTTGAGCTTTATCGTCAGGGTCAGCTCCTCATCAAGGGCGCCGGCCGCGGCTACCACGCGGGCCACGGGTTGACCGACCGCTCGCTCGCACCGCTCCTTTCGGCCCAGCTCTTTGAGGAGTATAATATCGGGCACTGGATGATCGCGGAATCAGTCTTCCAGGGTCTAGGCCCGGTGGTCAAAGGCCTGCAGGAACTGATCGCGCTCCATCCGCTCAAGTCCTAAGGCCGCCCCAAGGAGGAACGCATGCGTATCGTCACCCAGCGCGAGATGAAGACCATCGAAGAAACCGCGGCGCAGAAGCACTTCTTCTCCGAGCACCTCATCGTCGAGAACGTGGGCCTTTTGGGCGCGCAGGTGCTCGAGGAGCGCCTCAAGCTCTTCGAGACGGAGGTCGACGTGGTGCTGCTGATCGGGAAGGGCAACAACGGCGCCGACGGCCTGTCGCTGGCGCGGCACCTGGTGCGGCCCGAGCGCTCGGTGCGCGCCTTCGTGCTCTTCGACGAGAAAGAACTCTCTGCGGAAAACCACACCCAGCTCAAGATGGCCCGCGCCTTCGGGGTGAAGGTGAACTTCATCCGCGACCTCGAGGGCGTGGAGAGTTACTTCGCGCAGAATCCGCTGCCCAAAGTGGTGGTCGACGCCGTCTTCGGCACCGGGGTGCGGCTGCCGCTGTCGAACTTCATCTACGACGTGATCAACTTTATCAACGACAACGCCAACTACATCGTCGCGCTCGACATTCCGTCGGGCGTCGCCGGAGACACCGGACTGTCCCAGGGCAACGCCATCAAGGCCGACCTCACCCTCGCGGTGGGACTTCCGAAAGTGGGCCACTTCGTCGCCCAAGGTGCCAAGCTCTCGGGTGAGCTCCGCGTGCTTGAGGTGGGCCTGCCGCCCCAGCTCGTCAGCGAAGGCGCGGACAAGTTCCTGCTCACGCGGGACAACCTGCCCTACCAGGCCGACGCGCGCAGTAAGTTTGCCGACAAAAAAATCTTCGGCCACAGTCTGGTGGTGGGAGGCTCGCACGGCCTCACCGGCGCAGCCGTCATGGCCGCCACGGCCGCGCTCAAGGCCGGCTCAGGTTTGGTGACGGTTGCCACCTGGGAGCCCCAGCACAGCGAACTGGTGTCGCGCCTGATTCCCGAGGTCATGACGGGCTTCGTCCCGAATGACCAAACGAAGTGGGGCAAAGTCTTGAAGGGCCTGGATAAGTACAGCTCGCTGGTGATCGGCCCGGGCCTAGGCCGCTCGGCGCGCGCGCACCGGCTGGTGCTGGAGATCATGAACAATTTCTCCGGGCCTTTGATCCTCGCCGCCGCCGACATCAACGTCCTGAACATCAAGGAGGACGCCCAGGCCTT
>DAIPJL010000020.1:0-26084 GCA_036770305.1 Bacteriovoracaceae bacterium | reverse complement strand
CTTCTCGACCTTGGCGGCCTTCGGCGCCGGAGCCGGGGGGGCTTCGATGCTCGGGGCGCGGGCGACGCGGCTGCTGCTTTGCCGGGTCACGACTTCGATGCGGCCGTCCTTCAGGTTCAGCGAGATGTCCTCTTCTCTGAAGCTCGTGCCATCGAGAGTGAGCGTGGCGAGGACGCCGCTGTTGACGTTCGCCGCGGCGACGCGGGCGCCGGCGTGCTTCGAGACGGTATTCTTTTCAATCGAGGCGTTCGGGATGGTGATCGCGAGGCGGCCTCCGTTCACGTCCCAGTCCGGGGTTACGCTCAGGGCGGAGTCGAGGCTAATGACGAAGTGGCCCTGGCGCTCACCGGGAGTCCAGTCCAGCTTGGTCACTTTGACCCCAGCGTGGGCGACGAAGGTAGCGACGAGTCCGAGGGCCAGGGCCAGTGTGATTCTCACAGGTTCACCTCTCCTACTTCAGTGATTCAATACGTTCGAGCGGGCTGATGATGTCGGTCAGGCGGATGCCGAACTTCTCGTTCACCACCACGACCTCCCCTCTTGCAACCAGCTTGCCATTGACGAGGACCTCGAGGGGTTCGCCGGCGAGCTTGTCGAGCTCGAGCACCGAGCCCTGGCCCAGCTGGAGGAGGTCCTTGATGATGACCTTCGCGCGTCCCAGCTCGACGCTCACCTTGAGCGGGATGTCGAGGATGAAGTCGAGGTTCTGGACCTTGAGCTTGTTGAGAGCGTCGTCACCAGCTTTTATCTGGTCGGCGAGGTGACTAATGGCTTCGCGATTTGTTTCGTTCATCTGGCCCCCGTTCAATCGTTAATCCGGCGAGTGACCTGCACCGCGCGGTTTCCTTTGTATGTTCCAATCAGACACTTGAGCTTGTTCGCTCCCTCGATCTCGAGGTCGAGCTCGCCGCTGACCTCCTGCGAGAGCGGGATGATGTCGCCCACCTGCAGGCTCACGAGGTCGCCGATCGACATCTCGGTCTCGCCGAGCTTCACGATGGCCGTCGCCTCGGCGTTGTTCACGTGGTCGTGCATGGAGCGCGTCCAGAGCGTGTCGACGACGTCGTTCTCCGTCTGGTAGCTCGACGAAAGCTTTTGCTTGATCGGCTCGATCGTCGAGTACGGGATGACCACCATGATCGTCCCCGAGGCGCTCTCGAACTCGACCTCGAAGGTCGTGGTGATGATGACGTCCGAGGGCGGGACTACGCCGACGAACTGCGGATTGATTTCGGTGCGGACGTACTGCGCGTCGATGCGGTGAACCGGCGCCCAGGCCTCTTCCAGGTCGTTGATCGCCATGTCCATCACCCGGCGCATGAACGAGAGCTCGATGGAGGTGAATTCCTTGCCTTCGATCTTCGTGAAGGGCCGGTCGGTGCCGCCGAAGTACGAGTCGATGATCGCGTAGGCGAGCTTCGACTCGAAGACGATGAGCGCCGGACCGCGGAGCTCGTTGAAGCGCATGATGCACATGCAGCTCGGGATCGGCAGCGTGTTCACGAACTCGCCGAACTTCAAGAGGTCCGTGGAGATCATCGAGATCGTCGAGATCTTGCGCAGGGAGTTCGAGAGCGACACGCGGAACTGACGGATGAAGCGCTCGTAGATGATTTCGAGGATCGGCATGCGACCGCGGATCACGCGGTCTTGGTTGGTGAGGTCGTAGGGCTGGATGTTCTCCTGTCCCTCTTCGGACTCGCCGAAGTCACCGCCGCCGAGGTCCGGCGTCGACTCACCTTCGCCGTCATCGTTCACGGCGCTTAAGAGTGCATCGACTTCGTCTTGGCTGAGTACCTGGGCCATGGGCTCCCCTCCTGGGATCTTGCGTACCTTGCTATCTCACGCACGCCGCACATCCTGTGCAACGTTTTTCACACTTGCTTAGTTGATCTGAAAACCGATGTAGTAGACGTCCTCCACGCGACCGTCGACGAGGAAGGCGTTGATCGCCGCCTTGATCTCTTCCTTCAGAAGCTCTTTCCCCTCGCGGCGCAGGAGTTCCTCGGGCCGCTTCGTGTTGAGCACGCTGATGATGGTGTCGCGGATCTGCGGCTTGCGCGCTTCGAACTCCGCGGGCTTCGCCTCGTCGCTCATCTTGAGGACGGCGTCCATGCGCGCGAAGCGCCGGGGCCCGTCACCCTGCTGGAGGTTCACCGTGAAGGTCTCGAGCGGAAGCAGGTTCTCCTTCTTCACCACTGCGACTTTCTTCTGCTCGCCTTCGGCTTCGGGCGCCAGCGGAGCGTCTTTCTCTTTGAGGAGCTGCGTGAGGTCCGGCCGCGACGCCTCGAGCTGCATGAAGCGGTACTGGAAGAAGGCGACCACCGACATGGCGACGATGTTCACGATGAGCAGGAGTGTGACGAGGGGGTTCTTCGCGGACGTTCCGGGAGCTTCAGTATTCTCTGCCATTCAGTGCCTCTTCCGTGGGGCCAGTTGCGGGCCCGAATCCTAGGCCCATGTCAAAAGTATAGCGGTCTCCGGGAGTCGGGGCAAGGTTAGGCCCTCGGAAGCGGTAATCTTTGCCCCTTTCCGGGAAATCCTTACGCGCCCCTGTCGGCCGGCCGACGCTCAGCTCGCCTTCGCGTCCCCGACCATTTCGACCCAGCCCTTGCCGGGACGGAACTTCGGGAAAGTTCTGCCGCTGATCTGCATCGCTTCGCCGGTCACCGGATTGAAGCCGCGGCGCTCGCGGTGGTGCACCAGGGTGAAGGTGCCGAAGTCCTTGAGGGTGACTTCGTCGCCGCGGGCGACGTTCTCCTTGATCACCTCGATGAGGGTATTAAGCAGAAGTTCCGCTTCTTTCTTGGAGACGGCGCTTAGGGAAACACGTTGGAGGGTCGCTTCGATGAGTTCTTTTTTATTCATAAGCCTAGGGTCGGCCATAAGTAGTGGATTGACAAGGCCTTGATGCGATGCATAATTTATTTTTTTGACATAAAAAAACCCCGCACCAAGGCGGGGTTCGAAGGTGGTCATTCGCTTAGAGAGAGATCTTCCCCTTCTCCTGGAGCTTGTTGATGATGTCGACGAAGTGCTGCTTCGGATACGCGCCCTTCACCGGAACACCGTTCACCAGGAAGCCTGGCGTGCCCTGGAAGCCGAACTTCGCGGCCTCGTCCATGTCTTCCTTGATGCGCTTCATGACGGCCTCGGACTTCACGTCCTTCGCGAGCCGGCCCATGTCGGCGCCGACTTCTTTGGCCTTCGCCTGAAGAAACTTTTCGCCGTTCTGCAGGCCACGCTGGTCAGCGTAGATCGCGTCGTGGAACTTGAAGGCCTTCTCGGCGCTCTGCAGACGGATCGCCTCGTAGTACTGCGAGGCGGGCATCGCCTGAGGGTGGAACGAGAGCGGGAGGTGCTTGTAGATGAAGCGGATCTTGCCGTCGTACTCGGCCAGCAGCTCGCGGACGGTGTTGAAGCCGCGCGAGCAGAAGGGGCACTCGAAGTCCGAGTACTCGACGAGGGTGATGGCGCCGTCCTTCGAACCGCGGATGGTTTCGTCGGCGCGGATCTGAGGAACGAGCGGGTTGTTGAAACTGTCCTCGAGGGCCTTGCTCTCTTCTTCGTCACGGCGCTTGGCGATGACTTCCTGGCTCTTCTTCACGGCGTTGTTCAGGGCATCGATGAACTTGTCCGGGTTCGCTTCGATGGCTTCGGTGATGATGTCTGGGTTTTCTTTGAGCATCTTCTTGAGCGAGTCTTTGTTCGTACAGGCCGCAGCGAAGATGACTAGCGTTGCGAGGAGGAGCTTCGTGATCATGGGTATCCTTTGATGATAGAAAGAAGAAAACTGTTAATATGTTAGCTATCTCGGCTGCGCGATTCAACCTCAAGCTTACCCGTCGTGAGGTTTTTCTGAACCCAGTCGAGGTATTTATTGAGCGATCTGGTCGAGTCGCGCAGGTACGAGTACCCGACCAAATGGACCCGGTTCTGCCAGCTCCCCTTCAGAAACGAGCGCATGGTCGCGAAGATCGCGAAGGCCGCGCCCGACACCTGCGCGTAGAGGTGCACGCCCATGAGGATGTGTAGGCCCACGATCAGCGCCGCCGTGAGGATCCACAGCTCGTCGATGAGGAAGCTCTGGTCCTGGAAGAATGCCGAGAGCACGCGCGGGTCGGCCTTGATCATCTTCAGGGCGATCTGCGTCGTATTGTCGTTCACGTTCACCGCGAAGCCCATGATCGCGACGATCGAGACGATCATGATGATGAGGAGGAAGAAGCAGAAGTGGAAGAGGAACTGCGTGTCGAGCACCGGCTTGTGCACCCCCATGAACTGCGGCGGCACGTCGCGCTTCTCGAGCGCGCCCTGCTGCCGCGCGAGCCGGATGTGCTCGAAGAAGAGCTCGGAGAAGCGCACGAGCAGGCGGTAGGCCGAGAAGCTCTCCACCTGGTAGACGGTGTTCGGGTTGTCGATCGCTAGCCGACAGTAGTCACCGATGTTCTTGAAGGGCCTCAGCATCATGTGCCCCACGTAGAGGCCCATGAAGAAGATCACGACGTGGAAAAAGAGCACCCAGGGGAGCGCGTCGATGACGTCGCCCATGACGTGCTGGAAGTAGGCCTCGCCGAGCTCGTCGATGCCGCGGTAGCCGTGGGCGCGGAAGAAGTAGTAGTTCAGCCGCACGTTCGAGAAGAGGATGTAGCCGACGATGAGCTCGACGAGCGCCGAGATCGCCCAGACCTTGACCGCCGTGCTGATGAGGAAACGGCTCTCGTCCGTCTGGAAGAGCCGGCGCACCAGGGTCAGCGGCGGCAGGCGCGAGGCGATGGCGGTCATCTTACTAGGCTGTGACATGCTACCAGTTTACTAAGAGCTGGAATTTCCGCTCCCTAGGCCAGAATTGCCGCGTGCGACTCCGAGCGGATAGCTCGGACTCAAGTTTTCTCGTCGCCGCCCGATAAGACTCCTAAGATACGCTGTTCTATTAGGGAGACACAGCATGAAGCAAAACATGTGGTTCAACTCGGCAATGCTCGCGCTCGCAATCGTCCTCGGGGCCTGCGGCAAGGACAACGAGTCCGGCAAGAAATCCGGCGGCACCTACTTCGGTTCCCTCGGAACCATCGGCGGCGGCAGCTACCCGACGAACGTCACGAATCCGCACATCCGCGGCGTCTTCCAGAGTCTCAGCTGCCTGAGCGGAGGCCAGCGCGTCGGCGTGCAGTTCGGCCTGAACCTGAGCGTCGCCGCGAACGCGAGTTATGTGGGCATCACCTCAGAAGGCGACATCGCCTTCGTGACCAACAGTAACGGGCAAGCGGTGTTCAACGCCTACATCTGCCAGCGACCAGGGCTCGGCTCCGGAACGGGATCGATGTCATCGAACCCGATCGTTAACCGCTCGCTCTACTGTCAGATCGACGAGATCACGAAGGCGAGCATGGTTCTGCCCGGCGCCCCGGGCTTCCCGCCCTACGTGCTGAACTTCCGGGCGATCCACTTTGGAGTTCAGGGCAACAACCAGTTCACAACATTCCTACAGACCATCTGTCGATAACTAGACCGTCGCCAGAGCACCACGCCAAAGCCCCTCTCCGAGGGGCTTTCGTTTTTCAGAGGACCTTGCGGATCCCCTGCGCCACGGCCTGCGCGTAGCGCTCCATGAACTCTTCCTGCTGGATCGTCTTGAGCTCTTTGAGGTTCGACACGAACCCCGCTTCGAGCAAGAGGCCCGGGCGCTTCGAGAGCGCGAGGACGTAGAACAGGCCCGCGCGGATGCCGCGGTCGGTGAGGCCAACCGGTTTCATGAAGCTCCGGAGCTCTCCGTGCACCGCCTGCGCCAGCGCCTTCGACGCGACGACGGTCTGCTGGATGGTGAGGTCGACGAGGATCTGGTGCACCACCTGCTCCTCCCCCGAGAGCGACAAGTTCTCCTGCTTCTCGACCTTCTTCACGGCGGCGTCGTTGTTGTTGTCGAGGTAGTAGGTCTCGAAGCCGTGGGCCTTGACGTCGCTCGAGGAGTTGAAGTGGATCGAAATGAAGAGGTCGGCGCGGAGCTTCTCCGCCATGTCCGCGCGCTCCTGTAACCCCACCGTGCGGTCGATGCTGCGAGTGAGGTACACCGTGGCGTGCTTCTCGAGGTGTTTTTTTATCTTGTGCGCCAGGCGCAGCGAGAGGTCCTTCTCGTAGACCTTGCGGCCCTTGTCGAGGCTTCCGATCGCGCCGGTCTCCTCGCCGCCGTGGCCCGGGTCGAGGAGGACGACCTTCGCCGACGGCGCCGCGAGCGCGACCTGCCAGGGAATCAAACAACACAAAAGGAATCCGACTGCTCTCACTGCCAGGCTCGCGTGATCTTGAACTCGGGGAAGTAGTGCTGCAGAATCGCCCGGTAGTCGTAGCCGCGCTTCGCGAGTTCGAAGGCGCCGAGCTGACAGAGGCCTACGCCGTGACCCAGGCCTTCGCCGGAGAGCGCGAGGTAGGGGCCCTGGTCCGCGAGGGTGAAGCGGTGAGAGGGGAAGAGCTCGCGGCCCGCGAGGTTGCGCAGCCAGCTCTTCTTCACGACGTGGAGCTCGTTCCCGCTGTACACGCGCAGTTCGCTTCTGTGAGGAGCGTCGCCCACCAGGGTGAGCTCGCGCGCGGCGACGCGCACCGGCCGGTCGCTGTAGCGAGTGATCGCCTTGCTGAGCAGCTCGGCGAACTTTTCTTTTGAGACCCTCTCGCGCCAGGCCGCCTTTCCGTGTTTGTGGCAGTAGGGACAGGTGACGCCGCGGTAACCATCGACGCTACCGCTCCAGACCTGATCCGGCCTGAGCGTATGGCCCCCGCACTTCGAGTGGAAAAAACCTTCGACCGGTTTCCCGAGGCGGTCGGCGAGCACTTCGCCCTTGGTTTCCTGGGCCGCGCGGTCCGTCGCCGCGGTGGTGTCGTAGAAACTCCCCGAGACCTGATTCTTCTCCGAACTCTCCAGGTGCCAAGGGAGCGCGCTCCCCTGCGGATTGAGTTTCGCCAGCGCGTAGGAGCGAGCGACCACCGCTTGCGCTTTCAGCGCCTCGATCGGCCAGTCGGCGCGCATCTCCTTCGCCAGGAGGGAACTCAGATAGTCTTCCATGGAAATGTGATTCACCAGGTCGCACCCCTTGGACTGCGCCTCGGGCCCGGCGACGAGATGGAGCTCGCCGCGGTAGCGTTCCTTCTCCCAGCCCACGAGGCCCGTCGGCGACCCCACTGAAGCCACCAGCAGAGGCCTCTCCGGGAGCGCCACGCTCCCCTTCACGCGGCAGTTGAAGTTCACCACCTGATGCCCCTCGAACTGGCGCACGAGCTTCTTGCTTGGGACCTGCTGCCGGAGATCCGTGCCGTGGATGACGACGTCTTTCAGCGAGCGCCCGATCAGCACCTTGATGCGCGGAGCTTCGATCGCCGTAGCGCCGAAGGCCTGGCCCGCTACTGCGAGCGCCATCGCTATGAGACTTCCTGTCCGCCGCACTCCCCATCCTTGGTAAAAGAGTCGCTCGGACTATTCTAGCCTGAAAGGGTCACGAGACTCAAGGCTTGGAAAATGCAGAATTGTCCGAGGGCGCCGCTCAGGCCTTCCCGAGAACACCCATGAGTTTTTGCATGTCGGTCCAGGTGGATTTCTTCATGTTGGCGTTGTTCAAGATGACACCGGGATGGAAGAGCGGAAAAACTTCCACGCCCGGAATTTCTGCGAGGGGGAAAAACTTCCCGTGGGCACTCGTGAGGCGCTCGCGCGTGCCGAGCAAGAGCGAGGTCGCCCGCGCCCCGAGGGGCACCACGACGCGCGGCCGCTGCCAAAAAATTTCCTCCAGCACGAGCTGGCGGGGGCGTTCGCCGCTGTGGTCCTGCAGGGCCGTGAGCTGGTACTCGGAAGCGCCTAGCCGCATGGCCTGCACCATCTTCTGGAAGAGTTCGGCGACGGCCGGGTCGAAGGCGACGAGGAACTCCGCGCGCACCTGTGGCAGCGCGGACGCGACGGCGTCGCTCCTCAGCGCCTCGCCGAGGAAGAGCACCAGCGGCGGGCCCTGCTTGCCATCGCGGAGGGCCCGGCTCGTGAGGGCACCGATCCGCGTCTCGAGGGCCTGGGCGAAGTCCCCCGCGGAGGCGCACTGAGGAGCGAAGGCCGGCTGCGGCGCCTGAGGCCGCGCCACGAGCTCGCCGCCCGGAAAGCGCACCACTCCATCGTCCGCGTGCTGCAGCTCTTCCTGGGCGAACTGAGCGAGGGACTCCAGTACTGCGCTTTTTTCCGTCAGCACCGTCGCAGGCCGCGCGGGCTCCCGGTCGCTGGCTTCGAGCTGCGGAAGGTGCGAAAGGTCCAGGCCGTCGAGGAGGGCTTCGGCGAAAGTCTCGGGGGCCTTAGCGGGCTTTTTTTCAAAGGGGTCCATGGGCGTGTTTTACCCTCTCCGGAGCAAATTTCCTAGCAAACTCTTGCCCCTCAAGCGCGTCTCAATCTGGTCCAACGCACGCCGAAAAGATGGCAACACCTGCAAGGAGAGACCCATGTCCGACGTAGATTTTAAGTTCGAACGCTTCGAAGAATATTACGGCACGCCCGATGACGTGAAGCGCACCATCGACGAGTGCAAGGTCTGCGGCGCCAAGCTCCTGCTCTCGCACATGCCCGACTACAAGAACCTGCTGGTGCAGGAGACTGCACGCTGCATGGACTGCGGCTGTGGCAACCGCAAAGTGATCCACGTCCTCAACTAGTCGTCCTCTCCGAGGTCGTCGCTGCTGGCCCGCAGATGCTGGGCGAGCAGCGCCGCCTCTTTCAAGCTGATCCCGAGTAATCGCCCCATCTCATCCGCGCTCATCTCGGCGAGGGCCTCGCGGCGCACGCTCAGGTTCTGGAGAATGGCCTGGCGTGATTTCTGCGAGAGCCCCTTGACCTCGTCGACCCACGTGCGGAGCACGCGCTTGCTCTCGGCTTTGTGGTGCAGCCGCCGAGAGAAGCGGTGGGCCTCGTCGCGCAGGGTGACGATCACGCGCATGAGCGCCGGGGTCTTCGAAAGGATGTAGGGGTCTTTCCGGCCAGGGATCACGAGCCGCTCATCGGAGCGAGAGATTTCACTCTTCTTAAAATCCTTCACTAGGTCGCGCGCCTTGGCGATGCCCACCACCGGCACCTCGAGCTGCAGCTCGCGCAGCACGGCGCAGACCGTGTTCACCTGCGCCACTCCCCCGTCGATCACGAAGACGTCCGGCAGCTCTCCGTGCTTGAGTCGCCGCGAGATCACCTCGCGCATCATCGCGAAGTCGTTGTTCCCCTCGGGGAGCTCGCGCAGATGGTAGTGACGGTAGAGCGTCTTATCGAGCTTGCCGTCGACGGAGACGACCTGGGAAGCGGCCGGAGAGCTCCCCTGCCAGATCGCCACGTCGTAGCACTCGAGGTGGCGCGGGAGCTCCCTGAGGTTGAGGAGTTCTTTGAGCTTCTTCAGGCCCACGAAGGCGGAGTCCTGGTTCGCGATGCGCACGCGCTGCGACTCCTCCGCATGGCGCCGGCACATCTCCAGGAGCGGGAGGTACTTCTTCTTGCGGCCCAGGACCTGGGCACCGCGCTCCTCGGGGGTGAGCGCCTTGAGCGCCTCGTCGAGCGTGCTCGCCTCCGCGTCCTCGCAGTCGACGATCACCAGGCCCGGCAAGGGTTGCTCCTCCACGGTGTAGTACTGCAGCAGAAAAACGCGCAGTTCCTCCGCGATCTCCTGGGAAAGGTCTCCGATCGGAAAGTGGAAGTTCTTCTGGCCGATCAAGAGCCCCCCGCGAATGAGGTAGAGGCTGAAGTCGAACTCGTCGGCACCGGCGTGGGCGGCCCAGATGTCCACGTCGCGCTCGTCCTTCAGGGACTCGACGTGCTGCTCGTAGGATTCGCTGAGGAAGGTTTCGAGTAAACCGAGATGGTCGCGCACCTGCGCCGCGCGCTCGAACTCCTCCGCTTCGGCGTGGGCCTCCATCCGCGCGTGCAGCGCCCGGAGGGTTCTGCGCGCCTTCGTCTCAGACTGAAAGAAGCCCACCGCCAGATCGAGGTCGCGCTGGTAGTCCGCGCTGGTGACGAGGCCCACGCAAGGGCCCGAGCACTGCTGCATCTGGTGCAGCAGGCAGGGGGTCTTGCGGCCCTTGAACTCGCTGTCCGAGCAGTCGCGCAGCTGGAAGGACTTCGTCAGCACGCGCAGGACGGTGGAGATGTTCGAGCCCACCGGGTAGGGACCAAGAAGGATCTTCCCGGGGCCTTTCTTGGGCCGGCGCACGTACTCGAGGCGCGCGAAGGGGGCCCTGGTGTCGACCTGGATCCACGGATAGGTCTTATCGTCCTTCAGGCGGATGTTGTACTTCGGACTGTGCGATTTAATCAGGTTATTCTCGAGCACGTAGGACTCGGCGTCGGAGCGCGTGAGGATGAACTCGAAGTCCTCCGCATGGGACACAAGAAATTGAGTCTTTAGGCTCTTGGGAGAGGCGTCGAAGTAGGAGCTGACGCGGGCCCGCAGACGCTTGGCCTTGCCGACGTAGATCACCTTGCCCCGCGCATCTTTCATCAAATAGCAGCCCGCTTCCTGGGGGAGCGTGCGGGCCTTCTCGAGGAGCCTATGTATTTTATCCATTCGGGCCGTCGCGGTTTACGGGGATGGCAAAAAGGGGTATGATCTTCTCCTTATTCTCGCCCGATCGTCCCGAAAAGGAAACTGCATGGCCTCGCAAATCACCGTGGGGAAAGACGTCCTCTCCTTCTGCACAAAGTGCAAACTCAACCTCTCCCACACCATCGTGGCGATGAAAGATTCGAAGAGCATCGCCAAGGTGAAGTGCAACACCTGCCAGAGCATCCAGTCCTACAAAGATCCGTCTGTCTCGACGGCGAACAAGACACGGACGAAGAAGACGGCCAGCACCGGCACGACGAAGATCATCTCCATCTCCGATCTCTGGATGGAGCAGCTCAACAAGACCACCGCCAAGAGCCAGCCCTACGGGATTGACCAGAAGTACAAGACCGGTGACGTCATCGACCACATCAAGTTCGGCCCCGGCATCGTGCAATCGGTGAAAGCCGAGACCATCGAGGTGGTCTTCCGGCATGAAATTAAAACCTTGGTACACAACAAGGCCCTATAAGTTTTACCTGGCTGCCCATCCCGCATCTTTGCTGCTGCTAGAGTTCCTCGAAACAGGATGGACCTCATGCGCACACCTCTCGTCGTACTCTGCGGAGCACTCTTTGTCTCTCAAGGCAGCTGGGCCTTTAACCCCGTGGTGACCAATGCCTCCCGGCTCTTCAGGGCCACCGCGGAGCGCGCGTTCAAGCTCGAAGACGCGCGCTCGCAGCAGGAGCTCAACCAGTACACCATCAAGGTCGCCAGCACCAACCCGCGCATCAAGGGCGGCGGGCTCGTGTGCTCCACCAGTTTTCCACTGCGCACCTCCACCGGCGCCGAGCGGATCCACACGCGAAAATTCGAAGGCACCGTCGACGCCTCCCAGCGCAATGGAGAAATCACCGTCTTCTCCGCTGGCAGCAAGAATTCGCTGATGACCTACGAATGCATCGTCCGCGACGTCGAAGGCCGGGACTTCGTGAAGTTCCAAGTTCAGCTGACGCAGTCCATTTACCTCACGCGCGTGACGGATGTGCGCTCTCTGCCCGAGGGCCCGCTCGATGCGATGGTCCTCGCGCGCACCGGTGGCCTGATGTTCCGCAACCACTCCGCGCGCCTGAAAGTGAGATCGCTGCGCTCCGACGATGGGACGATCGTGTCCTGGACGGAGTCTGAGCAAGCCGCCGTGCCCGTCTGTCAAAATGGACAAAGCGGGGGTCGCCTCGAGATCGAGGCGCAGGACGTGAGCGGACACCTGAACCTCGAACTGCGCGGCCAGCACGCCGGCAACCAGACTGCCGAGGCGCTGGCGCTTCCACGCAACCAGCGCCGCTGCGCCGATGCCACGGTCGGCAACGACGCGGGCCACGCCGGTAGCTTCCACCTCAGCTACGACCGCTCGAGCCTCGTCGTCGACGCAGACATCATCCACGGAACACCTTCCGATGGCAGTTTCAACGCTGGGGTGGGCTCCGTCACCGGAACTCCCGAAGCGAGCTCGCTGACTCTCCGGCACCCTCGTCGGCCCGTGGTCGTGCAGATGCGTGAATCCGGCCGCTACTAAAAAAAAGGGGCCCACGTGTGGGCCCCGATGAAGTTTTGCGAGAGAGCGAGGCTAGAAATTGATGCCGATGCCCGCGTTCAGGCCGATGCCCATGTTCATGGGCGAGAAGCCCGCTGAGCCGTAGCCGTAGCCACCGCCACCGTAGGACATGTTGTTAGCCGCGACCCCGAACTGATTGGCGAGGCCCTGCTGCTGGTACATGGCATCCATGTTCGCCGCCTGATGGTTCTGCATCAGCGCCTGCTGGTAGCCCCAGCCGCCGGTCGCGCCCCAGTAGCCGCCGTTTCCACCTGGGTACGGAAGCGTTCCTGATCCCCAACCACCGCCGCCAGGGCCGCAGCCGATCGCCATACAGTGCATGCCACCGTTGAGGCCACCGACGCCGCCGTTCCAGGCACCACCGACGCCGCCGTTCCAGGCACCGCCGACGCCGCCGTTCCAGCCGCCGTTCCAGCCGCCGTTCCAGCCACCACCCGCAACACCCGCTGCGACGTAGAGACCACCGACACCACCGCCGGCAAGGCCGCCCGCGGGGTACATCATTCCACCGTTGAAACCACCTGCGAGATAGCCGCCACTGGCGAGGCCGCCCGCGAGGCCACCGGCCGGGTACATCATGCCGCCGTTGAGACCACCGGCGAGGTAACCGCCCTGGAGCGCGCCACCCACAGCGCCGACGTTGTAGCCGCCTGCCAGGTAGCCGCCGTTGAGGCCGCCGACTGCGTAAAGACCACCGACGGCACCGCCGATGACTCCTCCGACGACGCCTCCCATGCCCATGCCGCCATGAATGCCGTAGGGGCCGATCATCCCCGCCATGAAACCAGGAGAATAGCCGCCACCGATCCACGGGTTGCCGAAGCCGCCCATGCCGTTGCCGAACTGGCCTCCCATCCCGGCGAAGCCGCCGAGCTGGTAGCCGTTACAGCGCATGGCCGCGTACTGCTCGGGCGTGAGACCCGGGAGTTCGTTGTTCTGCAAGTAGTTCATGTAATCTTGCTGCGAGAGACGACACTGCTCGAAGCCCGCCCGCGCTGCTCCGGCCCAGGCCTCCGAGGAAGCTTTGATTCCTTTGTAACCCATGTAGGCGACACCGAAGGTCGCTAGGGGTGGGGCGATCGCGCCGACAATCTCCGCGACCCCCGAGAGCCAGTGCTGGCCCCCGCGCGAGCCGGCCGCACAGTTGACGCAGTCGACGCCCGTCTGGTGGCGAGACACGATGCTCGAGTAGGAGTCATCGCCGATGCAACCGCGCACGTCCGAGCTATACTCGCAGCGGCCACCGCCGCCGACACGGTACTCCGCCGTGAGGTAGCCGCGACAGCTCGACTTCACCGAGCCGTCACCGTTCACACAGTGGGCCGGGATGCGGTAGGTGATTCCGTCGACCACCACCGTGACCCAGTCACCGCCGCCGGATGCACCGCCGGCCACGCGGCCCACGGCTCCGCCGTCGATGATCACACTACCCGTGCCGGAACCCGAGCCACGGCCCGAGCTCACACCGCCGCCGACGGAGACGCCGCCGCCGACGCGGCCGCCCTGCACGGTGGCACCGCGCACGTAGACGCCGTCTTCCGCGCTCCGGATGCCGAGACACTGGCGACACTCTTTGCGTTCCGCGCCCTCTTTCGAGAAGAGGCCAAAGAAGCCCCAGGTCTTTTTACACTTACTGTAGCAAGGATGGTCGTCGTACATATAGCCGCCGAGGTCTTCGCAGTAGAAGCCCCCGTCGCGACCGACGTTCTGGTTGTCGCGCGACCCGGAGCCGGACCCCGAGCCAGACCCGGAAGACACCTGTGAGCCGTTGCCGTTGCCGGACTGTGAGCCAGAGCTCACCCCAGCGCTCGAACCGGCACTCGCGCCCGCGCTCGCACCGGCGCTCGTGTTCGAAACGACCGTGCCGCAGGTTTCGAGGACCGCGCGGGCACAGCCCGATGGAATGGTCTGCGTATCGATGTTGATGTCACAGGCGTTTTCGCCGGGCCTAGAGTCGATGGCACACGCACTTCGTACGCACACCTGGCCGTTGGATGGATTCACCGACGCCGTCGGCTCGTATTGAATCTTCCCTCCGTTGCTCTGACAGAACTGGTAGATCCGGTTCGCCAGCTGCTCGTTCGCCTGCGCGGCCCACGAGGATAGAAGGAGGGAGATAAAAAACACTTTTGTCATAAATCCTACCCGATGTTTATTTGTGAGCATTCCTCGCCCACGCACCCAATTAAAATTCTAGCATCAACCTAAATCTTAACCGCGATGGGGCAAAAAGCTCCCGACTCGCTTCGACACCTTTCGGACATTCTTGGCCAAGACTTTAATTTCACAGGACAGATGGAGCTTTCATCTTCCTCGTTTCTTACGTAAGATGCGGGAATCTTATGGAAAATGTGCTCAATCATCTCTTCGACTGGCTCATCCTGGGGGCACTGCTTGCCGGGGCCTGCTACACGCTGGTGATCATCCGACGCGAATCCTCGGACTTCATCGACGACTCCTACGAGGTGCGCTTCGGACGGCTCAGCCTCCCGATCCCCGAGTGGTGGACCATCACTAAGCAAGAGGACCAGCGCATCGAGTTCGCGCGCACGGACACGCGCTACGACTGGTACGCACGCTTCGAGTTCCACCCAGGCCAAGCGGATCGACCACTGCACGAGCTCCTGAACGCGAAGGTGGAGGCGGAAGAACTCGACTACGACAAAGACGACGTGGTGCTCGAGACCATGCCCTCGCACGTGTTCAAAGAGCCCGCGACCCGAGAGTACTTCCCGGAGGTGATCCGCGTGGAGGGCAAGGCCAGCCAGCGCATCGAGGAGCGCGTCTACTTCGACATGTACCTCTTCCGCGGTCCGGCGGAGGACGGCTACTACCTCTTCGAGAGCCGCAGTTCCGTACTCAACGGACTAGTCGAAGGCCCCTTCTTCGAAGAGAGCATCTCTCGGATGGTGATCAGGGAAAAGCCTGAAGAAAACTAAGGGCGCTGGCCGATCTCGCGCTTGGGAGCGAACTCGCGGATCTTCTCCACCAGGAACTCGATGAGGTCCTCGTCCGAGCAGTAAACGTCTTCTACCAGATCCGAGTTCAAGAGGAAGTTCTTCACGCGGATGGCGATGTTGTGCAGGGACTCCATGAGATAGAGCCCACCGATGTTCTCGCCGTTGAAAGACTTGATGATCTCTTTGCGCGCGTGGTTGAACATTTCGGTTTCGGTGATATTGTCCGGAAGGTTGTCCGCACCGAACTTCTCTTCTACTTCCTCAATCGCCTGTTCCTTGATGTTCTCATCAGTTGCGAAGCTCACCCCGTATTCCGTTGCCAGGGCTTCGATGAGATCGGCGCGCATGTCCGCGGCGAAATCGATCAACTCGGCTTGCTTAAGGTGGTTAATTGTATGTGTAGAAAGCCCTTTGAGGGTTTCGAAGTCAGTCTTCATAAACGTCCTTAGCGATAAAAACTTGGCTTCAGAATACCGGAATTCCAGAAGCGGTACAACACAAACCGTCGAAAAATTAGCCTTTTTTGCCGCGTGACGTGAAGCGTTCTACGAGTCTTTTTAGCGCAGCTCGCTCTCCCAAAATGAGCATGCTGAGAGCGAAAACACCAAGCGCGATGAACGAAAGCGAACTCAGGTGAAGCAACTGACGCAACACACCTTCTGGCGGTGCGGGCCATTGCCGACGCGCGCACTCAGCTACCGCGGCCATGGCCCCCGCGGAGAGCATCAGCTTGAGCAAGCGCGCGTCGACGAAGAAACTCAGCTCTAGCACCAGCACGCGTCGAAGCATGACCGCAAGGATCAGGCAATTGAGGAGCATGGAAAGGGTTGTGCCCAGGGCCAGCATGGCGAAGCCGAAGCGCGGAGTCATCCACCAGCAGAAGGCGATGTTGAAGGCAACGCCGATCAAGGATGAGATCACCGGAATGCGCTGGCGGTCGAGGGCGTAGAAGGTCGGCCCCCAGATCTTGTAGAGCGAATAGAGCGGCAGCCCAAGCACGTACATCCTCAGCGCGGCGGCGGTCATGGCCGTGCTCTCGGCGCTGAAGCGGCCGCGTTCGAAAATGATCCGAATCGTTTCTTCGCTGAAGACGTAGAGGAGGGCCATCGCCGGTAGCACGGCGAGGTAGCTCAAGTAGTAGCTTGAACTCAGCGCCCGCAGCGCCTCCGCACGCTCTCCCTTCTTCCAGGCGCTGGAGAAGTGCACCAGGTTGGAACTTCCGATGGAGACAGAAAGAATTCCCACCGGTAGCTGGAACACGCGGAAGGCGTAGTTGAGCCAGGACGTGGCGCCGACGGCCGCGGAAGTCGCCAGCACGGTGTTGACCAGCAGATTGATCTGCGTGGCCGCGAAGCCGATGAGGCCAGGCCCGAGCAGCAGGATCACCTTGCGCGCGCGCGCCGATCCCAGACGACCGATGCGCACGGGCGCCAGGCCCTTCTTCCAAAGAAGCGGAAGTTGCACCAGCGCCTGCATCAGGCCTCCGAGCATGGCGCCCCAGCCGAGGCAGAGCACGGGGGCGTGGCCGAGGCGTTCCAGCGCACCGGCCAGCAGCACCATGGCGAGGATGCTCATGACGTTGTAGGCGGCCGGAGCGAGCGCAGGGATGAAGAAGACCTTGAGCGAATTGAGCGCGCCCATGAAGAGCGCCGCGAGTGATATGAAAAACAGGAAAGGGCACATGATGCGCGTGAGCGTGACGGTGAGCTCGAACTTCTCCGCGTCCGCCACGAAGCTCGGCGCGAAGAGCGCGATGAGCTGCGGAGCGAAGGCAAAGATCAGCACGCTCAGCACCGCCGTGAGCGACCCGAGCAAAACGAAGAGCTCCCATAGGAGACGCCTCCCCTCTTGCGCTGACTCTTGGCGGGCCTCCGTAAAGGTGGGAACGAAGGCAGACGAGAACGCTCCCTCGGCTAAAAGATCTCGCAGTAGATTGGGAATGCGATAGGCCACAAGGAATGCATCCGTGAGCCCGGAGGCGCCGAAGTAGAGCGCCATCAGCTGCTCGCGCACCAATCCGAGAATGCGAGAGCAAAAAGTTGCGCTGGCCATGACCAGCGACGAGCGGAGCACAGAGGGTTTTGCCATGAGTGAAATTGTAAGAAGCCTTGCACACTCCGTAGAGCAAAATAACTCGTAGTAGCGAAGGGGGACATTATTTTGGCGGGGGCAAACTGCCCCTATGCCGCGTAGGGGCAAGTCTGAGGAACTACAAAAAAAGTTGAGAGGGAGGCTTTTTTGACTCCGCACAATCTGACTTCTTCTCTTCGCCACGTCAGAAGAAAAAAGCCAAAAGCCTCTCCCACAGCAGGCTTTGGGCCGTATGATCGATACAAGCAGGATGCGAGCGAAGGAGTGCTCGGCTTCTAGGACGGAAACCACTTGAGCACTCCCTCTTTCACACACACATCCGGGGACAAGGATGTCCCCACCGAGAGTAAGGAGGCCCTATGTATCTTGCCATCGCAGTGGACACCAAACAGCACCCACAGCACCGCCAAGAGTACCGGGTGTGGTACCTCGAACTTGACGGCCAGGGCCACGTCATCGGCATCGGCGTCAAGACGAAAACGGAACTGATCGAAAGCCTCTTCCACGCCTACCGCAAGCAGGGCAAAAGCAACTGGCGGGCCTTCTGCAAGGACGCGGAGCGCTCGAGGCCCATCGAGATCGGCGACTTCGTCTGCATGAACATGCACGAGAACACCCACTTCGGGAACCTACCTACCCTCGCAGAATTCCAAGGGGTTATTGATTCCCTCCAGGCCCAGTTCGAGATCCGCAGCATCGCCTAAACCCTGCATCTTTCCTCCCAGAAGATGCTTGGCCGTCGCCGGAGATACCGCCTCGCGGTGTCTCCGGTTTTTTTCTTCCCTGCCGATACAAAGCTCGCACCTCCCACTATAATTCCGGTGAACTTTCCCTTCCTCGGAGGAGCCGCCCATGTCCAAACCCTTCATCGTTTTCGCCGACGGCTGTGACAAAGAAATCTTTGATCTGATCGCAAAGAACCCTGCGCTGGAAGTCTACCCCAAGCCCAAGGTCACCCAGGACGAGCTGAAGGTGCTCCTTCCGCGCGTCGCGGGCCTGGTGATCCGCTCGGCGACGAAAGTGACTAAGGAACTGGTCGACGCTGCTCCTCACCTGAAGTACGTCGTGCGCGCCGGCGAAGGCACCGACAACATCGACAAGGCGTACTGCCAGGAAAAGGGCATCAAGGTCTCCAACACTCCCGGCGCCAACAACAACTCGGCCGCCGAGCACGCCGTTGCGCTGATGCTGACGGTGCTGCGCAAGACCGCCTGGGCCGACGCCAGCATGAAGCGCGGTGAGTGGAACAAGGACGCCTTCACCGGCAACGAACTCACGAATAAAACTGTCGGCATCATGGGCTTCGGCCGCATCGGCCAGCTGGTCGCCAAGCGCATCAGCGGCTTCGAGCCGAACACGCTCTTCTTCGACCCCATGATCAAAGAGGCACAGGTCAACGGAGCGACCAAGGTCCACACCCTGGAAGAGCTCTTCGAGAAGAGCGACGTCGTCACCATCCACACCCCGCTCCTCGACGCCACGAAGGGCGTGGTGAACGCGGCGCTGCTCGCGAAGATGAAGCCCAGTGCGATCCTCGTCAACGCCGCCCGCGGCAAGATCGTCGACGAGGAGGCGCTCTACGAGGCCCTGGCGCACAAGAAGATCCGCGGCGCCGGCTTCGACGTCTTCGCGGTCGAGCCGCTCCTCGAGTCGAAGCTCAAGTCGCTGGCGAACATCGTGCTCACTCCGCACCTCGGCGGCTCCACCGACGAAGCCCAGTTCCGCGTCGGCGAAATGGCCGCGCACCAGGTCACCGTGTTCTTCACGGAGAACAAGCTGCTCCACGAAGTGAAGGCCTAGCATGAAAACTCTGGCGATCATCGGCGCCCAGTGGGGCGACGAAGGCAAAGGTAAGATCACCGACCTGCTGACGCAGAAAGCTGACCTCGTCGTGCGCTACCAGGGCGGCAACAACGCCGGCCACACCATCTGGGTGGACGGCCAGAAGATCGTCCTGCACCTGATCCCCTCCGGCATCCTCCACGCCCACTGCAAGTCCGTCGTGGGCCACGGCGTGGTGCTCGAGCCCGAGGCCTTCCTCGCCGAAGTCGCCAAGGTGCGAGCGCACATCCCCGTGACCAGCAAAAATCTCATGGTGTCGGAGAACACCGCCGTCATCACCAGCTGGCACAAGCTCCTCGACGCCGCCCGCGAAGGCCAGGGCGCCGTGAAGATCGGCACCACCGGCAAAGGCATCGGCCCGGCCTACGAGGACAAGATCGCGCGCCGAGGTCTCAAAGTTCGTGATCTGCTGGATCGGGATCAGCTGCGCGCTCGACTTTCGATCGCGGCAGACGAAAAGCTCTTCCTGCTAAAATCCAAGTACGGCATCGACGCTCCCACACTGGAAGCTGAACACGAGCGCCTCTGGGGCCTGGGCCAGCAGCTCAAGGAGTTCGTCGGCGACGCCTTCGGCCTTCTGCAGGAGACCCTCGCGCGCGGTGGCAAGGTGGTCTACGAGGGTGCGCAGGGCGCGCTGCTCGACATCGACTACGGGACATACCCTTACGTCACGAGCTCTTCGACCACCGCCGCCGGCATCCACACCGGCGCCGGCACCAAGGGCGGGCGGATCGACGAGGTGCTGGGCATCTGCAAGGCCTACACCACGCGTGTTGGTGAAGGCCCCTTCCCCACTGAACTTTTTGACGACGTGGGCGCTTACATCCAAAAGACCGGTCAGGAGTTCGGCGCCACCACGGGCCGCATCCGGCGCTGCGGCTGGCTCGACTTCCCGCTGCTGCGCTACGCGATCCAGTGCTCCGGCCTCACCTCCCTCGCACTCACGAAGCTCGACGTGCTCTCGGGCATGACGGTGCTCAAAGTCTGCGAGGCCTACGAGTACGAAGGCCAGCGCATCGAGACCGCGCGCCCGGGCATGGACCTCGCGAAGGTAAAACCGATCCTGAAGAGCCTCGCGCCCTTCAAGGACGACTTCAAGGGTGGGCCCTTCTCCGCGGAGCTCAAGGCCTACGTGGAACTCATCGAGGCGGCGCTAGGCATTCCGGTGGGCATCGTCGCCTTCGGCCCCGATCGCAAAGAGATCAGCTTCCACAAGGACTACCTCTAGCGCGCTAGTCCTGGGCGGAGCAGGCCGGAGCGAAGCCCTGGGCCATCACGCCGTCTTCACCAGCGATGGTGAAGGCGAACTCTTCGTTGTTCTTCGACTGGTCGGGGTAGAGGACCAGGCTGTAGGTGCGATACCTGGGCGGACTGTAGCGAAAGCTCAGGTTGAGATCGCCGTCGACCAGCGAGTTGAGCTCCCAGAGTGGAAGCTGCAGCTGCCAGACGAGGTGATAGCTACGGCTAATGCACTTAGGAACGGGCATCCACACGAAAGGCTTCACGCTCATCGGCGCCCACCGGTGCCGGCGGATCTTCTTCTGCCAGTCGTTCACCAGTGACTCCGCAGAGACGTCGAGGTCCGTGTAGAACTGGCGGAAGGCCTCGCGGCGAGCGTCGAAGATGTTCTCCGGCCGGCAGGTTTCATAACTTAATCCCGTGATGCTCGGAAAATCGACGCAGCTCATGTTCACCCCGATCGCTACGCGCCGGCCCCGCAAGAAGAAATGCTGGTCCGCCTCTTCCTGGCTCAGGCCGGCGGTGATGATCGCCACCCCTTCGCCGTCCGCGCTCACCACGGGAGAACCGGAGAAGCCCATCACCACGGGGCAGTCGACGTAGATCGACATCGCCGAATGGTCGGTGCGAAAGTGCGGCAGCAGAATCGAGCGCTGGATCGCCCGGCAGCTCATGTCCACAATAGTGCCAGAGTTCACACCATGGAAGTCCACGCTCCAGACCTTGTAGCTCTCGCCGTGCTGGACGCCGACCTTCGAGTTCAACTCGAGCGGCTTCATCATGAGCTCAGCGTCGATCTGAAGGAAGGCGTAGTCTTTGTCATCTTCCTCGGGCCTCCCCGAGACGGCGTGGCTCAAGAGGACCTTACTGCAGCGAGCGGTGACGGGGACGTCCTCGTAGAGGCCGTGCACCTGCGTGCCCCGGCAGTAGGCGTCGAGGTCACCCTGGTCGATGCAGTGAGAGTCCGTCATCACGACGTTCGCGGCCACCAGGAACCCGGTGCAGCTCAGCGCGAGCCCCGACTCGAGGGTGCTGTGGATGGCGACGACGTAGCCCGGACAGTCCCCGCTCTTGCAGTCCAGTTTGAACGCCGGAAGCTCGTCGCCGAGGACGTACCCTTTTTTCACCAGGGGCTCGCCCCGCAGGGCCTTCGGCGCCTCCGAGCAAGCGCCCAGGATGAGCGCCAGGGCCAGCGTCAGCGTGGCGACACCAAGGCTCCGGAAGTGTCTAAACTCTAAACACATGTCAGCACCCGCAGACATCTCCTCAAGGGGTTGGCGCTAACTCGCCAATCCTACAGCCCATCGCTGCAGCTGCTGTGCCGGCCAAATTTAAAGAAAAATTTACGGCTCAATTTGCTGCCCTATCTAGCCGTAAAATAGACTGCCGACCATCCGAAGGAGCCCGAATGTCCACCCCGCAGCGCCACTCCGTCCTCATGATCGACGACAACGTCGAACTCACCGAGCTCGTCAAGCAGCTCTTCGATCCGAAGGAGTTCCTCTTCGTCTCGGCCAAAGACGGCACCGAAGGACTCCTCAAAGCGCGGAACCAGAAGTTCGACGTGGTGGTGACCGACATCCGCATGCCGCGCATGGACGGCGTGACCTTCGTGCAGCAGTACCGCAAGCTCATCAAGGACGAGACTCCCTTGCTGCTCTACAGTGCCCACCTCGAGGAAGTTCCTCGGGAGCTCAAGAGTTACAAAAACATTTACCACCTCGCGAAACCCTCGCAGGGCTACGAACTCATCGAACGGGTTCGCAGCCTCGCATCGCTCTCCCATGCACCGACGGAAACCACCTCGCAGTTCGTCTACTTCAAGGCCGGCAGCTTCATCTTCCACGAGGGAGACTCCGGCGCCGACGGCTTCATGATCGAATACGGCGAAGTAGAGATCGTGAAAGAGTTCTCTAACGGTCCGGTGGCGGTCATCGACACCCTCGAGCCCGGCGAGTTCCTCGGGAGCTGTCCGAGCCTCGAGTGCCAGTTCCGCTTCTTCGCCGCCCGCGCGAAGACGGACGTGAAGGCCAAGCGCATCCCCTTCGGCCTCATCAACAAAGAGATCGACGGGCATCCGGACTGGTTCATCGCGATGGTGCGGGGGAACCACAAGCGCTGGAACGTCGCGTACCAGCGGCTGCGCGCGCAGATCAAGGGCGCGGCCTAGGAAAGGAGCACGCCCTCGAGGGCCTTGCCGCCCCAGTTCATCAGCATGACCGGCCGGATCTGGTTCGCGAGGTCCGCGCTCGAGCGCACGCGGACGCGTACGAAGTGCGGCGCGTGGCCCTCCCAGACGCCGTCCTTCTGCGACTCGAAGAGCACCGGAACGGGACGGCCAACGAGCTCGCGGGCGAAGTGGTCGAGCTTCGCCTCGCCGAGCAGAATCAGGTCACGCACCCGGCGCTTCCTCTCCGCCGCCGCTACCTGGTGCGGCAGCTTCGCCGCCGTGGTGTTCTGGCGCTTCGAGTAGGGGAAGACGTGGAAGTGGGTAACCGGCGAGCTGCGCAGGTAGTGGAAGGTCGCGAGGAAGTCCTCCTCGGTCTCGCCAGGGAAACCGGCGATCACGTCGGCGCCAACAGCTGCGTCCGGGAAATACTCCTGGATCATCGCCATCGTCTCACGATAAAAACTCATGTCGTACTTGCGACGCATCTCCTTCAGGATGCGATCGGAACCACTCTGCAGCGGCACATGGAAGTGCGACATGTACTTGCCGGAGGCCCGGAGCACTTCGAGGAGCTCGCGCGTGATGGTGTTGGGCTCGACGCTGGAGAGGCGCAGGCGCTCCAGTCCATCTAGCTCTCCGAGGCGGCGGCAGAGGTCCGTGAGCTTCTCCCCGCTCGAGGCTTCGTACTCTCCGACGTTCACCCCCGTGAGCACGATCTCCTTGAACCCTTGCGCCACGAGGCGCTGCGCCTCCGTCATGATGTCTTGGATTGGCCAGGTGCGCGAGCGGCCGCGGGCGAAGGGAATGATGCAGAAGCTACAGACGTAGTTGCAGCCGTCCTGGATCTTCAGGAAGGCGCGCGTGTGCGAATCCGCGAGGGTCGTGGCCGCGCCCCAGAACTCGTTCGACTTCTCGATGCGCACCACGGTGTCTTCATCTTCGCCCTCTTCCGCTTCGGCGAGGTGGTCGAAGATGCGGTACTTCTCCGAGGTGCCGAGCACGAGGTCCACGCTCCCCATGGCCTCGATCTTATGGGCCTCCATCTGCGCGTAGCAACCGGCGACGACGATCTTCGCCTCCGGAGACGAACTGCGCGCCTTGCGGATGAGGTTGCGGCAGCTCTGGTCTGCGCCGTCGGTGACGGTGCAAGTGTTCAGCACGATGACGTCTGCCTTCTCGCCGAGCTCGACCACCTCGTAGCCTCGGTCGACGAAGCCCTGGGCGATGGAGCCGGTCTCGGAAAAGTTCAGACGGCAGCCCAGCGTGTGAAGCACAACACGTTTTGTAGAGGTTTGCGGGGTTTTATCCATGGTGGAGGGCAATTTAGAATTCTTCCCCTTCTTTGTCTAAAGGGCCTATTTTTTTTACCCCTTATTTCCTCGAAAATGCGCTTGACGAAACCGCTCCACCCCCATTAAATTTTGGTCTCGTTTTTGATGTCTGGTCTCGTAGCTCAGTTGGTTAGAGCATCTCACTTTTAATGAGAGGGTCGGGTGTTCGAGTCACCCCGAGATCACCACTTAAACGGTTGAATTTGCTAGATATGCTCCCATCGTCTAGCCCGGTCTAGGACATCGCCTTTTCACGGCGGTAACTGGGGTTCGAATCCCCATGGGAGTACCAAATATAAAAAAGCCTCGCGAATGCGGGGCTTTTTTATTTGTGCTTATCTCCGTGAGTTTTGCCTTAAGCTGAGAGCATGAGGCAATCCGCCCTAGTCGTGTTACTCGCTTTCTTGGTTGGCGCCCGTGCCTCGGCGCAAGACACGCTCCCCTCAGAGAAGGCCCCGCGCCGAAGTCCGCAAGAGATGTTGGATGAGACTCAGGCGCGCATTTCTCGACGCCTCATTCAGCTGGCCAATCGCCTCGACTCGTTCTTCGGGGAGAAGCGCGCCGATGACGAGCTGAACCGCTCCTCCGTCCGCCTCCTCTACGACTATCGCGTGCGAGACGAGAAAAGGCCCATCGACGAAACGGAGGTGCGCTTTAACATCCGTCTCCCAAACCTCGAGCGTTTGTTCCGCCTCTCCGTGAGCAAAAACGATGAGGCGCCCACGGCTTCGAGTGGTGGGCCGCAGGCGAATTCCTCTCAGACACTGGCCCCACCGCAGCTCTCCAGTGACGCCCGTGAACCCTGGCGCTTCCGCGCCGACGCGGGCCTCAACGTCAACTTTCCTCCCGTGGTCTTCGCTCGCTCACGCTTGCGTAAAAACTGGCACGCCGCTCCTTTCATCCACCGCTTCGTCGGAGAAGTGGGCTGGTTCTCCGACCAGGGCTGGGGCCAGAACAACTCCCTCTTCCACGACTACGCTCTCCGAAAAAATCTCCTCTTTCGTTTCGTGCACGACCAGAGCTGGCAGATCACCATCAAAGAATTCCGCACCACTCACGGGCCTAGTTTGTTGCAGACGCTCACCGACCAAGACGCCTTAAGCTACAATGCTCGCGTCGCCACTCAGGCAGAGGGGATCTGGTTCGCCAGCAACTACTCTCTCAGCGTGTCGTACCGTCGTAACCTCACGGGAGACTGGCTCTTCGGCGAAATCGTGCCGACTCTCGACTTCCCCCGCGCGGAACGCTTCCGCCGAGCTCCCTCTATTCTTCTGCGCATCGAATCACTCTTCGCTCAACTCTAGTGCGCCTGTGTAATCTTTATTTACGCGCAGAGCCACGGCTGGCCAGCTAAAACACACCCGAGAGACAAGCTGCTCACACCAAAATCCTGTGAGGTCCCGATGAAATTTCTGGCACTCTTTTCGGTCATCATCGCTGGCAGTGCGCTGGCGCAAAACTTGGCGCAGTCGCCTGCAGTCCGTGAGCGCATCCTCACGGAAGCAAGCGAGCTTCCGGTCTACTACACGGTCGTCGACGAGTCCTTGGCGCAGCTCCCGGCGGCGCAAGAAACCCGCATGATTCCCTTCGAGCATCCCGCCTCACAAGGTGCTGCTCAGAAGGCCGGACTGCGCCTCCTCCCCGTGTCGCGCAAAACCATTCAGACAACGCTCGGATCGATGCTCCAGGACGGCGACATCGTGCTTTCGTTCCGCGCGGAGTGGGCCGGTGGCGGCGCCTACACGAGTGTCCAGATGGGCGTGAGCCACGCCGGGATTATCTACAAAGATGGGACGACGCTCTCGAACGTCGACGCCCCCCTGAACGCCGAGTACGTCGGAAAACTTGATTCGAAACATTACAAAGAGACGCGCCTCTTGCACGTCGTTCGCCCGCGGGAGCTCAGCGCCGCACAACGTACGAATCTTTCTCTGTGGGCAAAGAACCTTGCGCAAAAGCGCGCCAGCATCTACCCCGGAAAGATTGCCTTCAACACGGACTACAGTGCTCCGACCTTCGACCCTGGCGCCGCCGAACCGCTGAGCTTCGTGAAGGCCATCGGTGCCCACGCCATCGGCATCAATGCGCCGGCGCAGTCCGTGTTTTGCTCCGAGCTCGCCTGGGCCGTGCTCTCGCTGCGAAACTGTCACCCGGTCAAAGATCGGGCGCAGTTCGAAGCCGCCGGGACCCCGTCATGCATCTCTCCCATCTTCGAGCCGATGCGCGCGCTGGGAGACGTGGCACAGAACGGCGCCGACGACGCAGACGCGGGCCTCGCCGATGGTCCCCTCT